>NZ_CP060010.1:1951401-2276634 GCF_017798205.1 Cognatishimia activa | reverse complement strand
GCCACTTATCTTACGAACTCCGGTCTCGATGTTCGATACTATTTGCCGACTCTCTAATCCAAGCAAATTCGCTAGTTTATCTTGTGACATTTCGTTTTGGTCACGAAGAAACCTAAGCCTCTCACCAAACAATGTCTGTGACATTTTTCTCTCCACCTAAATCTTGCGAAACTACAAAAGCAAGATAATATTGCATATACATAATTGCCATACTGCCTATTGTCTAGCTCCATTTTACTATTTACGCTTCCAGCGCGAGCCGTCTCCGAAAGCCCCATTTTGTTTCGCGAACCCGATGCCTCCCGGCCGATATGATCGAGGTAGTCACGAAATTGTTGTATTACGATAAATTACACCGCGTTCAGTACAGCGGCGAATGTTGTCTCACATGGGACATCCCCAAAGATACCAACATAACTTCCTTCATGGTGTATCAAAATTGACGAATCAGCATCCTAATGATACTGTATCACTTGCTTTAGAACACAATGATACAGGGGGTGTCGATTGGAGAAATGGGGATACGTACGGGTTTCAGTAGATCGCAAAATGCAAGCTGCTGGTTGGGAAGAACAGATCAGGACATTAAAGCAAATAGGCTGTGATCGGTTTTTCTATGAGGAAGCTTCAACGAGATCAGCACGTCCAGAGTTTCAGAGAATGATTACTGAAGCCAGCAAGAAAGCATCTCCAGTTAATCGCATATGCTTAGTGTCGTCAAAAATGGACCGCGCCTTTCGTGATCTAGCTGCTGCCGATGAGGCAATTACTCGTCCCGCCAATGACAATGTGATTTGGTTGCTTCCCGACCTGTCAAAGCACCCGCTTGATCCAACTGATCCTACTCAAATGCTATTGGTGCGCATGATGGGAGCAGTTGCTCAGTTTGAACGCGACCGTTTGGCTGAGCGTCGTGCATATGGGATCGCCAAAGCAAAGAAGGAAGGTAAGTACAAGGGAAGGAAGCCAACTGCACGTGCTAAGGCACCAGAGGTATTGAGGTTGAGGGAAAGAGGCTTCCGTCCCGATGAGATTGCCAAGCAGTTAGAAATCGGAAGAGCTTCTGTGTTTCGAATACTAAGAGATCATCGAGAGACCACGTAAGCACCTTAGGCCGATGAAGTGGTGTGGTGATCATCCCCTGATACGTTGACGTGCTATTATCTCGCATTCTTCTAAGCGTGGGTGATGCTTAGCTGAGTGATGAACCGAAAATCCCCTTAGCTCTACATCGTTTAGTAGTTTTGGGTTGTTGACCGAGAATATGAACACCGGCCCTTCATCGTCCTCACCGCGAAAAATAGCACGATGGAACCACACATGTTTTAGATTTAGTTCCGACAACGTTTGCTTCACACTTCCAGCTATAATTGCCTTTGGCCTCAACGTTTCGGTCCTCATTCTCGATTAGACTAATAACTATGGGTGAAAACATGCCTCAGAGCCGCGTGGGTGGGGGCAAGAAAAGCGACTCTGAGGCACTTTCTTGATGTGCACGACATTCTACTGCGAATTAAATTGTGTCAAAATTTTGCCCTGATGATCGCCGATTTGGAAACAGACGCCAGGAAAGCTAAGAATCGTTTCAATTTGGTGCTTCTGGCTACTCATGTCGGAAAGACACAACGGATAACTCAATCCTTCTTTCCCCAATAAGCAACTTCTATCCATGCGGAAAACTGCGCTATTTAATCTGCACTAGGGATGGTCACGGCACACGTGATTGGTGGAGAATAGGGCTGAACTATGTTCGCGTAGTTTCAGGTTGGGGTTAGCTTACTATGCAGGATGTTGTTTCAGACGAGCTTAAACGGCAGTTTCAGTCTGAAGCGATTTCAGCGGTTTCCGAATGCCTAGGGATTGATGTGAGCATCCATGACATTGCAGAGCGAGGAATAATTCGCTCACACTTGGATGGATGGGAAACTTTCTACTTTGAAGGTGTGGAGCTTCTGATGATTGGGCCAATAGAAATGAAATTCCAATCAAGGAACGGTAGTTTGACCGCCTCTGCCGCACGCGAATTCAAAAAGGCATATAGCGTCAAATCTGGAACAGTACGGTCCATTGAACTAGCCAAAATCGCTTAAGGCTGGCCCCGAGAAACGGCGAACTCTCTGTTCTGGCAGTTGGTGCGTTACACAGGGGATTAAGCCGCCAATTCTTGTGGAAGCTTACAGATTTCCTCACCACCGAGGAGAGAAGTAACAAACTGACCATCTTCGCGGGATTTGATCGAATAGCCGTATCCACGTAGCCGGTGTTTCCACTCACGATCAGACAAAGAATGGCGTTGTTCGCGTTCTACAATCTCTAGGATGGTTGCTGGTTTTCTTTCCATCGATACTGTTTCCTTCTTGGGTTTAATCAAACTTTGAGGGAGTTATAGTTTCCGCAAATGGCAAAACTTCAATCCGAAAGTGGCGATTTTAGGGCGAAAGAATTTAGGCACGCATGATGCGGTCGTCGGTGTGCTCAGTAGAAAATGTGACTGGTTTCGGAAAGCGGCCACGCATCATTCGGACGTCTTCGACGACCATCGAGTGGGCCTCTCGATGCTTGGCACTGAGTTGTCCCGAAACCAAAACGAAGCTTTGCCAAACAAGCACCTTGGAACGTGCGTGCTCGTGGAATGCCGCATCTGCAACACCAAATGCGTGGTTCATACTGTTGCGGCTGTTTCGTCGTTATGTCGTGTTTGACCATGACACCTCAAAGAGAATGTCGAAACGCGAGAGCGCATATTACTGTACTTGCAAATACGAAACATAGGTGAAAATAATTGGGTGATTGTGACCCAAAAGTATTCACTATGAAAGTAGGCGAACTGGTTAAACGAGAACGTAATCGACAAGGGCACTCCGCTGCTGAGGTAGCACGTAGGGCGGGAATAAACCCTGACAGTTTGGCGAGTGTCGAAAGAAGTGCTGCTTCACTAAGAACTTTGGAAAAGGTCCTTTGGGCACTTCGGTGCAACCTCACATGGCAGGGCCGCCAAGCAGATCAGAAAATTGGCTCTATCGTTAGGAACCGTCGCCAAGAACGGAAAATGTCTCAGCACACCTTGGCCACAAAAGTTGGCGTAACATCACGCAGCATCCTCTCCCTCGAAAATGGCAGTATTGGACGCATGAGCGTTCTGGACGACGTTTTGACTGCCCTACGGATAGCGCCAAAAGTCGTTCCTAAGAACCGACGGGCTGTGCCAACTAGAAATGGTCCGGAGCATGACAAGGTGTACACGCCACGGCAGATGGCTAGGGACGTTGTTGAGCATTTTTCGCCTTCTGGAATTGTTCTGGAGCCGTGCCGAGGTGATGGGAGTTTCCTAGAAGCATTCCCCGCAGAAGCAGATGCGAGATGGTGCGAATTAGACGAGGGTCGGGACTTCTTCGATTTGTCCGAACGGGTGGATTGGATCATAAGCAACCCACCATGGTCAGAGTTTCGAGCCTTTAATATCCATGCAATGTCATTGGCAACGAATGTCGTCTGGGTCATACCGCTGGTTCACTTCAGTAGCAGGGCACGCATCAGAGACGTTCGTGATGCAGGGTTTGGCCTGAAAGAAATCTTATTGCTCGATACGCCAAAAGAATGGCCGCAGGGTGGCTTTCAGATAGCTGCGTTGCACTTTCAAAAGGGTTTCAAAGGACGAACTAAGATGTCCGGGCTTTGAGTTCACTCATTGCCAGTCTCCGTGATCACTACCTAAGTGTGTTGGTACGGCCTCTATTTTTTAACACGTTTGACGGACATATTTTGAGAGACCATCTCATAGTCAAACATCCGATATGAGTACACACCGTGCTTGAAATAGAAATGTCTAGATTTGAAATAGCCTTTTCCCTCAGGTGGTGAATAGTCACCTTGCGCAGCTAACTTTCCATCTAAGAACACTTGCACCGAGAAATGAGCTTTGCCTCGAAAATCCACGAATACATCCAATTGCTGTGGTTGGCCGTTACGTTTGAACACGACATTGCTTTTCGTGGACTGAGCGAAAACGTCCCGTACACAAGACTCGCCTTTACCAGTCTTATAGTCTGCTTCCAGCTTGAAGCGACCATTGCTAAGAACCGTGACCTTCAGAGGAGGAGCGCATCCGTCACGACCGTCATGCATTTGGAAAATATCGAATTTTTCATTCTTGTTGTTCGTCATGCTGATGGTTGAGGTGAAGCGGTATTTTCCTTTGATGTTAGGGCTGACTTTCTTAGACGTAATTTCTGCCCGCTGCTGAAACACGCCGCCTGTGCAATGGTTAGTGCTTGTTTTAAAAATGCGCGTCTTGCCCTTCTTTTTGATGGAACCTTTGTCCACACCACATGAGATTTTCCATTGGTTCAAAGGCGTAGCGTGTGCAGAAGAGACTGCAAAAGAGACGAACAAAGCTGCGACAATAGGCAATATGTATTTCACAATGGTGCTCCAAATTTTGAGACAAGTTGGGCTGCATGTAATTGCCGTAAGCGTAACACTGAAGCGCTAGAAATCAATTGCCCCATAGAAGACTGGACTTCGTGCCATCGCAATTTGCATCGCTAATTGCATTGTCTTCCAGGGTCATGCAGTCTTCAGTGGAGTATTGTGCATACACGGTTTGTCACGGACCTGTCGTCTATTTGGAGGGGCATTCATTGAAGAAAGATCAACTCGGATTTTGGGACCGCATTTTCAAATCTGGTCACATCAATAGACAGCAGCATATGGCAATGTCAGAGCTTGAAGCTCAAGCAAACCTTCTTATGCGACCGGGTGAAATTGGCCTAGACGTTCAAGCGCGGCTAATGGAAATGAATACCACGAAATTATTTCTGAAACAGGGACTCGACACGCAAAATGTTGGTGCAATGATCGCAAGTGGTATGAGCGTTCTTTTCTATCAGTTTTTCCGAGAACTTCGAGGGGACATGCACAATTTAGCCGTTTGGATAGCACCGATCGCCTTTGCCGCCATAATCTACGGTATCGTGATGATTGTGAATGGAATGCGAGAAGAACGACAAGCAACCGCTTCGTTGAGTCAGCAATTAGAGCCTTTCGATTCAGTCGATCCAGAAGTTGATCGCGACGGAGACATCCAAGCTTCGGTCAACGCAATCCGCCAAGATTTAAATACAACGGTGGAAGACTTAGTTAAGAGCAATCGAATTGTTCCTTTTATTGCTTGGGCATTTAGCGGTTTTTTTGGCCTTGTGTTCATCCGATTTCTGGATGTCGCGAATAATCCATTTGAGGCGGTTGCCAATTTTCTTGTCCCAATGATCATATTCGCAGGCTGCTCTTGGTTCTTGTTAAGAAGCCTTAGAAAACCACCCTTTTAGGGGCTTTCGTTACTGCTTAGCTAAAGTGATCTTTGATCAGACAACTGATGAGCCACGGAACGGATTAGCCCGAACTCCAGCTTGAAAACTGCTAAAGAGCGCACTGGAATTTGGAGGGAGGGCCACGGCACCCATCCTCGCCGACTTGTTTAAGTGTCTGATCAATATACTGGCTAGGTGCATTCAGGGATGATCGACGATCACTCCATGTGACCCCGTATAGTAATTCTTCAAGGTATGTTTTATGTGCCAACCATATCTTTCGACGGCGGGTTTTTCTTCGATTCAGAATTTCTATTTCTATCGCGTCCATTAGTGCGAATAGCCGCCGTCGCGGTCTGTCATAAGCATCGAAGGCTTGATCCCATTTCTCTGGTGATCTCTTCCGAAATTGACAGAGCTTTTCCGCTGACCAAAGGCGATTTTGCCCAGTCCGGATACCTTGTGCGTTCAATTCGTCGCTGATTTCTTCATATGAAGGACGCTTACCTCTTCCATGAATAGCCATAGCTGAGACAACTTTGAGAACCTTTCCTACCCTGTTCTCTGCGCGACGTACCTTGGTCATTGATCCTTTCGTTGAATGACTTGCAATGTTGTCAGAACCAATTTTTTCACCGGCAGCCTGACGACGCTTAATTGACGCAAGCTGGGCAAGGTGCTTTTCGTTCGTTTCTTTTTCCAAGGAGCGATGCAGGCCAGCTTTGACAAAGTCATCCACGTTCATTCCAGTGGATGCATCGAAGATACGGTCCCCCATCGCCACTTGCTGAATTTTCTCAAAGACCTCAGCACATCTCGCGATGCGGTCGTAACTAGAAACTATAAGAATTTCATTTGGATTGTGAACAAGCTGTCGAAGACATTTACCTAGTTTGGTGGCTACCCGAACTTCCATATCGGCTTTACCCGTTATAATTTCTTTTTCGCTGATCCTGGCACTGTTCGAAATAGTGAAATCTGGGTATTTCGCCTGAATGCATTCGAGTTGATGCTTGTACCCGTCTTTGGCTTGCTTACTCGTGCTGACCCTTCGATATAAGTTTGCATTCCCTTCTTGGATTTTATCTTGGATAGTCTTCGAGAACATCACATCACCACATGTAAAACCTTGACCACTAGCACGACATACGCACCGTGTTGGGCAACTTTTTTGCTTGGATCGGTTATGTCGTGTTTTGCCGTCATGGCTCAATTCTTCTCTCTTAGGGGACCCGTGGTTCACCACGCTGAACTAGTATTTATGCTACGTCAGCGACGCCACGATCCGTTTGATCTCTGGAAACACCTAGAATGCTAAAATGCCCTAAATACTGGTGTAATTCTTAGGGAGACAACCAATGTCAGGAACACGTAATACTATACGCAATTTGGACCCAGAATTGGTCACCGATGCGAAGATTCATGCTCTTCAAACAGGGCGGCGCACACTTGGAGAATTAGTCAGCGACGCCATTGAAATGCTTATTGAGCAAGAAACCCGAGACGAAGTTCACCCGGAGATTCCCAGTTCACCGTCGATGTAGTTTTCACATGGGTTAATGCAAAATGGCGGCGTAGTACGCGGTGATGTAAATTGGGGCATCGTATTAACTCCTTCTACGACAATACCTGCGTCGGATGGACTGATTACGTCAGTTGCTGTGCACCGAGCGGGAAAAAGGTAGGGAGGTCGATATTCCGATTCAAGCTACCCTGGTATCATCCAAAGGTTTAGGACAGTAGCGATATTCGGACACGCTTTTGCATTGCGTTCACCACTGCGGAAAATCTTGGCCTGTAAATGTTTGCCGAGTTGGTCTTTCTGACGGTTTATCAACTACTGTTCGATGTGATCGATAAGACGAACATAAAGGATGTTAGTCCTGCGGATCATTGGACGTTGGAATAGCAGGCAAACAAGGCTCACCAAACGCTGATAGGGGAACCTCAGCTTCCAAAGCTGCTTGTTTAGATATTGCCTCGTCGGCCTCGATGGCTTCTAGTTGAGATAGGATATCCCTCGTGAACGAAAACGCTATCACCCGCGGTGCTGTCATGGACATAGAGCAATCGATCAAAGAACAGATCGTGTAGCGGACAATGCTAGGCGCGATGTAATCTTGCTTGGTGTCAGTTAGTGCCAGAGGGCCTAGCGCTTTCACACATTCCAAAAAATTCAAATAAACCAAAGGGAATTGTGACCCTGCCGGGGTCGCAATACGATGCGGTTCATATGACTAAATGGTCCCATTCGACTCTGGGATAGTCAACTCGATCAAGTTCACCTGCCAACTCTTCTAAAGGGAACCCAGAACCATAGATATCGAAGGCTTCCGTCTTTCCCCGTTGCCATCCACCAAGAGCCTTTCCAATTTCTCGATCAACCCGACCACGTCGAAGTGCATCGCGAAAATTATGGCGGAAAGAATGGAATTTTTGCTTGCGCCCGTGGACACCAACCTCTGCAAGATACCGGTTGGACTTCTTACTGAAAGTGCTCGAATAATAGCCGTCTGATCCACGAGTGATGTCGCCAAACAATTTGGCTTCCTTCGGTCGGCGGGCATGAAACTCCAAGAAACCGAACTCAATCAGCCTGCTGTGAATCGGGATCAATCGGAAAGAGGCCCCAGTTTTAAGCGATTTGTCATCATCGCCGGATGCGCTGATGTACGAGATATCAAAGCCCCAAATGCCTTCAATTTCTAACACATCGGCAACATCAAGCTGACAAATCTCGTTTGACCTCATTCCGTTCCACAGGGCTATCAAAGACACCCAGAATAGGCAGTTGGAACGGTCTTGTTCGGTAAAAACCCTGCTGTGGAAATAGGTTTGTAGCTGTTCATCTTTGAATGGCAAACGTTTGTGTTCTTTTCTCTCAGGGTCAGCTACCCGGATTTCGCTGAATGAAGTCGGTACCCGAGTTAGCTTACCCTTTTTTTGACACCAGTTCAGGAAGGTGGTCAGCCACTTCAAGTATGTGTTGACGCCCGTTGGCGTCAATCTTGCCATTCCTTTAGCTCTAGCGATCCTCACCATCTCATCTATCGACCGATCCTTCAGAGCCGGTAGTTTCCGAAAATTAGGTGGCAACTGCATAATAATGTCCCGGACACGTTCGCAGTCTAATTCGGTGATCTCGTCAGGCGATGTAGCATCTCCCAAGATTTCGATGACAACTTCCAAAGACCCACGGATCGATTTCTGGGTCTTGGGCGTTCTGATCTTGTTCGGGTTTGCAATAAACTCCTCAACCAGTTTGGTCAGGCTAACCGGCTCCTCTGGTGGTCGGGCAAGTAGGCTACGTAGTGGAGTAAAATCTCTTGGTCGGCCACTAGCAGGATCAACTATTTCGGGGTTAGGGCTTGTGTGAACTGCTTTCCCTTTTAGAAGAGCAACCTCATTTCTTTTCGCTTCGATAAAGCTCTCTACGCAAATGCGTCGCAACGTGTCCTCAGCTTTTGAACCGGGTGGTGCGTTGAACCCATTTGCTTCTGCCAACGAGAGCATCATTATCTTGATGCTCGGATTGACACCACGCTCAACTCGAAGACGTGCGATCATCTCGACCACCACTGCCTCTCTGTGGTCTGCAAATTCCTTCAGTGATCTAAATGCGCTGCTTTCATATTCCGAAATCAAATCGGAGCCGCCTTTGACATGGTTTGCATAAGCTTCTCGGAACAAAGCTTGCTCGTGATCTTGGGCAAATTCGGTTATCGTAGTACGAATTCCCTCGGCCTTGCTGAACGTTGCATTCATGATTGCTCTAGCATCAGCAACGACCGACGGCGCAATCCTCAACGCTTCTTGGCGATCAGACGTTCTCAGGGATTTCCAATACTCTTTTTTCCCAAGTCTCTTTTGCATTCCTTTTGGAACCTGGATACGGACGTACCAGCGATTTTTCCTGCGGAACAGTTTCGGGACAGCTACTCGTGGATTCATACGCAAATTGTAGCATGATATTGTAGCAATGTAACTTGTCAGAAACCTTATTTCTCAATAACTTACTATTATGAAAAAGAAAAATTGTTTGATGGCGGAGACGAAGGGATTCGAACCCTCGATACCGTTTCCGGTATACTCCCTTAGCAGGGGAGCGCCTTCGACCACTCGGCCACGTCTCCACTGACCGGAAGTAAAGAAAAGCCCCTGCTTCCACAAGGGCTTTTTATCATTTTTTTGATAGGCTCGTGGTCGTTGATCAAACGTGTCAAACTGCGCTTAATGCGATCACGACAGATCAGAAATTCTCTGCATAAACAGGGACTTCACTACTTCACTTTCCACGCCCATCAAAACGCTTGTTTCACTGCGAGCGTCAGCGGCAGCTCGGGTTTCGCCAATTTCTTCGCCTTGGGTGGCAACCGTGATGCCGACCTCTTCAGATGTGAAGAGGTGCGGGTGCGTGCAGGCAATCACGGCCGCGGGATCGTGCAGGCTGCAACCATCGAATTTGCCGACCGTTTCATAGAATTTCAGATAGAAGTGGCTCATGTCCTGAAGCATGCCGCCCAGCTTTGGTGCGGCCTCGGCCATCGCGGCGAAATCTTCTTTGGTGCAGAGGATCTGATGGGTGACGTCTAACCCCACCATCTCGACCTTGGCGCCAGAGGCAAAGACCACTTCAGCCGCATGTGGATCATGGTAGATATTGGCCTCGGCATAGGGCGTGATATTGCCGCCCTCTTTGTAAGAGCCGCCCATCAGGACGATGCGATCCACATTTGGGGCGAACTCTGGATCCGCTTGGATGGCAAGCGCAATGTTGGTCAATGGCCCGATTGGGCAAAGCACCAACTCGCCTTTGTGCGCGCGCGCCATGCGGACGAGGAACTCGGCCGCGGTTTCGTCGATCGCTTTGCCTTTAGGTGTCGCAGCGGGAATATCGCCAAAGCCCTCGTCGCCGTGAACATGGGCTGAGGGTTTGATATGCGGCATCTCAAGCGGCTTCTCAGCACCCCGAGCCACAGGAATATCGAGACCGGCCGCCTCAACCAGTCGCAACGCGTTGCGTGTGGCGGTGTCGACGGTCACATTGCCAAAGATCGCGGTCAGGCCCAGCAACTCGATATCCTCAGCCGCCGCCGCGTAGAAAATCGCCATTGCATCATCAATGCCGGGATCTGTGTCGATAATGATCTTTGTCATAGGGTCCTCATTTTTTAGCGGCCCATAATGTAGATAGCGCTAACGGAGGCAAGCGCGAATGCGCCCTGCCCGGCCGGAACAGTTTCAAATTTTCCGAAAGCCTAGGGAACGGCTTAGGTATTGAACAAGAAGTGCATGACGTCGCCGTCCTGCACCACATAGGCCTTGCCTTCGGCGCGCATCTTGCCCGCTTCTTTGGCGCCCTGCTCGCCATTGCAGGCGATGTAGTCGTCATAGGCGATGGTCTCGGCGCGGATGAAGCCGCGTTCAAAGTCACCATGAATGACGCCCGCCGCTTGTGGGGCCAGCGTGCCTTTTTTGATGGTCCAAGCGCGGGCTTCTTTGGGGCCGACGGTGAAATAGGTTTCCAACTGCAAAAGGTCATGACCCGCGCGGATCAGGCGATCCAGACCGGCTTCTTCAAGGCCCATTTCACCAAGGAACATTTCGGCTTCTTCGGCTTCAAGCTGGCTGATCTCTTCTTCGATTTGGGCCGAGATGATCACATGGGTATTGCCCTGTTTGGCGGCCATTTCGGCGACGGCGGCGGAGTGCGCGTTGCCTTCGGCCGCCTCAGATTCGCCAACGTTACAGACGTAAAGCACAGGCTTGGTGGACAAGAGCTGCAGGCCTTTCCAGAGTTTCTCGTCCTCTGGCGCGATCTCAACCGTGCGCGCGGGGCGGTCGTTTTCAATCGCCTCTTGCGCCATAGCCAGCAGGCGGTCCTGCTCTTTGGCCTCTTTGTCATTGCCCTTGAGCTTGCGGACCAGACCCTGACGGCGCTTCTCGATGCTTTCCAGATCCGCGAGCATCAGCTCGGTCTCGATGGTTTCAGCATCGGCCACAGGATCCACGCGGTCATCCACATGGGTCACGTCGTCATCGTCAAAACACCGCAAAACATGCGCAATCGCGTCGGTTTCACGGATATTGGCCAGGAATTGGTTGCCAAGGCCTTCACCCTTAGACGCGCCTTTCACCAGACCTGCGATGTCGACAAATGTCATGCGCGTTGGGATGATCTGCTTAGAGCTCGCAATCGCAGCAAGCTTGTCCAGACGATCATCCGGTACGGCAACATCTCCGACGTTGGGCTCAATCGTACAGAACGGAAAATTCGCCGCCTGCGCCGCTGCCGTTTTGGTCAGCGCGTTAAACGTGGTGGATTTGCCCACATTCGGCAGCCCGACGATCCCAACTTTAAAGCCCATATTGGCCTCCTGATATTTTCTCTGCCGCTCTTACTGAGTGTTTGGGAATGGCGCAAGGTGGTGTTAGGGTCGCCATATTCAACCCTAAGGAGTACTTCATGAGCTTTACCCCATTTTTGTTTTTCGACGGCAACTGCGAAGAGGCGATAGATTTCTACGCAGAGGTTTTGGGGGCGGACGAAGTTGTGAAAACATCTTTCGCCGATGCGCCGCCAGAAGCTGGGATGCCGCCGGATGCGCGGGTGATGTATTCTCACATTCGCATTGGGGATCACATGCTCATGGCCTCTGACATTTTGCCGGGGCAGACCTATGCGCCTCAGGCCTCGGTGCATGTGACGCATTACGCCAAGGACGCCAAAGACGGCCGCGCGAAGTTTGCGAGACTGGCTGAAGGTGGCGAAATCCTGATGGACTATCAGGAAACCTTCTTTGCTTATGGATTTGGCACCTGCAAAGACCGGTTCGGGACCCATTGGATGATCATGATCGCCAAAGAGGAAGAGTAAATGCGGCGGCAAAGCTTTGAGAAATTCTATTACACCAAAGTCGGTCTCGGCGAAGGGTGCGGCTGTGCGGAACGTGTGATCGACAATCATGAAATCGAGCGTATTCGCGCAGGCATCAGCCTCGGCAAATCCGCAGGCCCCGGGCCGCTGCGCCGCATGATCTCGCGTCTTTTGGGTCGCAAAGCGCCTGCGCTGTCCGCGAAGGATTGATTTCCCCCAAAACTTTAGGCAAACCGCTGGGCGTAGTATTAAGGATCGCCCAATGACCGACTTCACGACCCGCATCGACGCCAAATTCGCCGAGCTGAAGGCGCAAGGTAAGAAAGCCTTTGTGTCCTATGTGATGGCAGGTGATCCGAACTATGAGACCTCGCTTGAGGTGGTCAAAGGCCTGCCAGCGGCGGGTGTTGATATTATCGAGCTCGGCCTGCCCTTCACCGATCCGATGGCCGATGGCCCAACCATTCAGCTGGCCGGTCAGCGCGCGCTGGATCAGGGCATGACGCTGGAAACCACGCTGCAGATGGCACGCGATTTCCGCAAAGACGACGACACGACCCCGATTGTGCTGATGGGCTACTACAACCCGATCTACAGCCGCGGCGTGGACAAGTTCCTTCAAGACGCTAAAGACGCCGGTATCGACGGGCTGATCGTGGTCGACCTGCCGCCCGAAGAAGACGACGAGCTCTGCATTCCAGCCCAAGCGGCGGGTCTGAACTTTATCCGCCTCGCGACGCCAACCACAGACGAAAAGCGCCTGCCGAAGGTTCTGCAGAACACCTCAGGCTTTGTGTACTATGTCTCGATCACCGGCATCACCGGCGCGGCTGAAGCGCAGGCCACCAATGTCGGCCCAGAAGTCGAAAGGATCAAATCCTCCACCGACCTGCCTGTGATCGTGGGCTTTGGCATCAACACACCCGAGAAATCCGAGGCGATTGCCTCCGTGTCTGATGGCGCGGTCGTGGGTTCTGCGATTGTGAAAATGATTGGCGAGGGCAAGCCAGCAGACGAAGTTCTGGCCTTCGTGAAAACCCTTGCTGATGGAGCGCACCGCGCCTGAGCCCATGCCCCAAGCCCCCACGCTTGAAACCGACCGCCTGATCCTACGCCCGATGGAGCTGGACGATTGGTCGGCCTATAAAAAGCTGATGGGATCAGAGCGCGCCGCCTATATGGGTGGGCCTTTTTCAGAGCGTGACGCATGGGGGATGTTTTGCCAGGACGCAGGCCAATGGGCGCTGTTTGGCCACGGCGCTTTGATGGTGGTCGAGAAGGCCACCGGAGACGTCGTCGGCCAAGTCGGCATCAACCACGGGCCGCTTTTCCCAGAAAAAGAGCTTGGGTGGATGCTCTATGAGGTTGCGGAAGGCAAAGGCTATGCCTTTGAAGCGGCCGAATGCATGCGGCGTTGGGCCTATGAGGTGCTCAGCATCAAAGGGCTGGTCAGCTATATCGACCCAGATAATGTGAAATCACAAAAGCTCGCCGAACGCCTCGGAGCCACGCGCGACGACGATGCGCCGCGCCAAGCTCCCGAGGATCTGGTTTATCGGCATCTGACGCTTTAGCTGAGTAACTCGTCGAGCCTACGCGCACAGATGAAATCATTGGCCGTCAACCCGCCTGCCTCGTGGCTTGTGTAGGTGACCTCGCAATAGCCCCAACCAAAGGCGATATCCGCGTGGTGGCCCATTTTATTGGAATGCCAGGCCGCTAGGTTCGCCATCTCGACCGCTTTGGCAAAGCCTTTGAAGTCAAAACGCTTTTTGATGTGATCCTTGGCCAGCTCCCAGCCGTCCAGCAATGCAAAACGAGCTTGGATCTGCTCTGAGGACAGGAGGCCGTCGCCCAGGGTGCAGGGCTCGCAGGTTTCTTGAGTTTTCATTACGATGCCTTTGGGATTGGAGGGTAAAGCGGCTCAAACAGGCCTTTGGATTGCGCCTCTACGATATCCTTCGTCAGGTCGCGGTCGGCGGCAGCGAACAGGTCGTCGAGGGTCTCGATCACGAAATAGACCGGCTGATGAATGTCGATACGGTAAGGCGTGCGCAGGATGTCCTGAATGTCAAAAGGACGGATCAACGGGTCGCCGCTAATGACCGCATGAGGCAGCTCGGTTTTTGAGGAAGCCAGCCCAGAGCCAAGCGCTTTAAGTGCGCCGTTCTCGTAGGTCAGACCGAACTCAATCGTGAACCAGTAAAGGCGGATCAGCCAGGAATACTGCGATTTGTCGACTGTTTGCCCTGCCCGTCCAATGGCTTCGGAGAACGCCGCGAAACGGGGATCGGTCAGCAGCGGCGTATGGCCAAAGATCTCGTGAAAGATGTCGGGTTCTTCGATGTAGTCGAAGTCTTCGCGAGACCGGATGAAGGACGCCGCAGGGAAGGTGCGATCGGCGAGCATGCCAAAAAACGTCTTGAATCCGATCAGCGCTGGCACGGGCGCGACTTTCCAACCCGTCTCGCGCTGCAAGACAGCAGAAATATCCGCGCATTGAGGCACTTTGCTGCGTGGCATATCGAGTTTCTTAAGCCCATCCAGATACGGGCGCGCCATATGGGCCTGAACCGCGTCCCATTGGGCGTCTACCAGATCCGCCCAGACGGCGTCTTCTTCGCTGGTGTAGGGAATCAACCCGTTTTCATCGGGCGTTTTGGCGGTATAGGCGGTCGATTTCGGCATGATTTTCCTCTCTTTGGGAAAGTTTCGCGCGAAACAGGGGCAAAAAATCACCTAAAATCTAGCATTGCAGCAATTTTTAGAGCAAAATATGCCTCACACGAACGCCAAAGCCAAAATTCATGCCCAACTTAGACGAAATCGACCGCACAATCCTGCGCACCCTCCAGACAGACGGCAAAATCAGCCTGCAAGCCCTCGCCGGGCTGGTGAACATGTCCACATCCCCCTGTTTTCGCCGCGTGAAACGCCTGCAAGACATCGGGATCATCACAGGTTATGTGGCGCTTTTGGATCAAAAGGCTCTGGGTCTGAACGCGCAGGCCTATCTGCAACTCTCGTTGATTGACCACAAAGAAGAGACCATCCAAACCTTTGATCGCTTTGTACAAAACGAAGCGCAGGTGATCGAATGCGCCTCGATTACTGGGTCCAACGACTACCTCCTAAAGGTCGTGGCCGAAGACGCCGAGGCGCTGGAACAGTTCATTATGAAGCGCGTGTTAAGGCTGGGCATCATCAGTTCGTCCTATACGAATTTCGTCCTGCGCCGCACGAAATCCTCGACGGTTTTGCCAGTCTGATTGCCCTACCCAAAATTGGGGATTGCAAGTTTTCACCCAAATTGGCAAACATCCCTTACCAATTTAGAGAGTTACGCTATGCCAGTGATCACCTGCATCGAGGATCTGAAACGCATCTATGAGCGCCGCGTGCCGCGCATGTTCTATGATTACGCGGAAAGCGGCAGCTATACCGAACAGACTTTCCGCGAGAACACCTCGGACTTTGCGGACATCTATCTTAAGCAGCGCGTGGCTATCGACATGACGGGCCGCAGCACGGCGACGCAGATGATCGGACAGGATGTGGCGATGCCGGTGGCCTTGGCCCCGGTCGGTCTGACGGGCATGCAATCGGCGGATGGAGAAATCAAGGCCGCAAGGGCGGCGGGCAATTTTGGCGTGCCCTTCACGCTCTCGACCATGTCGATTTGCTCGATCGAGGACGTGGCCGAGAACACGGACAAGCCTTTCTGGATGCAGGTCTATACGCTGACCGATGACGACTTCATGCGTCGCCTGTTTGACCGAGCGAAAGATGCGAAATGTTCGGCCGCCGTGATTACAGTCGACCTTCAGATGCTCGGCCAGCGCCATAAGGATCTGAAAAACGGCCTCTCTGCCCCGCCCAAGCCGACGCTCAAGAATATTGTCAACCTCTCGACCAAATGGCGCTGGGGGCTGGAGATGCTCGGCACCAAACGGCGCGGGTTTGGCAATATCATTGGGCACGCAAAGGGCGTGAACGACCCAAGTTCGCTGTTTGAATGGACCGCCAAGAGCTTTGATCAGGCGCTCGATTGGGACCGCATCAAAGAGTTCCGTAAGATGTGGGACGGCCCTCTGATCATCAAAGGCATCATCGACCCGCGCGACGCGGTCAAAGCCTTGGACGTCGGTGCTGACGCGATCATCGTGTCAAACCACGGCGGGCGTCAACTTGACGGAGCCCTCTCGGCTATCCGCGCCCTGCCCCCGATTATGGACGCGGTGGGCGACAAGATCGAAGTGCATCTGGACAGTGGAATCCGGTCTGGACAGGACGTGCTGAAGGCCATCGCGCTTGGGGCCAAAGGGACCTATATCGGGCGGGCCTTCATCTATGGGCTCGGCGCTATGGGGGAACCCGGCGTGACCAAAGCGCTGGAGGTCATTCACAAAGAGCTGGATATCTCGATGGGGTTAGCCGGACGGCGCACGATCGATGAGATTGATCGCGATGTCCTAATGGTGCCGAAAGGGTTTTCGGGGGAGTGGGAGTAGGCGCCAAATCTTGGAAACCACAGAGGTATTGTTGGTTTACGCTGAACGCGCTTTAATAGTGTTCCTCGTATCTTAGAGAAGTTTCCTTGTTACGAAAATTTTCAACTTCGCGTTTCACTGAGACAGGAGTCAAGCTCCTAACCGCTGTCCTATTTTGTGTACCTGTGATGACCGGGACAGCATTTGGGAACAACGGCGCTACGCGGTCTCTATTTGATGAAGCAAAAATCGCCAACGCGCGGTTCGACAACGCGCGCTTACTAAACATCGTCACGACATCGCCCGACGTGTTACTTGTGACGGACCAATTTGACCGCAGTTTAATTGAATTCGCCTTCAGCCACCTAAACGATGACGAAGTGAGCCAAACAAACTTCGAATTCATTCAGTTTCTTTTAAACAAAAATTTCTTTGCGCAAAGCGTGGAAAAAGATCGGTTATTTTTCTTGGCACTTGAAGCTCTTAGAAGGGCTGACAAGCAAATAGGCCGCATCGATCTTTCAGAAGACATGAGGGTTCACACGTCTCGTGAACCCTTCTTGGCGCTACTCTCACAAACTATTTCACTACGCGATCAGAACAGCCCCTTGAGCAGTGAGGACAGCCTGAAAACGGTTCTAGAAATTTGCGACAAAAGCACTTTTGCAGGTGGTCAACAGTCATTCTTTAGCAAAGATCTGGTTGCCGCAATCTCAGCAGCGATATCGCCTCTCCACTTTGAGTTTGTTCAAGTTTACACGCGCACCGGAATTTTAGAGGGCAGCTGCGCAAAAGCGCTTTTGAACACAGAACAATAGAATTCTCTGGCAGTCGCACCGGGCAGCGAAAGTCTGGGGGACTTTTCTGTTTAGACTTCGCGCTCTCCGAACGCTACGGTATCCAAAATTAGCTAGGCCACCCCGTGCAAATCTACTTCGAGCAAAACCTCGCCTTTCTTGCGGTCCCCAAGACCGGCAGCACGGCCTATGAAATGGCGCTACGCCCGCATGCCGATATCGTCTTTGCAAAGCGCCGCAAGCATATGACCGCAGGCCAGTTCAAACGCCGCATGGTGCCGTTTCTGGACGACTTCTACGGCCTCAAACCCGAAGTCATGGCGATCATCCGCGATCCCATTGAACAGATCCGCAGCTGGTACAGATACCGCGCACGGCCCGTTGGCAAAGGCGGACGCGCGGATTGTCAGGATCTGAGCTTTGACGACTTCGTCCGCCTCGTGATGCAAGAGCCGCAGCCGCCAGCCGCAGCCATTGGCACACAGCTTGGGTTCCTGTCGATGTTTGACGGCGTGATCCCTGTTCACCACATCTTTGCTTATGAAAAACAGCAGGTCGTGCGGGGCTTTTTGAATGACCGTTTTGGCAAGACATTCGAGTTCCAGCAAAAGAACGTCTCACCTGACAAACCCACGCCTCTGTCGCCTGACGTCGAAGCCGAGCTGCGCGCCTTCCGCGCCGATGAATTTGCCCTTTATCAAAGGGTTTTGGACGCGGGCGGTCATTTGCAGCAATACAACGGGTAAATCGCGGCCGAATTCACGCGAATACCCCTTTGCAATCTGATGATTCTGCGCTAAGGGCAGCGCTTCACGCGGGGTTACAGCCTTGGAGGAACCCTGCCCTAATCTATTGGAGAATTCAAATGGCTGGACAGATCCCTGATCTTCACGCCGAAGTCCGGACGGGGACAGGCAAGGGCGCCGCTCGTCAAGCTCGTCGCGACGGCTTCGTACCTGGTGTTGTTTATGGTGGTGACGCTGATCCTATCGCGATCAACATCCCATTCAACGTGCTTTTCAAAAAGCTGAAAGACGGCCGCTTCCTGTCGACCCTTTTCAACCTGAAAGTTGAAGGTCAGGAAGACGTGCGCGTGATCTGCCGTAACGTGCAGCGCCACACCGTCAAAGACCTGCCGACCCACCTGGACCTGCTGCGTCTGCGTCGGACTTCCAAAATCAACCTGTTTATCCCGGTTGAGTTTGTGAACGAAGAAGCCGCACCTGGCATCAAAAAAGGCGGCGTTCTGACTGTTGTGCGTTCCGAAGTTGAGCTGAACGTGACCGCGGGCGACATTCCTGAAAAGATCGTTGTTGATCTGGCAGGCAAAGAAGTCGGCGACGTTCTGACCATCTCTGCGGTTGAGCTGCCAGCAGGCGCGAAGCCAACGATCGATCGTGACTTCGTGATCGCGAACATCTCTGCACCATCTTCCCTGCGGTCTTCTGACAACGACGAAGACGGCGAAGGCGAAGCAGCAGAGGGCGAAGAGGCGGCAGCAGAGGAATAATCCTCGCGCGGCTTTTGCCAAGACGTTGAAACGCGGCACCTTCGGGCGCCGCGTTTTTCTTTGGGGGTCTCTCGCTTTGGGGAACAAAGGCGCGTATGAAGGCACAAGAAAGACACCGCAGAGATCACGCCATGAGACTTTTCGTAGGACTAGGCAACCCGGGCGATAAATACGCTGGGAACCGTCACAATATCGGCTTTATGGCGTTGGACCGGATCGCCGAGGACCACGGGTTTACGCCCTGGCGCAGCAAATTTCAGGGCGAGGTCAGCGAAGGCAAGTTTGGCAGCGACAAGGTCATCTTGCTGAAGCCCATGACCTTCATGAACAAGTCCGGCCAATCGGTTGGAGAGGCGATGCGGTTTTACAAACTCGACAGCACCGACATCACGGTTTTGCATGACGAGTTGGATCTGGCCCCGGGCAAGTGTCGCGTCAAGGCGGGCGGAGGCCATGCGGGCCACAACGGCCTGCGCTCCATTCACCAGCATATCGGGCCACACTATGATCGTGTGCGTCTGGGAATTGGGCACCCCGGTCACAAAGACGCCGTGGCAGGCTATGTCTTGCGGGATTTTGCCAAGGCGGATCAGGAGTGGCTGGATGACCTCATGCGCGGGATCAGCGATGGGGCGGAACATCTGGCACGCGATGATGGCGGCAAATTTATGAATGCGGTGGCATTGCGCGTGGCCCCGCCGCGGTCTTCGAACAGCAAGCCGAAACCAAAACCCGCGCCAGCCCCGAAGGCCGCAGAGCCTGAGCCGGTCGAGGACAAGTCCCCCCTTCAAAAACTGATGGACAAGTTCCGCTAGACCTAAGGTTCCGTAGCGTCCTCGTTGCACGCTAGCGCCTCTACTCTCATGCTGAACATGGGTTGAGGGAGAGGTCACATGCGCCGTTTGGGTCGAATTGTATTCCGCATCATTTTGGTTCTGGTGATTGTTGTCGCCGTGCTTGCCATTTGGAAACGCGAGGAGATCCAACGGCTCTTGGTCGTGAACTCTCTGTTTGATGCTGACAAGATCGTTGGCAATTTCTCGTCCATGGAGGCGGCCTTTCTGAAAACCGACCTGCCCAAAGGCGATGGGCCGACCTATGTTTTCCCAAAGGGCGAGGCGATCACGCTGCCCGTTGGTGCGGATCAATGGATCAAAGACCGAAGCGTCACCTCTCTGATCGTTCTGAAAGACGGAGAGATGCGGTTTGAGGAGTACTACCTTGGGACCAGCGCAGAGGATCGCCGGATCTCTTGGTCCGTTGCCAAGAGCTATCTGTCCGCGCTCTTTGGGGTGGTGATGGCCGAAGGGGCCATCGACTCGCTTGATGATCCGGTGATCAAATATGCGCCTGAGCTTGCGGAAAGCGCCTACAAAGACGCCACCGTGCGCAATGTGTTGAACATGGCCAGCGGGGTCGAGTTCGACGAGGACTATCTGGATTTCAATTCCGATATCAACCGTATGGGCCGTGTCCTTGCACTGGGGCAAAAGATGGACGACTTCACGGCCTCTATCGACAGTTCCTTCGCAGAACCGGGCGCCGCGTGGCAGTATGTGTCAATCGACACGCACGTCATCGGCATGGTGATCCGAGGCGCGACAGGGCGACCAATCGCCGACCTTCTGACCGAAAAGATCCTGACGCCCTTGGGCATGGAACAGGATGGCTATTACGTCACTGACGGTGTCGGTGTT
Source organism: Cognatishimia activa (assembly GCF_017798205.1). Classification (NCBI taxonomy): domain Bacteria; kingdom Pseudomonadati; phylum Pseudomonadota; class Alphaproteobacteria; order Rhodobacterales; family Paracoccaceae; genus Cognatishimia; species Cognatishimia activa. Next base: position 2,255,954 of record NZ_CP060010.1, on the reverse strand, counting down.
GCCTTTGTGCTGGGCGGTTTGAATTTCACCACCCGCGACTACGCGCGCTTTGGGCAGATGATTGCGAATGACGGGGCATTCAATGGCGCACAGATTGTGCCTGCCGATTGGATCACCGCCTCGACCGCCCCGTCGGCGCCAACCAAAGCGGGACGGCAGCAATACGGGTTCCAATGGTGGATGCCCTCAGACGCCCGCCCCGGAGAGTATTTTGCGCGCGGTATCTATGGCCAATACATCTATATCGATCACCCTCGGAACATCGTTATCGTAACCAACGGCGCAGATCGCGGCTTTCGCAACCAAGGTGTGAACAGCTCTAACATAGAAATGTTTCGCGCCATCGCTGAAAACCTGTAATCTGGTGATATGAAAGCAGATCCTAGCGTCAATATTTACGGCGAGACACTGATCCCCTGCAGCACAGAGCCTCTCACAGGGTTCTTCCGCGACGGGGCCTGTAACACCTGTGCCTCCGATCAAGGCAGCCATACCGTCTGTGCGGTCATGACTGACGAATTCCTCGCCTATTCGAAATATGTCGGGAATGACTTGTCTACCCCACGCCCCGAATATGGGTTTGCGGGGCTGAAGGCTGGGGACAGTTGGTGCCTATGCGCGGCGCGGTTTCTGCAGGCCCATGACGAAGGTTGCGCGCCGAAGGTCAATCTGGCTGCGACACATCTGAGGGCCACCGACATCGTGCCCCTGCGTGTTCTGGAGCAATACGCCCTGCCTTAATCGGTGCGTTAGCCGTCTTGCTCTAGCAAGTCATCGATGAACAGGCTGACAAGCTGCGTACGGTTATTCACGCCCGCCTTGCGGTAGATCCCCGCGCTTTGCGCTTTGACAGTGCCCTCAGATGTCGCGCGTAGCTCAGCGATGTCTGACACGCTAAGCCCTTTTATCGTAAAGAGCGCTACGTCCCGCTCGGCGGCCGTTAATTCCCAAGCATTGAAGCGGTCTTGGATGTGCTCCTGAAACGTCATCTGTACAGAACGCAAACTGGCCTCGGCGGCCGCTGTTCTTTTCAGAGAACGTCTGAGGGTCAGATAGCCGAAGACCACCCCAAGGGTCAGGCCAATCGCGGCGCCTATTTCAAGCAATTCGCGGGTTTGCCATCGGATCGGATTCGTTCTGACGCCTATGATCGTCAACAAAATGTCAGACACAAAAAACACCGCGCAAGCGCCCTGCACGGCTGTAACTGCAATCAGAAACGCGCGGTTTTTATCCATGCGGGGACGTCAACTCCTGTGCGATGGTAACCGGGTCAATCATCATCGCCCTCGTCTTCATCCTCCGAGTCATCGCCATCGTCAGATCCTTCTTCGCCAGCTTCCTCTGACTCTTCGACCTCATCGTCGTCCTCGAGCTCTTCCCAGAAATCACGCAGGATCTCTCCAGTACGTTGGTTGAACACGATCTCGCGCTCATGGGTGCCGCTTTCGGCTTCGATCCGAATGCGACCCAGCCAAGTGCGCGACACGGACACATCGGTATAGCCTTGTGCTTCAAGCTGAGCGATAATTTCTTCGACTGTTGGAGCAGCTGACGCTGGCATTGCGAAGGCACATCCTATGCAAAACGCTAGTACAAATTTTCTCTTCATCGTCTTCTCCGAACAGGCTGCTGACCAATGCTTCTACGGGACGTTTTGCATTGGCCAGCATGACGATCATTCAAGTGATTTCAAGCGAAAGCCGTGAGTGTGGGGAAGTTTGTGGGGTCTTTCGCTGAACTCGATCCGCTCGGGACCTATGTTTCATCGTCACTTGCGGTATCGTCGTCTTCATCTTCGTCTTTTTCATCCCTGCCATCTGCGCCAAAGGCGCAAGGTGGCAGCAGACAAATCGCGGGCCATCATCAGTTGACCCAAGTGCAACGAAAAAAGCTGGCTGATGCGACTTCGGGGATGCGGCATCAGCCAGCAGGTAACTATTCAAGCGTTAGGCTTTAAAGTCACCTAAAGACGGTCCTCAGAGCGACTTAGTCGTCGTCTTCGTCCTCGTCTTCATCTTCGTCGTCTTCGTCTTCATCTTCGTCGTCGTCTTCGTCCTCATCTTCGTCGTCGTCCATGTCGTCGTCTTCGTCGTCCATGTCGTCAGCTTCATCTGCGTCGTCTTCATCTTCATCGGCGTCGACTGGCTCTTCTTCGGTGCCCAGCAGGGCCTCGGTGGCTGCGTCATATGTGAATTCGAACTCAGTGCCGTCGCGGGTTGCTTCGACGATCACTTCGCCGCCTTCGGTTTCAACATCGACAACGGTGTAGCCCTGACCTTCCAGATCAGCTGTGATCCGCGCTTCAAAGTCGGTGCTTTGTGCGAAGGCAGCTGTGCCAAGAAAAACGATCGCGGTGGTGGAGAGAATTTTTTTCATGTGTGTGTCCTGTGGTTACGAGGTTAGTCTTACGAGGGTTGTTCGACAGCGTTGGCTGCCTTGGACACAACTTGGTTCGAGAACACGGCCAGAGATATTGGGCTGGGGTTTAGATCGCGGCTTTCAGTACCAAGGGTTAGAAATTGGAACGAAAGTTTAGCAGAGTGGCGTTCTCTATTTTCTAAATTTCCCATTAAAATCAAATTCTTAATTGAGACATCACCAAACCCCAAACGGCAATCGTGTTTTCAGCAATGCAGAGCGGCAAAGTAGAGCGCATAAGCCTTGGTTGAGATGCCTAATCCATCGGTTTATGCGCAATCCAGACGATGACGTCTGGAATTTGGCGACCTACCAAACAAAAAGGCGCCCCAAATAGGGCGCCTTTTAAGTGTCTAACGTTTTGATGTTTTACTCAGCGTCTTTCATGTCGAACCCAAGATGGCGTGCGACGGTAAAGATGTCCTTGTCGCCACGCCCACACATGTTCATCACGATGATATGGTCCTTAGGCAGGGTCGGTGCGAGCTTCATCACATGGGCCAGCGCATGGCTGGGTTCGAGCGCCGGAATGATACCCTCGGTGCGGCAGCTAAACTGAAACGCCTCCAGCGCTTCTTTGTCGGTGATCGACACATATTGCGCGCGGCCAATTTCGTGCAGCCAAGCATGTTCCGGGCCAATACCCGGATAATCGAGGCCTGCCGAGATCGAGAAGCCTTCGAGGATCTGACCATCGTCATCCTGCAACAGATAAGTGCGGTTGCCATGCAGAACGCCCGGACGGCCTCCGGTGAGGGACGCGCAGTGCTCCATCTTTTGATTCACGCCTTTGCCGCCCGCTTCGACGCCGACGATATTGACTGATTGATCATCCAGGAACGGGAAGAACAGGCCCATTGCATTCGAGCCACCACCAATCGCCGCAATCACGGTGTCAGGCAGGCGGCCTTCGCCCTCTTGCGCGGCGAGCTGTTCGCGAACCTCTTTGCCGATGATCGCTTGGAAGTCACGCACCATCGCAGGGTAAGGATGCGGGCCAGCCACGGTACCGATGCAATAGAAAGTGTCCGCGACATTGGTCACCCAGTCGCGCAGGGCGTCGTTCATGGCGTCTTTCAGCGTACCACGACCAGAGGTTACAGGAACAACCTCAGCCCCCAACAGGCGCATACGGAACACGTTCGGCGCCTGACGCTCCACGTCATGTGCGCCCATATAGACCACGCATTTCAGGCCGAACTTGGCGCAGACCGTTGCTGTCGCAACGCCGTGCTGGCCCGCTCCGGTTTCTGCGATGATGCGGGTCTTACCCATGCGACGCGCCAGAATGATCTGACCCAGCACGTTGTTGATCTTGTGCGCGCCGGTGTGGTTCAACTCGTCGCGCTTGAGATAGATCTTGGCCCCGCCAAGTTCCGCGGTCATGCGCGGCGCGAAATAGAGCGGGCTTGGGCGGCCCACGTAGTGCGCCCAGAGGTCATCCATCTCGGCCCAGAAGCTTGGGTCGGTCTTGGCTTTCTCATATTCCGCTTCCAGATCCAGGATCAGCGGCATCAGCGTTTCAGACACAAAACGCCCACCGAAATCACCAAAGCGGCCCTTGTCGTCAGGGCCGTTCATGAAGCTGTTGAAAAGATCGTTGGCCATAGCTGCCTCATTTCTCAGAAGTTGCCGAAAGTCTTAGGACGGAACGCGCCCGGACACCATCGGAAAGTGACGTCAAAGTTTCGGTGCGGTCTTCTCCCGCGCCGCCGTGATGAAAGCGCGCATCAAGTCTGGGTCTTTCACGCCCGGCGCGCACTCGACACCCGAGGCCGTGTCCACCTGACGTGCCCCCGTCATCTGCACCGCAAGGCCCACGTTTTCAGGTGTCAGGCCTCCGGCCAGCATCCAAGGTTTGGGCCAGAACTTGCGATTGATGAGCTGCCAGTCAAAGGCCAGTCCATTGCCGCCGGGTAGGACCGAGTCCTTCGGCGCTTTGGCATCGACCAAAAGTTGGTCTGCGACCTGGCCATAGACATCGATCTGTTTGGCATCCTCTGCCGTCGCAATGCCGATGGCCTTGATCACAGGCAGACCATAGCGCGCGCGCACCTCTGCCACGCGCTCGGGTGTTTCTTTTCCATGCAGTTGGATCATATCCAAAGGCACGGTGTCAGCCAGATGATCCAGAAAGGCGTCATCCGCATTCACCACAAGCCCCACTTTTGCCACGCCGACCGGCGTGTCCAACGCAAGCGCGCGTGCCAGTTCGGGCGCGGCATAGCGTGGCGATTTGGCAAAGAAATTGAAGCCGACATAGGTTACGCCCGCCTCGGCCGCGGCCTTGATGGTCTCGGGCGTGGTCAGCCCACAGATTTTGACTTTGGTGTCCATAAGGCCCTCAAAATGAAAAGCCCCAGAGGATCTCTGGGGCCATCAGGTGATCTCTTGTGACAGGATCTAGCTCGCTTCATCCAAAAGGGCCAGTACCTCGTCCTTACCTTCGTTCGCTTTGCCTTTCAGACGGCGCACTTCGCGTTGGCTGTTTTTCAGATCGCGCTGTGCGGCCCCGGCTGCCGCGCGATGCTTGTGCTCGCGCAGGTATTCCCAGAAGAACCCAATCAACAGCCCCGCGCCGATCCCCATGAAAATCACGATGAACAGCGGCAATGACACCGAGAAGTTAAAGTTCAGCAACTCTCCCATCGGAGCGGGCAGCAGGTTCAAGGTGACCATACCCCGGTTGGCCAGAGCCACCGATATCAGGACCACCCCAAGGCTTGCCAAAAAGGCATAGCGAATGTAGCGCATTAGGCTTTTCCGTTTAGACGATCTCTTAAGAGCTTCCCTGTCTTAAAGAACGGAACGTGCTTTTCTTCAACTGCGACAGACTCGCCGGTGCGCGGATTACGGCCGACGCGCGCATCGCGCTGTTTCACCGAAAACGCACCAAAGCCGCGCAGCTCGACCCGATCGCCACGCGCCATGGCTTCGGTGATCTCTTCGAAAATGGAATTCACAATGCGCTCTACGTCGCGTTGATAAAGATGCGGATTCTCGTCCGCGAGTTTCTGAATCAATTCAGACCGGATCATCTATAGCCACTCCCCAGTGTTCTGTTTTGTTTTTTTGAACAACAGTTCAGACTATAGAAACAATATTGGCCAAACGGAAACCTTAAGATCCGCCAAACCCCTGATTTTGGTGCGAAAAAGGGGAGGATTAGGGGAAATTAACGCAACACACAGAATTTAAGCCAGGTTAAAGCGCAGCAATTTCAATGCTGCACTGCAGAACTCATATCGCGATTCGGGCATTTGAATACGGCATTTGATCGGCCAAAGACGCCTTAACCCGAAGAAGAAATCAGGTTGAACTTTTGCCGCACGCTCTTCACTACTCCGCGGTACGGAGGGACTTCATTTGGCACAGATCAAAACCATACTGGACCGTATCTCCAAACACGCTGATGCTCAGACCGAGCGGGGCGCGGTTGCGAGCTATATCCCCGAGCTGGCCTCCGTTGATCCCAAACAGTTTGGTATGTCCGTTGTGATGGCCGATGGTCAGAGCTTTTCCGTCGGCGATGCGGCGACACGTTTTTCGATCCAGTCGGTCTCTAAGGTCTTTACGCTGGCCCTGGCACTGGGACGTCTTGGCGATCAGCTCTGGAGCCGCGTGGGGCGCGAGCCCTCTGGCCTGCCTTTCAATTCGATCCTGCAGTTGGAACATGAACGCGGCATCCCCCGCAATCCTTTCATCAACGCAGGCGCTTTGGTTGTGACCGACGCGATCTTGGCGGGCCATCAGCCGCGCGAAGTGCTTGGCGAACTTTTGCGATTTGTGCGCGCGGCGGCCGGTGACGACGACATCCATATCAACAAGGCGGTAGCGAAATCCGAAACAGAGCATGGCGCGCGCAATCTGTCCTTGGCGCATTTCATGCAGGCACAGGGCAATTTCCAGAACCCGCCCGAGATGACCTGCGGGACATATTTTCATCAATGCGCCATCGAGATGACTTGCGAACAACTGGCCCGCGCGGGGCGATTTCTGATTGGCGCAACTGGACCGAGTTTGATTTCCCAAAGCAATGTGCGGCGCATCAATGCACTGATGCTGACCTGTGGGCACTACGACGGGTCCGGAGAATTCGCCTATCGCGTCGGCCTGCCCGGCAAAAGCGGTGTGGGTGGCGGCATCCTGATGATCGTGCCCAACAAAGCCTCGGTCGCGATTTGGTCGCCGGGGTTAAACGCGCAAGGCAACTCTCAGCTGGGCACAGAGGCCGCTGAGAAATTTGCTGAGATGACCGGTTGGTCCGTCTTTGGCTAAAGGGGCGCTGAGGCCTTAGCCCCGACGCTTCGGACGTGCCTCGCCCCCTTTGGACGCAGGCGTCCCCTTGCCCTTGGCCGCCAGCTTGGCTGCCGCAGCGCGGGCCTTGTTCTTTTTGCTGTTCGGCTTGCCTTTGGGTGGAGGTGGGCCTTTAGGTTTGTCACTTAGCCCGTTGTCGCGTTTCTTGTGGCTCTTGGGCTTATCAGAGGCGGCTTTGTCGGCCTTTGGACCAAGGTCCTTCCACACCGTTTCGTCGCGCGACTTGTTGCTGTCGCCTTTGCGGTGCGGCTTGGCTGGACGGTCCTCATCCCGGCGTGGTTTTTTGAAGGGCTTGCCGCCGTCGCGCTTTGGTCCGCGCGATTTGAAAGGCCGGTCGGACTGCTCAGGCCGCTCCAGTTTTGGCGCGCCTTCGATCTGAGTGATTTTGGAACCCTCGATGGTTAGGTCCGGACCAATGGAAGCAAGGAATCCGTCCACGCTGGAATTCAGAACCTGCACGAAGGTTTCAGTCTGCTGGATACGGATCGCGCCGATATCGTCTTTGGTCAGGTCTCCGGCTTTGCAGATCATCGGTAAAAGACGCCGTACTTCGGCATCTGCCTTGCGGCCACCTGCAACCGAGAACCAGGTGCTTGGGCCGAAGTCTTCTTTGCGGCGGGGTTTGGTGTCGGCAAACACATTCAGCTCTTCGGGGGCCGAGCGTGCAGTTCGCCGCAGGCGCAGATAAGCCGCGGCGAGTTGCTCTGCGGTAAAAGCCTCGGTCAGGGCCGCGACGGTGTCCTGTTCGCTTTCATTAACCGGAGTCGCCCAGCCCTCATCGGCCATCATACGCGCGTCTTCGCGCTCTGAGACCTCTTCGGATGTGGGCGCACCACCCCAGTCTGCGTCCAGTTTCGCCATCTTCAGAATGCGCTGCGCTTTCTTGGCGCTGCGTTTGGTCACAATCAAAGCTGAGGTGCCCTTGCGCCCTGCCCGCCCCGTGCGACCCGAGCGGTGAAGGAGCGTTTCATGGCTGCTCGGCAGTTCTGCATGCACCACCAGATCAAGGTTCGGCAGGTCAATCCCACGCGCGGCCACATCGGTCGCAACACAGACATTCGCGCGCCCATCACGCATCGCTTGCAGCGCGTTGGTACGTTCGGCTTGGGTCAATTCACCCGACAGGCAGACAACGCGGAAGCCGCGGTTTGAAAGCCGCGTGGTCAGACGGTTCACGGTCGCCCGGGTGTTTCCGAAGACGATGGCATTGGGCGCATCATAGTAAAGCAGGCTATTGATGACCGCATTTTCCACATCGCGATCAATGACTTGCATCGCACGGTATTCGATATCGGCGTGTTGGCGGGTCTCAGATTTTACGACCACGCGCACAGCGTCATTCTGATAATTCTGCGCCAAGGCCGTGATCATCTTGGGCACGGTGGCCGAGAACAAGAGCGTCTGACGATCCTCGGGGCATTCGCCCAGAATGAACTCCAGATCCTCACGAAAGCCCAGATCAAGCATCTCGTCGGCTTCGTCCAGCACCACGGCGCGGACGTCCGACAGATCAATCGCTCCTTTTTCGATATGGTCGCGCAACCGCCCCGGCGTAGCGACGACAATATGCACCCCACGATCCAGCGCACGGCGCTCACTGCGGATATCCATGCCACCCACACAAGACGCCATCACGGCCCCCGCCTGCGCATAAAGCCAGCCCAACTCGCGTTTCACCTGCATCGCCAACTCACGGGTCGGCGCGATCACCAGCGCCATGGGCGTCTCAGCGCGCGCGAACCGCTCACCTTCGCCCAGAACCGTCGGCGCAATCGCCAGACCAAAGCCCAGCGTCTTCCCTGACCCAGTCTGTGCCGAGACCAACAGATCCCGCCCCAAATGCTCGTCGCTGATCACAGCCTGCTGAACCGGAGTCAGAGTGGAATAGCCGCGCTCATCCAGCGCGTCTTGTAGGGCTTGTTTCACGGTCGGGGTCTTTCGAAACGGAAGGCCTGAGGCCTCAGAAAAGGAAAGGCCCCGCCCGATTGGGCGAGGCCAAAAGGTTGTTAGATCAGAGATCTAAGCGATTACTCGTCGCCCTTCAGAGCTGCGCCGAGGATATCGCCCAGGGACGCGCCGGAGTCAGAGGAACCATACTGTTCAACTGCTTCCTTCTCTTCTGCGATCTCGCGTGCCTTGATGGACAGACCCAGACGGCGTGTCTTGTTGTCGACGTTGGTGACGCGAACGTCGACCTTGTCACCAACATTGAAACGCTCTGGACGCTGGTCAGCACGGTCACGTGCCAGATCGGAGCGGCGGATGAAGGACTTCATGCCTTCGTATTCCACTTCAATGCCACCGTCTTCGATCGCGGTCACTTCGACAGTCACGATAGAGCCGCGCTTCACGCCGCCAGTCGCATCTGCGAACTTGTCGCCGCCAACCGCTTTGATGGACAGAGAGATACGCTCTTTCTCGACGTCAACCTCGGAAACAACCGCTTTGACGAGATCGCCCTTGCGGTAGTTCTGGATCGCATCTTCGCCACGCTCTTCCCAGGAAATGTCGGAGAGGTGAACCATACCGTCGATGTCGCCTGGCAGGCCGATGAACAGACCGAATTCGGTGATGTTCTTGACTTCGCCTTCGACTTCCGCGCCCTCTGGGTGGGTTTCCGCGAAGACTTCCCATGGGTTGCGCATGGTCTGCTTGAGACCAAGGGAAACGCGACGCTTGGCGCCGTCGATTTCCAGAACCATGACTTCGACTTCTTGGGACGTGGAAACGATCTTGCCTGGGTGTACGTTTTTCTTGGTCCAGGACATCTCAGAGACGTGAACCAGACCTTCGACACCTGGCTCCAGCTCAACAAATGCACCGTAGTCGGTGATGTTGGTGACGCGACCAGTGTGGGTGGATTCCAGCGGGTATTTCGCTGCAACGATATCCCATGGATCTTCCATCAGCTGCTTCATGCCGAGAGAGATACGGTGGGTCTCTTTGTTGATCTTGATGACCTGAACTTTGACGGTTTCGCCGATGGTCAGGATCTCGTTCGGGTGGTTCACACGGCGCCATGCCATGTCGGTGACGTGAAGCAGGCCGTCAACGCCGCCCAGATCAACGAAGGCACCGTATTCGGTGATGTTTTTAACAACACCGTCAACCGCGTCGCCTTCTGCCAGCTTGCCGATAACCTCAGCACGCTGTTCTGCGCGGGACTCTTCGAGGATCGCACGACGGGACACAACGATGTTGCCACGGCGACGGTCCATTTTCAGGATTTGGAACGGTTGCTTCATGCCCATCAGAGGGCCCGCGTCGCGTACTGGACGTACGTCGACCTGGGAGCCTGGAAGGAACGCAACTGCGCCGCCCAGATCCACGGTGAAACCACCTTTGACGCGGCCAAAGATCGCGCCTTCGACGCGTGCATCGTCCGCATATGCTTTTTCCAGACGGTCCCAAGCTTCTTCGCGGCGTGCCATCTCACGAGAGATAACGGCTTCGCCACGGGCGTTTTCAGCGGCACGCAGATAGACTTCTACCTCGTCGCCAACGGAAACTTCAGGAGCTTCGCCAGGGTTTGCGAATTCTTTCAGATCAACGCGGCCTTCCATTTTGTAGCCTACGTCGATGATGGCCTGACCCGCTTCAATTGCGATGATCTTGCCTTTAACAACGGTCCCCTCATCAGGGGTGTCCATTTCGAAGCTTTCGTTCAAGAGGGCTTCGAATTCCTCCATAGATGTCATTGCCATGTGGCGTGTATATCCTTTGATCGGTTTTACTGGCCGCGCGGTTGGCTCCGCCGGTCTTGGTTTCGTTGCATCTGATACCGCGCGCTAAAGCGTTGCAATCCATGGTAAAAAACACAAACAACAAGGGCCAAAGGTTTCCCTTAGGCCCTGCTCACCATGGCTGCGACTCTTGTCGGTCGTCAGATAGCGCGCTGTTTATGGGGGAATCGCCTGTTTTGCAAGGCTTAAGCCTAGATTTTCAGTGACTTGCCGATCCCGTGACTTTCTGCAAACAACTCCATATGTCGATTGTGATCAAAGCCATCTCCGCCGGAGACACCCTGCCCTTGCGTCACAAAATACTTTGGCCGGGCTATCCCGTCGAACACTCGCTACTCGACGGGGACGAAACTGCGCTGCATTTTGGCGGCTTTCTAGAAGAGAAATTGATCTGCGTCGCCTCCCTCTTTCGCGACGGCCAAACGGTCAGACTGCGCAAGTTCGCTACTGATGCGAATTTTCAAGGCTTAGGATTTGGATCTTTGATGCTCCAACACCTTTTGAAAGTGGCCCATGACTTGGATGCGGAAGTCTTTTGGTTCGACGCCCGAGAAACTGCCGTACCCTTTTACAAAAGACTCGGGTTTTCCATTGATGGCAACCGATTTTTCAAAGGTGACATCCCCTACTTTCGGATGTCTAAAAGCCTGACCCAAGAGCCCTAACAATACCGTTCCGGCCCAACCCATTGATCCTCGCTATAGCGATCCCCATGGGCCCACCCCAGTGGCAAGGCCTCTTCCACGGCCTTCACCTCATCGGGCGTCAACACGCGTTGCCACCCCGCCACCAGCTCCATGAAATGCGCCACCGACCGCGTGCCCGGGATCGTCGTCACATGATCGCCCTGCGCCAAGACCCAAGCGATGGCGAGGCCAGCGGCGGGAAGGCCCATGTCTGTGGCCAACGCCCGGAAGGGTTTCACGGCCTCAAGATTGGCGCTGTAGTTCGGCTCTTGGAACCGAGGGTTCGTGCCAAGCCACGGCAAGCTCGACGCGCGCTCCAGAGGGATCGGGTCATCCGTCAACAAAGACCGCCCGACGGGTGAGAAGGCCACCAAAGCCGCGCCGAGTTCGGCGCAGGCCTGAACCAGCCCCAGTTCCGGCGCACGGGTGGACAGGGAATACTCTGACTGCACGGCATCCACTCGGTGCTCAGTGACCGCGCGGCGCAGGGACGTGGGCGCGATTTCGGAAAAACCGATGCCGAGGGTTTTGCCTTTGGCTTTCAGTTGCCCCAGAAACCCCGCGACCTCTTCAATCGGGATGTCAGGATTGCGCCGATGCACATAGAAGAGATCCACGTGATCGGTGCCCAGACGCGCGAGGCTCTGGTCGAGCTCGGTTTCGAGGTGCTCCAGCGTGTTGTCGTAAAACCGTTTGCCATCGCGTCGGGTGATGGCGGCTTTGGTGGCGATGTGGAACCCGTCCCGCAGCCCAGCGCCATGTTTGGCGAAGTATGTCCCGATTGCCGCCTCGGACGCGCCCATCCCATAGACATTGGCCGTGTCGATATGGGTCACACCAGCCTCGCGCGCCACATCCAGGATCGCATGCGAGCGCGCCTCATCGGTCTCGCCATAGAAGTTGGAAAACGACATAGCGCCGATACCAAGGGCCGAGACTTCGGGACCGTTGCGACCAATTTTGCGCGTCTTCATTGGGTAAACTCCTGAGGGGAAATCAACTCTGCTGCGACAAGCGTAAAGCCCACATGAGGGCTTGCCAAGAAAAGAGCCCCAAACCTTATGGCCGGGGCTCTTATTCTAATGTTGATGGCGGTTTAGGCGATCTCGGAAACCATCTCGGATCTGGACTTCCGCACTTTTGGCATGTCCTTGAGCCAATCGCCCGCCTCGGCCCGAACGCCCAAGGGCAAGAGCGTCACCGAGCGCAGCCCCTTTGCCGAAAGGCCAAGGATTTCATCTACCTTAACGGGGTCAAACCCTTCCATCGGCGTGCAATCCACACCCAGTTCCGCCGCGGCTGCCATGGCAAAGCCAAGCGCGATATAGGACTGACGCGCTGCGTGTTCAAAGTTCACCTCAGCCTCGCGCGGCAAGTACATTTTCTTAAGGTTGGTATAGTAGCCCTCAAGCGTCTCAGTCAGCCCGCCGCGTTCCTCGGCCATATGCTGCATGACCGCATCGATACGTGCTTCGGTGTAGGTGTCCCAGGCGGCGAACACCAATAGGTGACTGCCTTCGGTGATCTGCGCCTGGTTCCACGCAACTTTCTGGATCTTGGCGCGGATCTCGTCATTGGTGATCACCAAGAGCTCAAACGGCTGCAGCCCGCTCGAGGTCGGTGCCATCCGGATCGCCTCGATGATCTGGTCGACATCGGCCTGGGCGACAGTTTTGGTGGGATCCATCTTCTTGACGACATAACGCCAGTCCAGTTTTTCAAGAAACATCTCTTGTCCTATTCTTTCTGCTGACCCCGAGATAATCCGGCGCAGACTCCGGTCAAGCGGTGACCCATGTCAATTCTGCATCGCCGCTGGATCAGGCAGACAACCGCGCCTCAATCTCAGCCACAGCGCGCGCCACGGCATCCTCAATCGAGAGATCGCTTGTGTCGATCAGAATGGCGTCGTCTGCGGCCTTCAACGGAGCCTCTGCACGGTTCATATCCCGCTCATCGCGCGCTTTGACATCGGCCAAGACCTCTTCGCGGGTATCGCTGTGACCCTTGGCTGCAAGCTCAAGATACCGCCGCTCGGCCCGCACCTCAGCGCTGGCAGTCACAAAGAGCTTGGCCTCGGCATCTGGGCAGATCACCGTGCCGATATCGCGCCCATCCAACACCGCTCCGCCTGCGCGGCGGGCAAAGGATTGTTGGAACGCCACCAAAGCGGCGCGCACCTCGGCGATCACTGCCACTTTGGACGCTGCTTGCGCCACCTCTGGCGTGCGCAGGTTGTCGGCCTCCAGATCTTCAGCGGTCAAAGCCTCAGCCGCGGCAATTGCCTCGGCACCCACCAGAACCTTAGCCCCAACCGCACGATACAAAAGCCCCGTGTCCAGATGCGCAAATCCGAAATGCGCGGCGACCGCCTTGGAAATCGTGCCTTTGCCCGCCGCAGCAGGCCCGTCTATCGCGACGGTAAAGCTCATGCGTTCGTGCGCACGATTTGCGCGCCAAGATTGCCCATCAGGTTCTCAAAGATCGGGAAAGACGTCGCGATTGGCCCGCCGTCATCCACAGAGACCGGTTTCTGCGCGGCCATGCCCATCACCATGAAGCTCATGGCAATCCGGTGATCGAGCTGGCTTTCGCAAGTGCCGCCGCCCGGTACATTGCCGTGACCCAGACCTTTGACGATCCACCAATCTTCTCCCTCTTCGACCTCAACGCCATTGGCGCGAAGCCCTTTGGCCATCGCATCAATACGGTCGCTTTCCTTCACACGCAGCTCTTTGACGCCCTTCATGACCGTATCGCCTTGGGCAAAAGAGGCCACCACAGACAACACGGGATATTCGTCAATCATGCTCGCCGCGCGCGCCGGATCAACGTCGATACCCTTCAGGTCCGGCGAGAATTTCGCCCGCAGATCGGCAACAGGCTCGCCACCCTCTTCGCGCTCGTTCTCAAAGGTCAGATCCGCGCCCATTTCCTGCAACGTGGTAAAGAGCCCAGCGCGCGTCGGGTTGAGGCCAATATTGGGCACCAACACATCAGAGCCCGGTGTGATCAAAGCCGCACAGACAGGGAAAGCCGCTGAAGACGGATCGCGCGGCACCGCGATCTCTTGCGCGACCAATTCCGGTTGACCCGTCAGAGTGATCTCACGTCCCTCATCAGTGTCGCGCACAGAAATCTCCGCGCCAAAACCAGCCAGCATCCGTTCGGTATGATCACGTGTCGCTTCTTTCTCGATCACCACCGTCTGCCCCGGCGCATTCAACGCCGCCAAAAGAACCGCAGACTTCACCTGCGCCGAGGGCACAGGCGTCGTATAGCGCACCGGCACCGGCTCTTTCGCGCCTACGATTGTCATAGGCAAACGCCCCCCAGTGCGACCTACAGACTGCGCGCCAAACAAGGCAATCGGATCGGTAACCCGCGCCATCGGTCGTTTGTTCAGGGACGCATCCCCCGTGAATGTCGCCGTGATCCCCGTGGTCGCCATGCACCCCATAATCAGACGCACGCCAGTACCCGAGTTACCACAGTCAATCACCTGATCAGGCTCGGCAAAGCCTCCGACACCTACGCCGAACACAGACCAGTCTCCGCCGCCATGATCGACAACCTCTGCCCCAAAGGCGCGCATCGCCTTGGCGGTGTCAATCACGTCTTCGCCTTCCAAAAGCCCCGAGATCTTGGTCTCGCCCACGGCCAAAGCGCCCAAAATCAAAGACCGATGCGAAATCGACTTATCACCCGGCACAATCGCCTCGCCTTTCAGCGGGCCGCAGGGACGAGAGGTCATTGGGATCGGGGTGCCATGTCCGGACATTCGGGTCTTCCTTGTTCCAAGTCAGGCAAGCTGTTAGCGCAGAACATTCCCGGCGTCCATGACCAAGCCAAGATTTCATCTTGCCGCAAGTACTTCAGGGTGAATGGGAGGGATAGCCCGCAATCCCGCACAAAGAGGCAAAGCCCCTGCCCGCCTAAACCCTGCGGAATGTCAGGTAATGCGCAGTCCGGCCTTCGCGAAATGCCTTCTGCTCATAGCGAGTCGAAATCCAGTCGCCCCAAGGCTGCCGCCAGTCCTCCGCCGTCTCGGCCAACCATTCAAAGCCGGCCTTAGGCACCTCTTGCAGGGTCTGACGTACGTAGTCAGGAATATCAGTCGCCACCCGCAAGATCGCGCCGGGTTTCATAACCCCATGCAAAGGAACTAGGTGCTCTTGTGTCACAAAGCGACGCCGATGGTGACGTTTCTTCGGCCACGGATCGGGATAGAGCAAAAAGGCTTTGGACACGGACTCCGGCGGCAACACATCAAACATATCCCGCGCGTCGCCCGGATGGATGCGGATATTCTCGGCCCCTGCTTCGCGGATCTTGCCCAGGAGCATGGCGACGCCGTTGATATAGGGTTCACAGCCGATGAACCCGACATCGGGGTTCTGAGTGGCCTGATGAATCATATGCTCGCCGCCACCAAAGCCGATTTCCAGCCATAGATCGCGGTCTCCAAACAACCCTTCCAGATCCAAAGCCTCGCGCTCTGGATTGTCTTCCCAGCTCACCTTGCCCGGCGACAGAGCCGCCAGATCCTCATCCAGCCACGCCTCTTGAGACTTGCGCAGCCCCTTGCCTTTGAAGCGGCCGTAGAAATTCCGCCAAGGCGCGCCAGAGGGGTGAGTTTTGGATATATCAGATGGGTTTGACATAAAGGTTCCATAGGTTTTGCTGCGCGCCCTCTGCCGTATGGACGCGTCATGTGCAAGCCTTTCGTGACGATTATTCGCTGCGCAAGACGCCCGCCAAGGTCAGCTCGACCCGTGTTGGGTACCAGTTGTCGCTGTTTGGGATGCCTTTGCTTTTCACCGCGAACTCAGCATCCACCCCGCGCGAAATCATATAGGTGAGGTCTTCGTGGAACTCGCGCTGGGTGTCTTCAAAGACCCATTCAGAGAACTCGAACGGTGTGTCCCAGCCATCCTGCTCGCGCCATTGCTCGTAGTAGCTCTGCATATTGGCCGCGCTCCAGAAGGGTTGGTGGAACCCTAACTTAGACCCTAAGGTCATCTGACGCTTTTGGCCTGCCAGAAAAACGCGGACGCAGGAACTCGCGCATTCCCCATGCACGATGGTGTCCAGCCCGAAATCAATCACGATCCGCGCCATCTCGCGCCCGGCCCAAACGCTGCCTCCGCTGCTGTTGAGTTCGAGCACGCGCAAACTTTCGTTGGCGCGCAACACCGCCAAAAGGTGGTCCACGTCGTCGGATTCAATTTCGGAGTTTACCCTCGTCTCGGTGTCATAGACCAAAGTCGTGCCACGCACTTCGAACTTGGGCGGCAGGTCGCCATGGCTTTCGGCAACGGCATGAGTGGCCAAAAGAGTGGCAAAAACAACAAATAAACTACGCAATTCAGATCCTCCGGCGTGCTCTTCAGAGCTAGCGCAGCAAGCGAGAGCTGCCAAGGCGGCAAAGAAAAAGGCCGCCAGTTTGGCGACCTTTGTGTCTCTTTCGTCAAGGCGATGTGCTTAGACGGCAGCTTTCAGCGCTGTCACCAGATCGTCTTTTTCCCAGCTGAACCCGCCGTCCGCGTCCGGCGTACGACCAAAGTGGCCATAGGCTGCGGTGCGCTGATAGATCGGCTTGTTCAGACCCAGATGCTGGCGGATGCCGCGCGGCGTGAGATCCATCACGGAGGCCACAGCTGCTTCGATCGCAGCATCAGCCACGTTGCCGGTGCCATGGGTGTCCGCATAGATCGACAGCGGTTTGGACACGCCAATCGCATATGACAGCTGGATCGTGCAGCGATCTGCCATGCCTGCAGCCACGACGTTCTTGGCCAGATAGCGCGCAGCGTAAGCCGCAGAACGGTCAACCTTGGTTGGATCTTTACCAGAGAACGCACCGCCACCGTGAGGTGCCGCGCCGCCATAAGTATCCACGATGATCTTACGGCCCGTCAGACCCGCGTCCCCGTCAGGGCCGCCGATGACGAATTTGCCGGTTGGGTTCACGTGCCATTCGGTCTCGGCAGACAGCCAGCCCTCTGGCAGAACTTCTTCGATATAAGGTGCAACAATGGCGCGGATGTCTTCGCTGCTCAGCGCTTCATCAAGGTGCTGCGTGGAGAGAACCACAGACGACACGCCCACAGGCTTGCCATCGCGATAAACAACGGAAAGTTGAGATTTCGCGTCCGGGCCCAGCGCAGGCTCTTGGCCGGATTTGCGCACCTCGGCCAGACGGCGCAGGATCGCATGGGAATACTGGATCGGAGCCGGCATAAGCGCGTCGGTTTCGTTGGTCGCGTAGCCGAACATAATGCCCTGGTCGCCCGCGCCTTCGTCTTTATCCGCGGCCGCATCCACGCCCTGTGCGATATGCGCAGATTGTTCGTGCAGCAGGTTCGTGACCTCTACGGTCTCGTGGTGGAATTTGTCTTGCTCATAGCCAATGTCTTTGATGCAAGCGCGGGTGATCGCGTCGATCTTGCCCATGTAATCTTTGAGTTTGTCCGGATCAGACAAGCCCACCTCACCGCCAATAACAACGCGGTTTGTGGTGGCAAAGGTCTCTGCTGCAACGCGCGCCTCGGGTTCCTCGGCGAGGAAAGCGTCAAGGACGGCATCGGAAATGCGGTCGCAGACCTTGTCTGGGTGTCCTTCCGAAACGGACTCGGAAGTGAACGTGTAATTCTGTCGTGCCATGAAGTGCTCCATTGAGAAATCTAACCGCCACGTCAGGAAGCCGTTGTGGCGGCGGTGATATCAACGGGACTTAGGCGGGGTTGACCATGCGGTCAAGCGAATTCGCGGGGGCGGACGGTGATGTATCCCAGAAGCACCAGGATCAGAAATGCCAAAACAGGCGCGTCTCCTACCCAGGCATAGAGCGTTTGCGGCAAAGGATCCTGGCGGCGTACATCTAGATATCCCGCTTCATTCATCGGCAATTGCGCCACGATCCGACCGCGTGCATCGATCATGGCCGAGACACCCGTATTGGCTGCCCGCACCATCGGCAGGCCCATTTCCATCGCCCGCATCTGCGCCTGAACGAGGTGCTGATAGGGGCCCGAGAACGTCCCAAACCACGCATCATTGGTGATCTGCATCAGCATATTGGCTCGGATCTGACTGGCGCGCACATCTTGCGGGAAAACCACTTCGTAGCAAATCAATGGCAGCGCGAGGCCCAACGGGCCAAGATCCATCAACTCGGCCCCAGCTCCAGGTGAGAAACCATGCCCCTGGCTCGCAGCCATGCCGTAATAGCCAAACCGCGCAAGGAAATCGCCAAACGGCAGATATTCCCCAAAGGGCACAAGGTGGTGCTTGTCATAGATCGCATGGACCTCGCCATCAGATCCGATGAGCGCGGCGGAATTGAAAAGTCGTGGGCCTTCAAAACGGTTCGCTCCGATCACCACGGGGGCCAGTCCGGCGGCCTCGGAGACCTGCGCCAAAAGCTCATCGCCATAGTTCAGGATCTCGGGCAATGATGTCTCAGGCCAAATAGTCAGAGCAATCGGCCCCTCGGCCTCTGCCCGCGTCAGGGCAAGGCCACGCTCAAAGATCTCATCGATCAGGTCTGGATCCCATTTTTCATGTTGCGCTGCGTTGGGTTGTATCAACCGGATCATTGGAGCGTCGTCGCGCGGTGCCATTGGCTCAGGCGCAGGCCAGAGAATGGCGACCACTCCGGCGACAGCGAGGCCTAGGAATGCGAGCCGAAACTGCCCGTGAGAGTTGATCGCCTGCGCAACGGCCCAAGCAATCGCGAGCACAAAGACATTCAACCCATGGGATCCGACCCAGGTGACCACCTGCCCCAAGGCGCTATCAACCATGCCATAAGCAGGCATGCCCCAGGCAAAGCCTGTGAAAACATAGGCGCGGGCCAGTTCCATCAGCGGCAGTGCAAAGATCAAGGCAGAACTTCTGCCCAAGCGACCTGCTCCCCAAAAAGCAGCGGCCCAGAACAACGCAAGCCCGCCAGGCATCAGCGCCAAGGCAACGGGCGCCATCCAGCCATGCTGCTCGGGTTCCACAAGGAAGGGGCTCACAAGCCATTGGAGTGTCAGAAGAAAATAGCCGAACCCAAAGGTCCAACCTTGTGCGGCAGGCGCATCGGTGCCCTTTGTGCGTTCAAAGAAAAGAAAGGCGAACGCAAAGCCAAGAACCGAGACAAGCGCCCATCCGAAGGGCGCTTGTCCCATGGCTGAAATCACGCCCAATATTGCCCAAATACCAAGCCGCCCCCAACGGGGCAGCCCAGCATAGCGCGACACCAGATCAGCCGTCGGCATGGGCATTTTGATCGCTTAGGATCACACGCAGCCGTTTGATGCGGCGCGGATCGGCGTCCACGACTTCGAACTCTGTGCCATCGGGGTGCACAACGACTTCGCCCCGCGCGGGCACACGACCGGCGAGCATAAAGACCAGACCGCCCAGAGTGTCGATCTCTTCTTCGTCGATCTCTTCGTGGTTGGTCAGCGAGCGTCCAATGACCGGCTCAAACTCATCCAGCGGAGATTTCGCCAGCGCCAGATAGCAGCCCGGGCTTTCCTCGCGCCACAGCGCAGCCTCTTCTTGGTCGTGTTCGTCCTCGATCTCTCCGACCACCTGTTCGATCAGATCCTCGATGGTCACAAGCCCGTCCACACCGCCGTATTCGTCAATCACCAAGGCCATGTGACGCCGTTCGGTCTGCATTTTTGTCAGCAGCACACCGATGGGCATGGAGGGCGGCACGAATAGCAGAGGCCGCAGCATTTGGCGCAGTGAAAACCGTCCACCGGATCCATTGAACCCGTGCTTCAGGGCCAAGTCCTTGAGGTGCACAAAGCCCACCGGCGTATCCAGCGTGCCGTCAAAGACCGGCAGTCGCGTAAACCCGCTTTCGCGGAACACATCCACCAGCTCGGCACGTGTCATGGTGACGGGAACCGAGGCGATGTCCACTTTGGGCACGGCCACGTCCTCAACCCGCATGCGACGCAGGTTGATCATCCCATGGGTCTGGGTGCTCGGCTTATCGGTTTGCTGAGGTTCTGCGACCTCGCCCACATCTGCGGGGCTGATCGCTTCGAGGATGCGACGGAAAAACCCGCCGCTTTTATTTAATTCTGGGATCTCGCCCTGCGCGCTCTGCGCTGCGATAGAAGACCCGTCGGTGCTGTCGCCCATTGTACCTTTCCAAATCGGGGAGAAACCCCGTTATCCTTCATAATATGGGTTACTCAACCCTAGTTTGCCAAGTATCTCGACCTCTAAACCCTCCATAAGGGCGGCATCTTTGTCACGAATGTGATCATATCCCAGCAAATGTAGCACGCCGTGAACCAATAGATGTGTGACATGGTCGCGCATTGGCTTGCCTACCGCCTCGGATTCGCGGGCGCAGGTGTCATAGGCGATGGCGATATCGCCGAGTTCTGGGTCGGGGCCTTCGGGCAGATCGGGGTTGCCACCGTCCTCATCAGAGCCGCGTTCCTCTGAGGGCCAAGAAAGGACGTTGGTGGGGGTCGGTTTCTCGCGAAACTCGGCATTCAGATCGGCAATACGCGCATCATCGCAGGCCAGAAGGCTGACCTCCCAGTCATCTCCCAAGCCGAGATGGGCCAGCGTCTGAGCGCAAGCCTGATCGGCCAGCCTCTGCAGGTCCAGATCCTGCCAGCGACTGTCTTCGAATTGGATGTCTACGATCATGTGACTGGCCTCGTGGGGGCTGACTGCCCCCACACCCCCGTGAGTATTTTGCGCAAGATGAAAGCCTAGGCTTTGTCGGCCATGGCGCGTTCAGAATCCGCGTCATAGGCCTTGATGATGGCGGCCACAAGCGGGTGACGGACCACGTCATCTGCGGTGAAATAGTTGAAGCTTATGTTTTTGATGCCGCTCAACAACCTTTCTGCATCACGCAGCCCCGATTGCACGCCGCGGGGCAGGTCAACCTGGCTGCGGTCACCGGTGATCACCATGCGCGAGCCTTCGCCCAGGCGGGTCAGGAACATTTTCATCTGCATGGTGGTGGCGTTTTGCGCCTCGTCCAGCACAACAAAAGCATTCGCCAAGGTGCGGCCCCGCATAAAGGCCAGCGGCGCGATTTCGATCTTTTTCTCTTCGATCAGTTTCGCGAGCTGTTTGCCCGGAAGGAAATCGTTCAGCGCATCATAAAGCGGCTGCATATAGGGGTCGACTTTGTCCTTCATGTCGCCGGGCAGATAGCCGAGCTTTTCACCCGCTTCGACCGCAGGGCGGCTAAGGATGATACGGTCCACATGGCCTCCGATGAACATCGACACACCAACGGCCACGGCGAGATAGGTCTTACCGGTGCCTGCCGGGCCAATGCCGAAGGCCATTTCGTTTTTGAAGAGGTTCTGCACATAGGCCTTTTGTGCATCGGTCCGAGGCTCAACCAGCTTTTTGCGAGTCTTGATCTCGACCTTACCGCCTTTGAAGAGCTCCATCTGGTCGCCGTCCCGCGCTCCGGTGCCTTTTTCCGATCCACCCATGCGCAGCTCGCGATCGATATCCGCGTGCTCAACCGATTTGCCGGTTTCCAAACGTTGATAGAGGGACTGCAGGACCTCGGCCGCTTCTTTTTGATGGGCCTCTTCGCCCAAAATGGCCAGTTGGTTGCCACGGCGAATGATTTGAACCGAGAGCTGCTGCTCTATATCCGCGAGATTGCGGTCATACTCACCGCAAAGGTCGATCAAAAGGCGATTGTCTGGGAACTCGATCAGAACTTCTTTCGATGTTTCCCCAGTGGATGGCGGGGTCAGGGCACTTATGGCCAAGCAGCTCTCCTTTTTCTAAATGGCTCTGAGTCTTAGCCTGCAAATTTTCCAAAAGACCTGCAAGCAGTTGGCGGCAAAATTCACGCCAGAGTTACAAAAAAAGACCGCGAGCGGATGCGCGCGGTCTTTTGGATGATGATCTGTGATCTGGGACCCGATCATAGTTTGTCGTAGTACTTGGACCCTTCTTTGTAGGGGCCGGTTGCCGTATTGGGCGGTGCGATGCCAGAACAGACCGGCTTGCCATAGCGATCCAGCCGCTGGCTGAGGTATCCCTCGAGACCGTCGTCAATAATCCAGTGGTCACAGCCGTTTGGATCGACCCAAATACCGGCCACCAATTGGCTAAGGTGCTTGTCGTCAAACCCCTGATCGATGGTCTTATCGGCAATGTTCTTGCCGCCCTCAAAGGACTCGACACAGCCCGAGACCGCCGTTGCCGCCAGGAGAGCGAGTGCTGTTGATTTCAGTTTCATCGTCGCTCCCCTTAATTCAGACACATGATTTCGACGCGGCGGTTTTCCGCGCGGCCGACGGATGTTTTGTTCGAGGCCCGCGGCATTCGCTCGCCATAGCCCCGCACGTCGACGATATTCGCGCCAGCACTGGTGCCGACATTCGCGACGGTCGCGGCGCGGTTGAAGGAAAGCTTCATATTGCTTTCGTCAGAGCCCCGGCTGTCGGTATGGCCGATGATGATATAGGCGTCCGAGCCGTTCTGCTGAAAGAACTGCGCAAGGCGCGCGCGGCCCTGGCTGGTGATCCGATAGCTGCCAGAGGCAAAGAACTGATCCGCATTCATCATGCCGCAAAGTTTGGAATGGTCGCACACTGGAATGCCATGACGGTTCACATTCGGGGTCATATAGCCCTCTGCGCCGTCGTCCATCACCCAATGCTGACAGCCATCCGGGTCGACCCAGATGGTAGGTTTATATTCCGCGCCTCGGATGGTTTTGGTGCCTTGCGCGACCGCAGTGGTCGCAACGCTGGTGCATGTGATCGCAGCAATTGCGATGCTCCCCAATGCACGGCGCAGGCCGGTTTTAAAATGATCTGCCACGATACTACCCTCACTGTCGCGCGCCACCCGGGCCGCAGCAGCCAAGGGAAGAGCCGACATCATTCATGACAGTACTGTAGCAAATTTTCCGATCATGTGAAGGGAAATCCACAAGATATTGTGGGCGACCATAGAAACCCGCGCAGCGCCAAGAAAATATAGGGAACGGGCTGAAAGGTTAACTTTTGTTACCTTAAACGAGAACGCCACCCAGCGAATTTGCGCTGCTTTCAACGATTCTCACAGCGCGGATATCGCCGACATTCACATCCGCATTTGCCACATGGACCGCGTGCAGATATTCGGACTTGCCGACCATCTGCCCCTCAAGCCGCCCTTTGCGTTCAAACATCACAGAGACCTCGCGGCCCACCATGGACTGCTGGATCTCTTGCTGCTGCTTGGTGATCAGGGCTTGGAGGCGGTAGAGGCGATCCGAGGCCTCTGCGTCATCTACCAGCGGACGTTCCGCTGCAGGCGTGCCGGGGCGCGTGGAATATTTAAAGGAAAACGCCTGACCGTATTTGACCTCTTCGATCAGGGCCATGGTGTCTTGAAAATCTTCTTCGGTCTCTTCTGGGAAGCCAACAATGAAATCACCCGAGATCAGGATATCTGGACGCGCCGCGCGGATGCGCTCGATCAAGCGCAGGTAACTTTCGGCGGTATGGCTGCGGTTCATGCGCTTGAGGATCTTGTCACTGCCCGATTGCACCGGCAGGTGCAGATACGGCATCAGCTTGCTGCATTCACCATGAGCGGCGATCAGATCGTCCTGCATGTCATTGGGGTGGCTGGTGGTAAAGCGGATGCGTTCTAACCCGTCGACCTTGTCAAGTTCCCAGATCAGATCGGCCAGAGACCATGTGCCTCCTTTTGGGCCGTCACCATGATAGGCGTTTACGTTCTGGCCTAAGAGGGTGATCTCGCGCACGCCGCGTTCCACAAGATCGCGCGCTTCGTTCAGGACGCGTTCTGCCGGACGACTGACTTCCGCACCGCGTGTGTAGGGCACCACACAAAAAGCACAGAATTTATCGCAGCCTTCCTGCACGGTTAAGAACGCAGCAGGTGCCCGTTTGGCTTTGCCGCGACCTTTCAGTTTCTCGAATTTATCCTCTTCGGGGAAATCCGTATCCAAGGCCTTTGCCCCGCCACGCGCCTTCTCTTCCATCTCTGGCAGACGGTGATAGGCCTGAGGCCCCACGACCAGATCAACCAAAGGCTGGCGGCGCATGATCTCTTCGCCCTCGGCCTGCGCGACACAGCCTGCGACGCCAATTTTTAGGTCAGGCTTCTCGGCCTTAAGCCCTTTAAAACGGCCCAACTCGGAATAGACCTTCTCGGCCGCCTTCTCGCGAATGTGGCAGGTGTTCAGCAGGATCATATCCGCGTCATCCGGCGTTTCCGTGGTCACATAACCAGCGCCCCCCATAGCCTCGGCCATGCGTTCGCTGTCATAGACATTCATCTGACAGCCATAGGTCTTGATAAAGAGCTTCTTGGGGTCGGCCATGATCTTACCTCTAAAATCCAGAGCGCCTCCCTATACCACGATGCGTGACGCTTGCAATAAGAGGCGATTTCGATCACTTTCAGCAAAAATCAAAAGTAGGCACCGATGCAGTTCACGAGTTTTGCCGAGCTATTGAAATCCGACGCAGGTCTTGTTGCGAAAGGCCCGCTTGCCCTGATCTTTGCCGAAGACGATGTGGAGCTGGACACCACCCTGCGCCACCACAAGGACATCGGGTTCAAGCAAGTGCTGGCCTTTATGCCAAGTGGTTTCAAGCTGGCCCATGATGTCGCCGAGATGGTTATCCGTATCGACATGGAGACCGCGAGCGGCCCTGACATGATCACTGCGGTCAATGAGGTCGCGGAGGCCTGTGCGGGTCAATGGCTCTATTACTGCTTTAACGCCGAATACCTGCTGTTTCCGTTCTGCGAGACGCGCAGCATCGGCGAAATGCTAGCCTTTCACGCCGAAGAGCGCCGCTCGGCGATGCTGACCTATGTGGTCGACCTTTATGCCGAAAACCTGCATCAGCATCGGGACGCGGTGACTATCGAAGGGGCGATGATGGACAAGGCTGGCTATTACGCTTTGGCGCGGCCGGACCCAGAGAACCACAATCACCCCAAAGAACGCCAACTTGATTTCTATGGCGGGCTTCGCTGGCGGTTTGAAGAACACATTCCAAAAGCCAAACGCAAGATCGACAGGATCTCTATTTTCCGAGCCACACCAGGCGTTTACCTGCGTCCGGACTTCACATTCTCAGACGAAGAAATGAACACCTATAGCTGCGCCTGGCACAGCAACCTGACCGCCTCGGTCTGTTCGTTCCGCGCGGCGAAGGCGCTCAAGACCAACGCGGGCTCGACCTATGACATCAAGAGTTTTAAATGGCACAATTCCGTGCCGTTTGAGTGGCACTCTCGTCAGTTGATGGACCTCGGGTTGATGGAGCCGGGTCAGTGGTTCTAACCCCTTTCGGTGCTGCGTAAATGGCGCTTCCAGACACGCTCGTTGCCCGGCTTATTGAAACGGTGAAAACCCACGACCTCACTGGGCGTTTTGCGATGCTCGGGCGTCAAACATGGGTCGGCTCTCGCCGAGGAGCCTCAGCGAAATTACTGTCAAAGGTACTCGAAGAGCACTTGCCCGGCGTGACCGAGGATCAATTGCACAATGCAGACGATGCCTATTCCGAAGCCCTGTTTCATCAACTTGGGTTTTCGCAGGTCGACTCGATCGATTATTCCGATTTTGAGAAGGCATCCATCGTCTGTGACCTGTCCCAAAAACTGCCCAAAGAGCTAGAGGCGCAGTTTGACGTGATCTACGACGGGGGCACGTGCGAGCATATTTTTGACCTTCCCACAGCCTATAAAAATATCGACAAAGCGCTAAAACCCGGAGGGGTTCTGATCGGACAATCCCCGTGCAATAACTGGATAAATCACGGGTTTTATCAGATCTGCCCCGAGATGATCTTTGGCTATTGGCAAAACGCTCGAGGGTACGAGGTTTTGGACGTTCTACTGCAACCGCTCCGCCCTGCCCTTGCCAATCAAACCGCTCGCGTCAGCGACCCGACGCAAACCGGACGCCGCCCGCGCGTTCAAGGCGAGCTGCCCGCCGGGGCGCCTTTGATCATTCACTACGTGGTGCGCAAGCCCCTGACACCAAAGCGCGCCAAACGGGCCTATCAGACCGATTACGTGCAACGTTGGAACGACTGACGTCGCGCTGATCGCTAATTTCTAAGAATGTCAGATTACTTCCGGCGCAGACGCACTACGACGTCGACCTTAGAGATCTCGGCACCCGCTGGTGCTTCTGGCAGTTGGACGATCTTAAGCTGCTCTGCAGGCGCATCGGTTAGAACACGATCATCTTCCCAGAAGAAATGCGGATGGTCGGAAATATTGGTGTCAAAATAGCTTTTAGAGCCATCCACCGTAATTTCCTGCATCAAACCAGCATCGCAAAAGGCGCGCAGAGTATTATACACCGTCGCCAAAGACACGCTTTCACCGACGCCACGGGCATCGTCAAACAGGCTCTCGGCAGTGACATGGCGATCCATTCCGTCACCCACCAGTAAAGACGCAAGCGCAACACGTTGACGCGTCGGGCGCACATCTGCGCTCGCCAGCCATTTGGTTCCATTCTTGATCGCGGTTGGTGTCATTAAAGTGCCTGCCATCTGGTTCACAGCCAATATAAGCCCCGCTGACGCCCCTTTCAATTGAAAATGCGTCGCAAAGACAGGTGTTGCACCCTCAGTGTCACCTTGCAGCCCCATGGCATGCAGTGCTAGACGGAAATGAAGACACAGAATGACAAGAAAGGGGCATGCCTCTATGGCCGATTATCCAAGCAGCTTTGACAAAGAGGACCTCCTGAAATGCGCCCGCGGCGAATTATTCGGCGAAGGGAATGCACAGCTGCCTGCTCCTCCGATGCTGATGATGGATCGGATCACGGATATTTCCGGCGACGGCGGCCTGCATGGCAAAGGCCATGTGGTGGCGGAATTCGACATCACGCCGGACCTCTGGTTCTTTGACTGCCACTTCCCAGGTAATCCGATCATGCCAGGCTGTCTGGGTCTGGATGGTTTGTGGCAGCTGACCGGTTTCAACCTTGGCTGGCGCGGCTGGCAAGGGCGCGGATATGCGCTTGGTGTTGGCGAAGTCAAACTAACCGGCATGGTGCGCCCGGATCGCAAAATGCTGACCTATAAGGTGGATTTCACCAAAGCCGTGCAAACCCGCCGTCTGACAATGGGCGTCGCGGATGGTATTGTAGAGGCCGACGGAGAGGTTATCTATCAAGTCACAGGCATGAAAGTCGCCCTGTCCGAAAGCTAAGCCCACCCCGGCACAAATTCAGGAGTACGCATATGCGTCGAGTCGTCGTCACTGGTTTGGGCATCGTCAGCTCAATCGGCAATAACGCAGAAGAAGTCATCGCCAGCCTAAAGGCAGGTAAATCCGGCATCGAAGCCAGCCCCGAGATGGTGGAACACGGGTTCCGCTCTCAGGTGGCGGGTACGTTGAAAATCGACGTCAGCGAACATGTCGACAAACGCACCCTCCGTTTCATGGGGCCGGGCGCGGCCTATGCCCATATTGCGATGTCTCAGGCCATCGCGGATGCTGGCCTGTCTGAGGAGCATGTGGTCAACGAACGCACTGGCCTCGTGGCAGGCTCTGGCGGGCCGTCGACCTCGGCCATGCTGACTGCGCACCAGACCGTTGCGAAAACCGGCGCGACCAAGCGCATTGGGCCATTCGCCGTGCCAAAATGCATGAGCTCGACCATTTCGGCAAACCTCGCGACGGCCTTTAAAATCAAAGGCATCAACTATTCGATCACCTCGGCCTGCTCGACATCCCTGCACTGCATCGGCAATGCGGCGGAGCAAATCATGATGGGCAAACAGGACGTCATGTTTGCAGGCGGCGGTGAGGAACTGGACTGGACGCTCTCTTGCCTCTTTGACGCCATGGGCGCGATGTCCAGCAAGAAAAACGACGATCCGACCAAAGCATCACGCGCCTTTGACCAAGACCGCGACGGCTTCGTCATCACCGGCGGCGGTGGCATCGTGGTGCTTGAAGATCTCGACCACGCTCTGGCCCGCGGTGCCAAGATCTACGCCGAAGTCACGGGTTTCGCCGCAACCTCTGACGGCCACGACATGGTCGCCCCCTCCGGCGAAGGCGGCGAGCGCGCGATGCGTCTGGCGCTGCAGACTCTGCCTGAGGGGCGCAAAGTCAGCTATATCAACGCCCACGGCACCTCGACCCCTGTCGGCGATGTCGGCGAAGTCGAAGCGGTCCGCCGTGTATTCGGCGAGGGTAATGTGCCTCCGATCAGCTCGACCAAATCCATGACCGGCCACGGTCAGGGCGCGGCCGGCGCGATGGAGGCGATCTTCTGCCTCTTGATGCTGGACAATGACTTCATCACCCCGTCGATCAACGTGGAAACCCTCGCCGATGGCATCAACGAAGGCGAAATCGCCACAAGCCTCGTGGAAAACGCAGGGCTTGATAGCGTGATGACCAACAGCTTTGGCTTTGGCGGTACCAACGGGTCGATGATCATGTCGAAATACACCGGCTAACCCACTGATTTAGCAACAAGACAACTTTAAGGGACGAAAGATATGTCTGACCTGCTCAAAGGAAAACGCGGCCTGATTATGGGCGTCGCCAACGATCGCTCGATCGCTTGGGGCATTGCAAAAGCTATGCATGAAGCCGGCGCGGAGCTGGCCTTCACCTATCAGGGCGAGGCCTTTGGCAAACGCCTTGCGCCTCTGGCAGAAAGCCTTGGTAGCGACTTTATGGTCGATGTGGATGTGACGGATGATGCGTCCTTGGATGCAGCGTTTGATCAGCTGGGCCAGCGCTGGGACAACATCGACTTTGTCGTCCACGCGATTGCCTATTCAGACAAGAACGAGTTGACAGGCCGGTTCTTGGACACCTCGCGCGCGAACTTCAAGAACTCCATGGACATCTCGGCCTATAGCCTGATCGAAGTCGCCCGTCGTGCCCATCCTTTGATGAAGCACCAAGGCGGGACGATCCTGACCCTGACCTATCAGGGCTCTAACCGTGTGACGCCCTTCTACAACGTCATGGGTGTTGCGAAAGCCGCGCTTGAGGCGGCAACGCGCTATCTAGCAAACGACCTTGGCCCAGAAGGCATCCGCGTGAACGCGATCTCTCCGGGTCCGATGAAAACACTGGCAGGCGCTGCGATTGGCGGGGCACGCAAGACCTTCCGTCAGACCGAATCCAACGCGCCGATGCGTGCAAATGCGACATTGGAAGCGGTCGGTGGAACTGCGGTTTATCTGGCGTCCGAAGCCGGGGCCTGCACAACTGGTGAGATCATCCGCGTGGATGGTGGTTATCACGTTCTGGGCATGCCGCAGCCGGAAAACCTCTAGGTTTCATAGACATCTAAAAAGCAAAAAGCCGGGCATATCACCCGGCTTTTTCTGTTCTGAACGAAATACTTAGCAGCAGCCGCAGCTTTTCTCTTCGCCACCCGCCGCAACCGGCGCGCCGATGCTGACCAGCTTCAAGGCAAAGGTCAGATCCTTGCCCGCGAGCATATGGTTTGCGTCCAGCGTGACGGTATCGTCGGTGATATTCACGACCGTCACAGGGATTACATCACCCGCCTGCCCCTGCATCTGTAGCATCATGCCCAGCTCCAGAGGGATCTCGTCCGGGATCTGCTCACGCGGCACATCCTGCATCATGGCTGGGTTGATCGGGCCATAAGCGTCTTCGCATGGAATGTGGATCGTCTTTTCTTCGCCGACGCTCATGCCGGTCACACCGTCATCAAAACCCTTGATGACCTGCCCAGACCCCAGAGTGAACGCCAGCGGATCGCGGCCCTCGCTGCTGTCAAAGGTGCTGCCGTCATCCAGCGTGCCGGTGTAGTGGATCTGTACGTTGTCGCCCGCTTTGGCGAGCTGTTTTGCGTCACTCATGGTCTGTCCAATCTGTTCTCAGACGTCCCCGTGACCTCTGACGCGCCTCCCCTATCGGGAAAAATCCCGTGATGCAAATCGCCCTGCATTGACTTCACGCTGCAAGGGATCATTCTGGCCGCAACGGAGGATCTCATATGCCCATTAAAGCTTGCGTTTTTGACGCCTATGGCACGCTGTTTGACGTCGCCGCTGCCGCACGTGAAGCGGCCCAGGAACCGGGGCGCGAAGCATTTGCCACCCATTGGCCCAAGGTCGCAAATGACTGGCGCTTGAAACAGCTGCAATACACTTGGCTGCGTGCCATCACAGGCGCCCATACGGATTTCTGGCAAGTGACCCAGGAGGGCTTGGACTGGGCGCTGGAGGCCTCTGGCCTCGCTGAGCCCGCGCTGCGCGAACGGCTTTTACAACTTTATTGGGAACTCTCGGCTTATCCAGAGGTGCCAACGATGCTGAAAACCCTGAAAGATCAGGAGTTTGAGACGGCGATCCTGTCCAATGGATCGCCTGATATGCTGAATGGTGCCGTCGACAGTGCTGGGATCGGCAATGTGCTCGATGACGTTCTTAGTGTAGAAAGCGTGGGTATCTTTAAACCAGACGCCTCGGTCTATGAGCTTGTGACAAACCGCTTTAATTGCGCGCGCGACGAGGTGCTCTTTGTATCCTCTAACGGTTGGGACGCGGCGGGGGCTGCAGGCTTTGGCTTCACCACTGTCTGGGTCAACCGCGCAGGCGAACCGATGGACCGCTTGCCTTGGACCCCGCATCATGTTCTGTCTGACCTCACCACAATTCCAGATTTAGCGAGGGCCTGATGGCCAATTTTCAAACTTCTGACGGGGTCACAATTTTCTATACCGATGAGGGCACCGAAGAGGCCCCCGTCCTCTGCCTCTCGGGCCTGACACGTAATTCCACCGATTTCAGCTACATCGACGGCCATCTGCCCGGCGCGCGGCTGATCAAGATGGACTATCGCGGGCGTGGCAAATCTGATTGGGTCGAGGATTTCACCACCTATTCCGTCTCGCGCGAAGCCCAAGACGCGATTGAGCTGATGGATCATCTGGGTCTTGAGAGGTTCGCAATCTTAGGCACTTCGCGCGGCGGGCTAATTGCGATGACGCTTGGAGCAATGTGTATGGATCGTCTGATCGGCGTTGCGATGAACGACATCGGGCCGGAACTCGACACAGCGGGTCTCTCGGCCATCATGGGCTATCTGGGCCGCCCGCCCGTGTGGAAAACCTATGCCGAAGCCGCGGCCGTGCGGTCAAGCGTCATGGCAGGTTTTGCCAATGTGCCCGACAGCCGCTGGCGCGAAGAAGTCGAGAAACAGCACCACCAGACACCGAACGGCCTGATCAACACCTATGACCCCAAGCTGCGCGACGCGGTCGAGGCCGCCAGCCTGCAAGCAGTGCCGGACCTCTGGCCCTTTTTTACAGCCTTCGCGCATCTACCTGTGGCCCTGATCCGAGGCGCGAACTCCGACCTTTTGTCCGCGACCGCCTTTGAGCGCATGCAAAAGGAACTGCCCGATGCTCTGGCCGTCACCGTAGCAGATCGCGGTCATATCCCCTTTCTGGATGAACCAGAAGCGCTGGACACCCTGCGCGATTGGATTGCGAGGCTCACATGAACATAGACATGATCGAAGCCGCCGCCCAGCGGCTCAAGGGCCACGCAAGACGCACACCGCTTCTGTCGTCGCCATTCTTGGACGAGATCGCCGGACGGCATGTTTTCGTGAAACCTGAAAACCTGCAGCACACCGGATCATTCAAATTTCGCGGCGGATGGTCTGCGGTCTCAGCGCTCAGCGACGCGCAGAGAAAACAGGGCGTCATTGCCTTCTCTTCGGGCAATCACGCGCAGGGCGTGGCATCTGCGGCAGCGGCGCACGGCGTGAAAGCCGTGATCGTCATGCCAGCCGATGCGCCTCAGATTAAAATCGACAACACCCGTGCTTTGGGCGCAGACGTGGTCCTTTATGACCGCGCCGGGGGCGAAAGCCGCGAAGAGGCTGCTGAGGCATACACCAAAGCTGGCATGATCCTGATCCGCCCCTATGACGACGCTCAGGTCATCGCAGGCCAAGGCACCACTGGCCTTGAGATTGCCGAACAAGCGGCGGAGGTCGGCATTAATGCGGCAGAGGTTTTGATCTGTACAGGCGGCGGTGGCTTGTCTGCGGGAATTTCCTTGGCACTAGAAGCCAAAGCGCCAAAGATGAAAGTGCGCACCTGCGAGCCACAAGGGTTTGACGACGTGCGCATCTCGCTCGAAACCGGTGCGATCACGGCCCACAATAGCCCGGCAAAAGGCCTCTGTGACGCAATCCTCACGCCTGCGCCCGGTGAGATGACCTTCCCTATCCTCCACCGCCTCGCAGGCCAAGGCATCGCGGTCTCTGATGAAGAGGCCAAACGCGCCATGGCATTGGCCTTCAACCGCCTCAAAATCGTGCTGGAACCCGGCGGCGCGGTGTCGCTTGCGGCGGCGCTCTTTCATGGCGACGCGCTCGCGATGGACACCGCCATCGCCGTCACCACCGGCGGCAACGTCGACCCTGCGCTCTTTACCCAAGTCCTTCAGACCTACGGATAGATCCCATGCATTTCACGCTTGCGTCCTTCAACGTCAAAAACCTGATCGGAGCAGATCAGGAGTATTATCGCTTCCAGTCCTACACCCCCGAGGAACATGCGTGGAAAGTCGATTGGATGGCGGATCAGATCCTGTCGATGGATGCCGATATCATCGGATTTCAAGAGATCTTTGAAGAAGACGCGCTGCGCCAAGTGATTGAGGAAACCAATGAACGGGGCGCGGCCCTGAATGCCGCTGTGATCCCCAGTCGCGACAAACGCTATCACCGCAAAGCGATCTTCAAAAAGCTGGGGTTTGACCCCTATGACACGCGCTACATCGCCTTTGCCAAGAACGTCAACGACACAGGCGAGCCAGGCCATCGCCGCCCTGGCGTCGCGGTCCTCAGCCGGTTTGGGTTTGTCGGGGATCCTGAGGTCATTCAGGACCTACCTGAAACACTCGACATTCCCATGCAGGATCTGACCGGAGGCGACGGCGGCTCGATCCGGATCACTCGTCTCTCCCGCCCGATCCTCAAGGTGCGCGTGCCCGTGGGCGATCACGTGGTGACGCTTTTCAATTGCCACCTGAAATCCAAACTCGGCGAATTCCCCCGCCCCGATCACGGAGGCCCTGCCCCCGAGGCAGATCTCACCCAATACGATCCAATTGGCCGTGCCCTTGGATCCCTACGCGCCGCAGTGCGCCGCATGGCAGAGGCTTGGGTTCTGCGCCGCGAGATCGTCAAGGAACTGGAGGCGGGCAACCCCGTCGCCGTCACGGGCGATTTCAACGATGGCGAAAACGCGGTCAGTTCGGAAATCATCTCGGGCGAGACACCATTCAAAAACTACGCTTGGATGCTGCGCCACGACGCCGAAACGCCGCGCGATCGCTACAGCGAGGCTGAGGACAAACAGATCCGCGCGGCTTTGCTGAAAATGCAGCTCGTCTCTGCCGAGAACCTATTCCTGCGCAAAAGCCTGCGCGATGTGGTCTATACGACCGCGTTTGGCGGCGTGCATGAAAGTATCGACCAGATTTACCTGTCGCGTCATTTCAATCCTGACAATCCCGACCGGATCGGCGATATGGAGTACTTTAGTGTCTTTAACGACCATCTCACCGACGGCAGCCACCCGGAAGCGCCCTATAACAAACTGGCCTCTGATCACGGGCAGATCATGGCCCATATGCGATTGAAATGAATGAAGATCGACCTCGGCACCCACAGCCTTAACGTGATCGACGAAGGCCCACGCAATGGCGCACCTTTGGTGCTGTTGCACGCGCTCGGAACCGGCGCACATCTATGGGAGGATATGATCGAGCACCTGCCTCCGGGCCTCAGGATCATACGCCCAGATATGCGCGGCCATCGCGACAGCACGGCACCTGAGGGTATCTATAAGATGGGCAGTCTGGTGCGTGACGTGGAACGGGTTCTGGATCACCTGAAGGTCCGCGATGCGGTCGTTGTCGGCCTGTCGATTGGCGGCATGGTGGCGCAGGGATTGGCTGTGAAGCGGCTGGATATCATCCGAGGCCTCGTGCTGGCGAATACCTCGGCGCGGGTAGGGATTGCCAGCCAGTGGGACAAGCAAATCGAAGAGGTGCGCGCCAAGGGCACCGGCGGCATGACAAGCCGCACGATTGAAGCCTGGTTCACCAAAGACTGGCATCTGAACGGCAAGACCGAGCCTTGGCGCAAAAGCCTCGCGGCCCTGCCGGATGAGGTGGTGATCGGCTATATGGAAGCGGTAAAAACCACGGATTTTTACACACCCACCAGCGGTCTGCGCCTGCCGACTTTGGGGCTCGCCAGCTTTGACGACAAGATCATCCCGCCGGACATGACCCGAGAGATCGTAGAGCTCATCCCGGGTTCAAAAGTGGAAATCATTCGCAAATCCGGGCACCTTTCGCCCGTGGATCAGCCAATTTCTTTTGCCATGCCCTTGGTGCAATTCCTCAAAGATATCGGCCACATAGCCCAAGACGCGGAAATCTGACCCTACGGCAAACTGTCAAAACTGAACTGATCAGTTTGATTTTGCATTTAAATCCCTTATCTCTGACCCCTAAGAGGGTTTGGGGACCGTTATGTCATCAAGATTGCCGATCATCTTCATCGTTATGACCGTTGTGATTGACGCCATGGGCATCGGTCTGATCATGCCTGTGATGCCCGATCTGATCCAAGAGGTTCAGGGCGTCGGCATCTCGGATGCGGCGATCTGGGGCGGCATATTGGCCGCGTCCTTTGCCGCGATGCAGTTCCTCTTTGGTCCCTTCCTTGGCAACCTGTCTGACCGCTATGGCCGCAGACCCGTCCTGCTGATTTCCCTGACGGTCATGGCGCTTGACTACATCGTCATGGCTCTGGCGGGCAGCATCTGGCTATTGCTGGCGGGCCGGATCGTCGGAGGCATTACCGCCGCGACGCACTCTACCGCCAGCGCCTATATGGCAGACATCTCGACGCCGGATCAAAAGGCGAAGAACTTCGGCCTGATTGGTGCAGGCTTTGGCATTGGCTTTGTCCTCGGCCCAGCGCTTGGCGGTATGCTTGCGGAATTTGGCACCCGCGCGCCGTTCTTTGCGGCCGCCGCCCTCGCCGGCGCGAATGTGATCCTAGGCTATTTCGTCCTAAAAGAAACCGTCACGGATGAGATCCGCCGCCCCTTCCGCTGGAAACGCGCAAACCCGCTTGGGGCGTTTGCCGCCGTCTCCAAGCTCCCAAACCTAGGCGCGCTTCTCTTGGTGTTCTTTTTCTATCAGGTCTCAGCCTATGTGTACCCCGCGATCTGGAGCTACTTCACCGCCGAAGCCTTTGGCTGGAGCGTCAGCATGATCGGGATATCTCTGGCCGTTTTCGGCATTTTCTATGCCGCCAGCCAAGCTCTTTTGGTGCAGCCTTTGATCAATCGCTTCGGCTATCGCGGCACGGTGATTTTCGGTCTCGGCCTCGAAATTTTCGCCATGCTTTTCATCGGCTTGGTACCCAGCGGCATGTTGATCCTCGCCTTCACACCTATCGCCGCGCTCGCCTCTATCGGCCTGCCTGCGTTGCAAGGCATAATGTCGCGCGTCGTCCCTGATGACGCACAAGGGGAATTGCAAGGCGTGCTCACGTCTGTGGCGGCCATCGGCATGGTGATTTCGCCTTTGGTGATGAACCAAACCTTCGCCTTTTTCACGCGAGACTCGGCCCCGATCTACCTGCCCGGTGCGTCCTTCTTGCTGGCAGCACTCCTCATGGGCATCGCGATCGTGATCTTTACGTGGCGTAGTGCATCACAAGCGACACAAAACGCATAAAACTTTGTCGCAATCGGGCGGTCAGCTGATAGCGTTAACTCACCAAGCTGGTGCGAGTTAACAAGGATTTCTGACATGGCCCTAGTCAAAGCTGCTGTCTGCCACGAATTTGGCAAACCCCTCTCTATCGAAGACGTCGAGCTGCGCGCACCGATTTCAGGCGAGGTCGAGGTGACCCTCGCTGCCGTCGCGATTTGCCACTCAGATATCTCT
The DNA here is from genome assembly GCF_017798205.1 of Cognatishimia activa. Lineage (NCBI taxonomy): Bacteria > Pseudomonadati > Pseudomonadota > Alphaproteobacteria > Rhodobacterales > Paracoccaceae > Cognatishimia > Cognatishimia activa. The sequence continues at coordinate 2,219,786 of NZ_CP060010.1, read as the reverse complement.
TACGCCGATGGTGCCTGGGGCGGGTCTTTGCCTGCGGTCTATGGCCATGAGGCGGCGGGCGTGATTACCGCGATGGGCGACAATGTAACGGGCCATCAGGTGGGTGACAAAGTGGTCGTGACCCTCATTCGCGCCTGTGGCACCTGCCCTGCCTGTGCGGCCGGAACGCCGACGATCTGTCAAACGGCCTATGACGGTGACAAAGGGCCTCTGACCATGCCCGACGGCAGCAAGTTGCATCAGGCGATGGCCTGTGGAGCTTTTGCAGAGAAGGTCGTGGTCGATCAAAGCCAGATCGCCGAGATCCCCGAGGATATGTCCTCGACCTGCGCGAGCCTCTTGGCTTGCGGCGTCATCACCGGCGTCGGAGCTGTTGTGAACGCAGCGCAATTGCGCGCTGGTCAAGACGTCGTCGTTATTGGTGCAGGCGGTGTGGGCCTGAACGCCATCCAAGGCGCGCGTATCGCAGGTGCTCGTCGGATCGTCGCCGTGGATATGAGCGAAGAGAAGCTTGAAATCGCAAAGGAATTTGGCGCAACCCACGGTGTGCTCGCTACGGAAGATAAGCCATGGCGCGCCGCCAAAGAGGCCCTCGGAGGACGTGGGGCCGATGCGGTTCTGGTCACTGTGGGTGCCGCCCCTGCCTATGACGCCGCGCCGAATTACCTCGCCTATGGCGGCAAGATGATCATGGTGGGTATGCCCCATACGGGCGCGGTTTCTACATATGAGGCCGCGAACTTCGCCGCTGTCGGCCAGAGCATGATCGGCTCTAAAATGGGCGACGTGGTGGTGCCGCGCGACATCCCTTGGATGGCAGACCTCTATGAGCAAGGCCGCTTGAAACTGGATGAGTTGGTCTCTGGCACATGGACGCTGGATAAAATCAACGAAGCCATTGCCGACACAAAAACCGGCACTGCCAAGCGCAACGTCATCGTGTTCTAAGGCGCGCTTGCGCCCGCGAAGACTTCGTCGCAAGCTCACATCCAAAGGAGAGCCCCATGCGTCTGATCGATCTGGATGTCATCGTCACAAGCCCCCCAGCGCCGGGTTGGGGTGGCCGTTACTGGATTTTGGTCAAACTGCGCACCGACACCGGGCTGGTCGGTTGGGGTGAATGCTATGCGGCCTCTGTGGGGCCCGAGGCCATGACCCACGTAATCCGCGATGTCTTTGAGCGGCATATGCAGGGCGAGAACCCCGAAGACATCGAATTGATGTTCCGCAAGGTCTATTCCTCAGGCTTCACGCAGCGGCCGGACCTGACCGTGATGGGCGCGTTTTCCGGGTTAGAGATCGCCTGCTGGGATATTCTGGGCAAGGATCGCGGTCGTCCCGTCTATGCTCTGCTGGGTGGTAAAATGAATGAACGGCTGCGGGCCTATACCTATCTTTATCCCCTTCCCGAGCATGACATAAACGCCTTTTGGACCTCGCCCGCTATGCATGCCGAAGCGGCGGCTGATCTGCTGGCCCAAGGCTACACCGCGATGAAATTTGACCCGGCTGGTCCATACACAATGCGCGGCGGCCACATGCCTGCGATGCGCGACATCACCATGTCCGAGGCCATGTGTCAGGCGATCCGCGGCGCGGTGGGCGATGAGGCGGACCTATTGTTCGGAACCCACGGGCAATTCACCACCGCGGGCGCGATCCGCCTTGGGCAGGCCTTGGAGAAATACAGCCCGCTCTGGTATGAAGAGCCAATTCCGCCAGACAATGCGCGCGAAATGGCCAAAGTCGCGCAAGCTGTGCGCATTCCGACAGCCACCGGCGAGCGCCTCACTACCAAAGCCGAATTCGCAGACGTCCTGCGCCTGGGAGCCGCAACAATCCTGCAACCCGCGCTGGGGCGCGTCGGCGGCATATGGGAGGCAAAAAAGATCGCAGCCCTCGCCGAAGTTCACAACGCGCAGATGGCACCGCATCTTTATGCAGGCCCAGTGGAATGGGCCGCGAATATCCATTTCGGCATTTCGATCCCGAACATCCTGATGGTCGAAACCATCGAAACACCTTTCCACAAGGACCTCATCAAAGGCGGCATTCGCGTCGAAGACGGCTTTGTCCACGCGCCAACCGAACCCGGCCTTGGCATCGAAGTCGACGAAGACCTTGCCCGCGCGCATCCTTTCACCGGCCACGATCTACATCTGAACATGCAGGACGATCCTTGCGACTATGTGAATGGCAACTCTTTTGCCGGTGGCGCGCCACCTCTTGAATAAGTGACTTCGCAAATTGGCGGTTTCTATGCTAGGCTGGGTCAATTGTTTTAGGATTTAGCTGTGAATATCCAAAACTCCGCCGACTCTATGACGTCTTTTGAAGAAAGCGCAGCCGCTGCGGCGCGCTTCCTGAAAAGCTTTGCGCATGAAGGTCGATTGAAAATCCTTTGCCATCTCTCGACAGGCGAAAAATCCGTCAGCGAGTTGGAAATTCTATTGGATGCGCGTCAGGCTGCGGTCAGTCAGATGCTTGCACGCTTGCGCGAAGAAGAGATGGTTGAGACCCGCCGCAACGGAAAGACCGTTTATTACTCTGTCGCAGACCAGACTGTCGCCCAGATTATCGGTGTTCTCTATGAACGGTTTTGCGCCACGGACTCAACGCGTGAAGATCCCTCAAAAGAGTAAGAGCACATCGAGCTTCGAGCTCGCTTGATGTTGATCTTGCCTTGAGCGCCGCAGCGCCCTAGCGTTCCTTAAATTCTCGCTTCGCCTCAATCTTCAAAGGTCTTACGCGCAGGTATGACGCTTCCATCGGCATTCAACGACTGGTTTGCCAGCCGAGGCTGGGCGGCCCATCCACATCAGTTGCAGATGCTGGCCAAAGGCGATGTGCCCGCCCTTTTGCTGATTGCTCCGACGGGCTGTGGCAAGACTCTGGCGGGGTTCCTGCCCACTTTGGTCGATTTGGCAGATGGGACGCATGAGGGTCTGCATACGCTCTATGTTTCTCCGCTCAAGGCGCTTGCGAGCGACATTCAACGCAATCTCAACACGCCGATTTCAGAGATCGGGCTGCCCATTCGGATCGAAGAGCGCACGGGTGACACCTCTGGTATGCGCAAGAAACGCCAGCGGGCTGATCCGCCTCATATTCTGCTGACCACGCCGGAAAGCCTTGCTCTCCTGACCAGTTACGAGGATGCGCCCCATATTTTCCGTGGCCTCAAGCGGGTCGTCGTGGATGAAATCCACGCTTTGGCGGAAAGCAAACGGGGCGACCAATTGATGCTGGCACTGGCGCGCTTGCAGGCACTGTGCCCCGATATGAAACGTGTTGGCCTTTCGGCGACCGTGGATCGACCAGACGACATCGCAAAGCTCTTGGCCAAAAACCCGGACCCTTGCGAGATCTTAACCGCAGATCCAGGCCCTGCACCTGATATCTCGATGCTACAGACCGACGAGGCCCCACCCTGGTCCGGCGGCGGCGCGGCCTATGCGATCCCAGCAGTTCTGGAAGAGGTCAAGAAACACAAGACCACGCTGATCTTTCACAACACCCGCGCGCAGGCCGAAATTTTCTTTCACAACCTCTGGCTCGCAAATGACGAAGCGCTGCCCATTGGCATACACCATGGCAGCTTGGACCGAGAGCAACGCCTAAAGGTCGAAGCCGCGATGGTGCGCGGCGAGCTGCGGGCAATTGTTTGCACGGGCAGTCTGGATCTGGGCATCGACTGGGGCGATGTGGACTTGGTCATTCAGGTCGGCGCGCCCAAGAACGTTAAACGACTGGTGCAACGCATCGGGCGGGCCAATCACCGCTATAATGCGCCGTCAAAAGCCATACTGGTGCCGGCGAACCGATTTGAGGTCATTGAATGCGTCGCAGCGCTTCAAGCGGTGCAGGAAAACGATCTGGATGGGGAAACACGCGGGGCTGGGCCTCGGGACGTCTTGTGCCAACATATCATGCTGCGCGCGGCGGCGGGGTCGTTTGATCCGGACGAACTCTTCGCCGAAATGACCTCGGCTGGGGCCTTCGCTGATCTGTCCCGAGCTGATTTCGACCTTTGTCTGACGTTCTGTGCAACCGGTGGCTATGCGCTGCGGGCGTATGATCAGTGGCAACGGTTAAAACAGGCACCGGACGGGACATGGCATCTGCGCGATCCACGTTCGGCGGCCAAGATCCGCATGAATGCGGGCACTATTCAGGACAGCGACCTGTTGAAAGTGCGCATGGGCCGGTCCCGCGGCGGCAAGCCGCTGGGCGAGATCGAAGAAGCCTTTGCCGCGTCACTCACCGCCGGCGACACCTTTCTGATCGGCGGGCAGATCGTGCGCTATGAGGGCCTGCGCGAGATGACCGTCGAAGTCTCGCGCAATCGCGGGCGCAAACCCAAAGTGGCTGTATTCTCGGGGTCGAAATTCTCGACCTCAACCCAATTGTCCCAACGTATTTTGCGATTGTTTGACAAAGGGGATTGGCCCGAACTGCCCCAACACACTAGCGACTGGTTGCATCTACAAACCAAGATGTCGAGACTGCCACAACCCGGGCGTCTTTTGGTTGAAAGCTTTCCGAATGACGATCGCCAGAACCTGTGTGTTTATGGGTTTGCAGGCCGAAACGCGCAGCAAACTTTGGGACTTTTGCTGACGAAGAGGATGGAAGACTTGGGGCTCGCTCCAATGGGCTTTGTCGCCACCGATTACGCCACCTTGATCTGGGGTTTAGATCACGTAAGCGATCCTCGCCCACTGCTGGACCCAAAGGAGCTGCGCGACGGCTTGGACGGCTGGCTTGCTGAAAACGCACTCATGAAACGCACCTTCCGAGGTGTTGCGACCATCGCGGGCCTGATTGACCGCAACCTGCCCGGCAAGCGCAAGACCGGCCGGCAAGCAACGTTTTCCAGCGATATCCTCTATGACACTTTGCTGAAGTATGACCCTGATCACGTCTTGATGCAGATCACCCGAGAAGAGGCGATGCGCGGCCTCGTAGATTTCGCGCGCATCGAAGAAATGCTCGCGCGGATCGACGGGCGTATCGATCACGTCGTGCTGGATCGTGTGACGCCTCTGGCAGCGCCCCTGTTTTTAGAGGTCGGCAAGGTCTCAGTATCAGGGTCTGCCGAAGAACGGCTTTTGGCGGAAGAAGAGGCCAGGTTGATGGACACCTCTGGCCTTGCAAAAATTAACTGATCCCTGCTTGCCAGTGCCCCCGATTTAGGTCACCTATGCCATATGAACGGCGTGGACTTTTCTTTGGCAGGCGCACAGTTGACGGCCCTTGGGTCGGGCGCGCTTTGGTGGCAGGAAAAACGCCTGCTTTGTGTTTCCGACCTTCATCTTGGGAAATCAGAACGGCTCGCGCGCCTGTCTGGGCAGGTTCTGCCGCCCTATGACACGCAGGACACGCTGATCCGGCTGGAACATGATCTGCAACAGACGCAGGCCGCGATTGTGGTCTGTCTGGGCGACAGTTTTGACGATCTAGAGGTGCTGGACGAGCTGCCTGAGGCCGAGACCAACTGGATCCATCGCCTGCAGGCAGGCCGCCGTTGGATCTGGATCGAAGGCAACCATGATCCGGGACCCGTGCAATTGCCGGGCAGCCATTTGGCCGAATTGCCTTTGCCGCCGCTTACGTTCCGCCATATCCCGCAGCAGGGGAAAAGTGGCGAAATTTCAGGGCACTATCATCCCAAAGTTCGTGTGCAGACCCGCCTTAGGTCGATTTCCAGACCCGCGTTCCTGTTTGATTCCGACCGGATCATCATGCCGTCATATGGCACCTATACCGGCGGATTGCGCAGCTCTGATGACGCACTGAAAAGCCTGATGCGCCCTGAGGCGCAAGCCATCGTCACCGGCCAAACCCCTCGGATCGTTCCCTTGCCAAAGTGACGCGACGCTCTCGTTGTGACCTCTGATCAGATCGGCATGCTCTAAGGGAATACGAACGGCAGGTGTCCTATGTCCCTGGATCCCATTGTTGATGAAAAAATCCGCGCAGCCTTTTATGCACAGGCCTTTATGAAGACAATTGGCGCTGAAATTCATGGGGTCGAATTGGGCCGTGCCGAAATCACCGCACCGCTAGGCGAAGCGTTTTTGCAGCACAATGGCGTTGGCCATGCGGGCCTGACCTTTGCGCTTGGGGACACAGCAGCGGGCTTTGCGGCCGCCACAACCATGACGCTGGACGGCAATGTTTTGACCACTGAAATGAAGATCAACCTGCTTGCCCCTGCCGCTGGAGAGCGGCTGCGTGCAGTCGGACGCGTGATCAAACCCGGCAAGCGGCTGATTGTCACGCAGGCCGATGTCTACGGCGAGAGCCACGGCAAAGCGCCGATCCACGTCGCGATTTTAATGGGAACGATGGTGGCGGCCCATCCAAAGACCTAGGCCGCCTGCGCGGATCCTTTAAAAGGATCCGACGTCTTTTTCTTTCAAAGAAAAAGTTTAAGCGGTGAGCCCTTCGGGTTCCGCGAGCCCGTGTGCACGACAGCAAGCCGTCACAGTATTGGCCAAGAGACAGGCGATGGTCATCGGCCCAACACCGCCCGGCACTGGGGTGATCGCCCCTGCCCGCTCGGCACAAGACGCGTAATCCACGTCGCCCACAAGTTTGTTCTTACCATCACGCTCGATGCGGTTGATGCCCACATCAATCACGGTCGCGCCTTCCTTGATCCAGTCCCCAGGCACCATCTCAGGGCGGCCCACAGCGGCCACAACGATATCCGCACGACGCACAACATCCGGCAAGTCTTTGGTGCGGCTATGTGCGATTGTCACGGTGCAACTATCGCCCAGCAAAAGCTGCGCCATTGGCTTGCCCACAATGTTGGAGCGCCCGATGACAACCGCATCCATACCAGACAGAGAACCATGGTGATCGCGCAGCATCATCAAGCAGCCAAGCGGTGTGCAAGGCACCATGGATTTCTGACCCGTGCCAAGAAGGCCCACGTTAGAAATATGGAACCCATCCACATCTTTCGCCGGATCAATAGAGTTGATGATCAGATCTTCGTTCAGATGCCCCGGCAGCGGAAGCTGCACCAGAATGCCATGCACATTCGGGTCATTGTTCAGCTGGTTCACAACGGCCAGCAGATCCTCTTCAGAGGTGTCCGCGTCCAGCTTGTGTTCATAGGAATTCATGCCCGCCTCAACGGTCTGCTTTCCCTTAGAGCGCACATAAACCTGGCTCGCAGGGTCTTCCCCAACAAGAACCACGGCCAAACCCGGCGTGATGCCGTTTTCTTCTTTCAGCCGCGCCACATGGCCTGCCACTTTTTCACGCACGGTTGCGGCAAAGGCTTTGCCGTCGATAATCTGAGCTGCCATCTTGTCAGTCCCCCACAGTCTAAGAGGCTAGGCCTCTGCGTTCTCTTTGATCACCTGCGCCTCGCGCGCGATGGACCAATCTATCAGGCGTCGCCACAAATCCTCGGTTAGCTGGGGGTCTAGCCCCACAGATGCCGAGGTTGCTTTGACCTTGCTGACCACCTCTTCCACACGTTCGGGAATGCGGGCGGGCCAGCCGTTAATCTGTTTGAGCTCGATTGCGCGGTCGATCATCCCCGCACGCGCCACCAAAAGCTCGACCAAGTGACGATCCAGACCATCTATGGCCTCCCGCAATTCCTGCATGTTTTGACAGTCTTGAGGGGATTTCAGTGTCGTCATTTGGATACTCCTGCGGCCACCCTTTATGTGGCCGCAGAGAGCGCATTTTTCAACTTAGAACAAGCCCTCGATTTCACCATCTGCATTGAGGCAAATCGTCTCGGCCGCTGGCTTGCGTGGCAGGCCAGGCATGGTCATGATCTCACCGCAGACAACCACGATGAAACCGGCACCGGCAGAGAGGCGCACCTCACGTACTGGCACAGAGTGACCGACTGGTGCACCACGAAGGTTCGGGTCGGTCGAGAAGCTGTACTGTGTCTTAGCCATACAGACAGGCAGGTTGCCATAGCCGGCCTCTTCCCATTCGCGCAGCTGGTTGCGGATTTTCTGATCTGCCAGAACTTCGTCCGCACGGTAGATGCGTTTCGCGATGGTCTCGATTTTCTCAAACAGAGGCATCTCGTCGCGATAGAGCGGTGCGAATTGGCTGACGCCTGAGTCTGCGATTTCCGCAACGCGGGTCGCCAGTTCTTTGGTGCCTTCAGAGCCATGCGCCCAGTGCTGACACAGGATCGCTTCAGAGCCTTGGCCCTCAACGTATTCCTTGACGGCCGCAACTTCGGCGTCGGTGTCGGTGACAAAGTGGTTGATCGCAACGACCACAGGCACGCCAAAGGATTTAACGTTGCCGATGTGACGGCCAAGGTTCGCACAACCGTCTTGAACCGCCTGCACGTTCTCTTCGCCCAGATCCGCTTTCGCCACCCCGCCGTTCATCTTCATCGCGCGCACAGTCGCCACGAGCACCACACAATCGGGTGCAAGCCCTGCTTTGCGGCATTTGATGTTCATGAATTTCTCGGCGCCAAGGTCCGCACCAAAGCCAGCTTCGGTCACGACGTAGTCCGCCACTTTCAACGCGGTCTTGGTCGCGATGACAGAGTTACAGCCGTGCGCGATATTCGCGAATGGGCCGCCGTGGACAAAGGCCGGGTTGTTTTCCAGCGTCTGCACGAGGTTTGGCTGCATCGCGTCTTTCAGCAGCACGGTCATCGCGCCGGATGCTTTGATGTCGCGGCAATACACAGGCGTCTTGTCGCGGCGATAGGCCACGATGATGTCGCCCAGACGTTTCTCCAGATCCGCGAGGTCGGTCGCGAGGCAAAGGATCGCCATAACCTCAGAGGCCACTGTGATGTCAAAGCCGGTTTCGCGCGGGAAGCCGTTGGATACGCCACCCAAAGACGCCGTGATCTGACGCAGCGCACGGTCGTTCATATCGACCACACGACGCCATGCAACGCGGCGGGTGTCGATTTCCTGCTCGTTACCCCAATAGATGTGGTTGTCGATCATCGCCGACAGAAGCGAGTGCGCAGAAGTAATCGCGTGGAAGTCACCGGTGAAGTGGAGGTTCATTTCCTCCATTGGCACAACCTGCGCGTAACCGCCGCCAGCAGCGCCGCCCTTCATGCCGAAGTTCGGGCCCAAGGACGCCTCGCGGATACAGATCATCGCGTTCTTGCCGATCGCGTTCAGACCATCGCCCAGACCCACGGTGGTGGTGGTTTTACCTTCGCCCGCAGGGGTCGGGTTGATCGCGGTGACGAGGATCAGCTTGCCATCCTCTTTGCCCTGAACCGAGTTGATGAACTCTTGGCTAACCTTGGCTTTGTCATGGCCATAGGGCAGCAGGTCATTTGGTTCCATACCAAGCTTGGCGCCGATCTCCATGATCGGTTTCTTGTTGGCTTCGCGTGCGATTTCGATGTCTGATTTATATCCCATGGCGGTCTTTCCAGTCGCTAAAGGTGGTGTTTGACTCGATTAATAGCGACAGAATGCCTCGGCACACGGAGCAATTCCGACACAAACAAGCATTCTTGCGTCTTGCGCGACAGATGGGGTTTCGTTTGGGAAACGGAAATCTCGTTTCGCGTCCTATGCCAAACAAGCGGTCTGGATCACCATGCTTTCGAAAACAAAAAACCGGCACTCATGCGAGCACCGGTTTATTTGTTTTGCGTGTCGAGCGCGTTAGGCGGTCGGCTCAGGCTCCATCCCGCCATCCGGCTTGTTGCGCGGTTTGGTTTTCGGGATCGCCGTCACAGATGGCTTATCCTCGGCACTAGGCGCAGAGCCTTCGTCATCATCAGACGCTTGCGGAGGCTCGCCGTTCATGACGCGCTGGATTTCTTCGCCCGTCAGGGTTTCGTATTCCAACAGGCCTTGCGCCAGACGTTCCCACTCATCCTTGTATTTGGTCAGAATTTCGTAGGCACGATCATAGCCGCCTTGGATAAAGGCGCGGACCTCTTCTTCAATCAGCTCTTTGGTGTTGGCCGAGACCGAGAAACCACCGGTATTGCCGGAATAGCCCTCATGCGCCTCGGCATAGTCGATGTTGCCGACCTTATCGGACATCCCCCAACGCAGCACCATCGCGCGTGCCAGTTGGCTGGCTTGCATGATATCGCCTGCTGGGCCGTTGGACACATTGTCCTCACCGTATTTGATGATCTCAGCAGCTTTACCAGCCATGGTCATGGCCAGCTTCTGCTTACATTCCTCTTTGTGGTAGTTCAGACGGTCCATTTCAGGCAGGGACACGACCATGCCCAAAGCGCCACCGCGCGGAATGATTGTCGCCTTATAGACGGGATCACATTCCGGCAATTTTAGGCCCACCACAGCGTGGCCTGCTTCGTGATAAGCGGTCTTTTCTTTCTGATCCTGAGTCAGAACCATCGAGCGACGTTCGGCCCCCATCATCACCTTGTCTTTGGCGGATTCAAAATCCTCCATCGTGACAAAACGACGACCGACACGGGCAGCCATCAGCGCGGCCTCATTCACAAGGTTCGCGAGATCCGCACCAGAGAAACCCGGCGTACCGCGCGCAATGATGCGCAGGTCGACGTCTGGGCCCAGAGGCGTCTTACGCGCGTGAACGCCAAGGATCTTCTCACGGCCTTTGATGTCAGGATTGCCGACAGTCACGTTACGGTCAAAACGGCCCGGACGCAGCAGCGCTGGGTCCAGCACGTCTTTCCGGTTGGTCGCGGCCAGAATGATCACGCCCTCGTTGGCTTCAAAACCGTCCATCTCGACAAGCAGCTGGTTGAGCGTCTGTTCACGCTCGTCATTGCCGCCGCCATAGCCTGCGCCACGATGGCGACCCACGGCGTCGATTTCGTCGATGAACACGATACAAGGCGCGTTTTTCTTGGCTTGCTCGAACATGTCACGGACACGGGAGGCACCCACACCCACGAACATCTCAACAAAGTCAGAACCAGAGATGGTGAAGAACGGCACACCCGCCTCACCCGCAATCGCGCGCGCCAGTAGGGTTTTACCTGTACCCGGAGGGCCTACGAGCAACGCGCCCTTAGGGATCTTACCGCCAAGACGGCTGAATTTCTGAGGGTTGCGGAGGAACTCAACGATCTCTTCGAGCTCTTCTTTCGCTTCATCGATGCCAGCGACATCATCAAAGGTCACGCGGCCATGCTTTTCGGTCAGCATCTTGGCTTTGGATTTGCCAAAGCCCATCGCGCCGCCTTTGCCACCACCCTGCATGCGGTTCATGAAATAGATCCACACACCGATCAACAGCAGGAAGGGCAGCAGGCTTAGGATGAATGCCTGAAAGCCAGATTGCTCTTGCGCCTCGGCTTTTACCGGCACGTCCTGGGCCAGCAAAAGCTCGGTCACGCGGGCGTCTTCGGGCGCGATGGTGACATAGTCCGTGCCGTCTGCCGTGCGATACACAACCTTTTCGCCATCCAAGGTGACGCTGGTGACAGTGCCCTCCTCAACAGAGGCGACAAAGTCGGAATAGCCAATTTCACGGCTTTGCAGGGTGCTGCTGTTGCCGCTTAGCAGATTGAAAAGCGCGAGGATCAGCAGGAAGAGCACAACCCAGAAAGCGATATTACGTGCGTTGCCCAAGGCAATTCTCCTAAAATTCGGTTGGAGCCGTGTCTATCACAGCCTCCATGGGTGATAAATAGACATCACGCCGCAAGGTTCAATGCGAATAGGCGGATCCTAGCATAAACTTGTGAAAATCGGGTTCACGTAGGTTTAATGACCACCCCTCGCCATAGTTTGCCAAGGGCACCGCGATCAAATCTTCGCCTTTCCACACGGCGGGCGACGCCATCAAGGATTGTCGCGTCGCGCCTGATGCGCGCCAATCTTCCAAACCGGCAAGGCTCGGTTCGCCCAAAGCGGTGACTTTGAGGCCCACAGTCCAAGGCCCCTTAAGGTGCCAACGATCCCAGTTTGGAGCAAATTCCACCAGCTCGCGCACGGCATTGAATTCGCGCAGAATGCGGGCCGATTTTGCGGTCAGCTGAATGATGCAGCCGTTGCAAGAGAAATTCCGACCCTCGGAAATGGCATGATCCAGCTCGCTCAACGTGCCTCGGCGCAGAGGGTAAGGCGTTGGAGACACCCAGCCCAGGGCGTCATTCAAAAGACGGCGGCGCAATTCATAGGGCGCTGCCTTAAAGCTCTCCAGATCCAGAACAAGATCGCCCTTGTCCTGACGTGCCACCCGAGCCGCAAAATCCGCAGCGCGATCTTTCATCACGTCGCGCACTTGGCTCATGTTTTCGGCAACTGCAGCGAGGTTTTCAGACGAGATACCGACGTCCCTTAAAACCTCAAGCGCGCGACGGATGCGGACGCGGTCGAAATCTTCGTTGTCGTTAGAGGGATCATCAACCCACTCAACACCACGCCGTTTTAGATAGTCGCGCAGCTCGGAACGTTCGATGTCCAGCATTGGACGCAGGAATTGCACGTCGTGGCGCGTGAAACGCTCGGCCATTTTCGCCAGACCGTCGACACCGCTTTCGCGACCCAGGCGCATCACAAAGGTCTCGGCCACGTCGTCCTGTGTGTGGCCAATGCAGACCGCAGCCAGTTTGCGACGCTCGGCCCACTCCGCGATCAAACGATACCGGCCTTGCCGCGCCGCGTCCTGCAAGTTGCCTTCGCCGCCCCACCCCGTCCAGCGCGCGGTCGCGTGGGGAATGCCGAGTTTGACACAGATTTTGCGGGTGTAATCCGCCTCGGCAGTCGCTTCGGCGCGCAGCCCGTGATCGACGGTCATGGCTTCGATCTGTTGCCCCGTGGTCTCTGCTATTTCCTGCAATGCCAGCAAGAGCGCAAGGGAATCCCCGCCGCCCGACACAGCCACGCCAATCGCGCCTTCAGCAGGCACTCGACTGGCGATTTTCGTTAAAATCGTCTTGCTGTCGCGCATCAGCTACATTGAAGCCTTTGCATTTCAGCCTGCGCATCCCCGACGAAACTGTCGCCCGGATGACGCACACCGACCTCGTTGAGGGTCACGCAGGCCTCGCGGGTTTGACCCAGCTTGCCAAGGGCCGTTCCCAAACGGAACAAGGCTTCGGGCGCTGTGTAGTTATTGGGATGGCCGGAATAGCTTTCCAGATAGGCCCGCGCCGCATCTGCGGTTGCGCCGGACCCTTCCAAAGCCTCGCCCTGACGCAGGAAGGCTTCAGCCGAAAGCGGGCTACCGGGATAGGTTTCGTTAAAGGCGCGGAATTGATCAGCGGCGGCCAGGAAATCCCCGGAATCCAGCGCATCATAAGCGCGCTGGAAATCCGCTTCTTCGCCCACGGCCAATTCGGTTGGGACTCCATCGCCAGACCCTGTGTCCTCAAGCTGATCGATTGTGCCAGCCACATCCCCGCCCAGCGTAGTGGTTTCGCCCAATTGGCTGACGTCGCCGCCTTCAAGTTCGACAAGGCGGAATTCAAGATCGCCAATCCGGTTGGTCCCGTCTTTGACGATCCGCTCGATACGGAATTCCAGCTGTTCCGTTTTGCCGGTCAAACGCTGCAGTTCCAGCTCAATCGCGTCAATGCGCGACAGAACGGACACCTCGTTCTCGGACCCACGCGGGGCCAAAGTCGTCGACAACTCCCGCTTTAGCCGCTGCACATCCACAAACAGGATCGAGAGCTGCTGACGAATATCCGCCAAGGTTTCCTCTTGCTGGGCCGAGACCGTCGCAGGAGCGAAAGAGCATAGCACAAAGGCTGCGACTGCAATGAAACGCATGGCGAAATTCCTTAACTTAGCTGCTGAGACCGCCCGAAATGACCGTCACTGCGCGGCGATTCTGTTCATAGCAAGCCTCTGCCGAACAGATCTCAATCGGGCGCTCTTTGCCGTAGCTGACGGTGCGCAGACGCACGCCGGCGACACCTTTGGACAAGAGATATTCGCGGACCGCATTGGCACGGCGCGCGCCCAGCGCGAGGTTGTATTCGCGCGTGCCTTGCTCGTCGGCATGGCCTTCAATGATGGCGACATAATCGGAATTCACGGCAAGCCAGCCCGCTTGGGCATCAAGGATCGCGCGGCCTTCGTCCGTCAGCACGGCCTGATCCACCGGGAACAACACGCGGTCGCCAATGGCTTGCTGGAAATAGCTGGGGCTTGTCGGGTCACCGAATTCGGTATCGTCCGCAGGGCGATTGCCGCCAAACAGGCCTCCACCGCCGAACTGGCCAGCGTCCGTACAGGCGCTCAGCGCCAAGCTCGCCACCAAAGCGGCTGTCAATTTCATGCTGCTCATCTTTACCCCTCGCTTCTTTTCTCTCTCAGACCGGATCTAAGGATTTGCTGCAAGCTTATCATAGTCCGGCATTCCTGAATATCTTTACTGTTGCAGCGGCGACCAGCTTGGGTCGGACCCCCCACCCTGCGTGCGCACAGGCTTGAGGTTGCGCCCCGAGACATCCACCGAATAAAGCGACGCCGAGCCATTCGCGCCCTGTGTTTCGCGGGTGAACATGATCACACGCCCATTCGGGGACCAGGTCGGGCCTTCATCCAGAAAACTCGCGGTCAGAAGACGTTCTTCCGAGCCATCCACCCGCATGACGCCGATGTGGAAACGGCCCTTGTTCTGTTTGGTAAAGGCCACGAGGTCGCCGCGCGGGCTCCAGACCGGCGTACCATAGCGTCCTTGCCCAAAGCTGATCCGCTGCGCCTGCCCGCCATTTGCGGACATGATATAAAGCTGCTGACTGCCGGACCGGTCACTTTCAAAGACAATCCGCTTGCCGTCGGGGCTAAACGACGGAGCCGTTTCAATTGACGGCGCATTGGTCAGGCGTTTGCGAGACCCGCTGTTGATGTCCATCAGATAGATATCGGTGTTGCCGCCCTCGGTAATCGAGAAGACGACGCTGTTGCCATCCGGCGAGAAACGAGGCGCGAAGCTCATGGTGCCCGGTTGATCCTCAAGCACGCGACGGGTCGCAGAGCCCACATCCAAGACAAACACACGCGGGAAGCCGGTTTCGTAAGAGGTATAAAGCACGCGGTCACCACTGGGCGAAAAGCGCGGTGCCAGAACGATGGAGCTGCTGTCGGTTAGGAACTGCAGGTTCGCGCCGTCATAATCCATGATCGCAAGGCGCTTGAGGCGCTCGTTTTTGGGGCCAGTCTCGCTGACGTAAACGACGCGGCTGTCAAAATAGCCGCTTTCACCCGTGATCCGGCTATAAACCGCATCGGCCACCTTATGCGCAATGCGCCGCCAACCCTCGCGCGTGCCGCGGAAGCGCAGGCCGTTGCCAAGCTCTTGGCCCGAGAAGACGTCATAAACCCGAAACTTCACCGACATCTCGCCCGTGTTGTTCATGCTGACGGCACCGGAAATCAGCGCCTGTGCGTTGATCGCCTTCCAGTCGGAATATTGCACCGGAGAAGAGAAGTTTGTGATCGTGCTGATAAAAGCGTTTTCCGGGATCTCGCGGAAAAGGCCGGTGCCGTTCAGATCCGCCGCAACGACCCGCGCGATATTGGTCGCGAGCTCTTCCATGCCGCTGGTTTCGGCGACAAAATTCGGCACCGCGAAGGGTAAGGGTTCAATCACACCATCGGTGATTTCGATCCGGAGAGGACCGTTCTGGGCCTGCGCCAGCGGGGCCACGCTCACGAAAAGAGCCAAAGCGCACAGCAATGATTTAAGGAAAGTCTTCATCTACGTCTCATTTTCTCCGGATTGAACGTCATTTCTATATCACGCCAATGGTCATATTTCTCAATCGGCAGATTAAATCCACCACGCTGACAGCGCAAAACCGCCCGCCGTGCGGCTTCAAAAGCTGCATTTTGGGCACGGGTGTCGCCGCCGGTTGCTGACAGCAGTCTTAACGTACCACCTACCACACGACCATCACGATCCAGTGACATGCCCAAGACCACGACCACATTTGCGGCCTGACTGCCCACATCCACGTTCCAACATTGCTGAACCGAGACCCTGAGGGATTCTTTTTCAGCGAAGGACAGCGGCGGGCCGCTAGGGCGCGCGGGTGTATCGGCCTGCTCTTGTGCCTCAGCCAAAGCCGCGGCGACGCTGTCGTTGGTTGTGTCAGGTGCAGGCGTTGGTACGGCGGGCGTCACGGTGCGCGGTCTGATGCGCGGTCGCACCGAGGTCGTCGGTGCGGCGGCCACATCCTGAGGCTCGGTGGGGATTTCCGTGGCGGCCTCTTCGCGTGCGGTCGCCTCGGGGGCCTCCTCGGTCGCGGCCGCGTCCTCACTCGGAGCACTTGGGGCTTGGTCGATCTCGGCGATTTGCAGATCGGGGTCCGGGGCGTCGACTGGCGTTGGCGCTACGCGACGCACGGGCCGCGCAATGGGGCGCACGGCTTGTTCTGGCGCGGCACTTGGCGGCTCGATGCTTGGCAGCTCTGGCGCCACTGGCGTGTCGGGAATGACCGGCGACGGAGGCGCAGGTGTCGCGACCTCTGGTACAGGGTCTGGTTCGGTCGGCGTGGGCTCTGGCACAGGCACGGTTTCGATCTGGGGATCTTGTGTTGGGGTCAGAGTGGGGGCTGCTTCAGTGACGTCGGGCGCAACGGGCGTTTGCACGGCGGTTTCAGGCGACGGTACGTTTTCGGGCGCAAAGAGCGCATCGAACTCCTCAAAGGAAATCATCTCAACGCCGGTGATTTCAAAGGGCTCGGGCGCCGAGCGAAACACGCCCCCAAATAGCACCCAGCCGATCAGCAGAACATGCGCACTGCCCGACACATAATGCCCCAGATGGAGCGGGAGCGCCTCAGCCGTTCTCGCCATCTGTTCCCGCACCATCCAGACCCGGGCCTCCGATGTCGGTTACCAGGCCAATGTCGCTAAAGCCTCCGGCATTGAGCGCGCCCATGACTTGCACGACGACCTCATAGGGAATTGCGCCATCTGCACGCAGATAGACGCGATCTGAATCCCTTTCGGCAGCGATGGCGCGCAATTTAGGGATCAAATCCGCCATTGGGGTTTCGGTCGTCTGGATCAGAACGGTGCCTTCTGCCGTGACGGAAATGGTCAAAGGCTCTTCTTGCTCCCCCGGCAATGGATTTGCTGCTGTCTTTGGCAGTTCAATCGGCACGCCGACCGTCAACAAGGGCGCCGCTACCATAAAGATGATCAACAGGACCAGCATCACATCCACAAAAGGCGTGACGTTGATCTCTGCCATCGGCTGGTTGCGGGTACGCCGAGACCGCCGCCCCCTGCCCTCTTTTTTGATGACACCTGCACCCATGGATCAGCTGTCCAATTGACGGCTCAGGATCGTGGCGAATTCATCCATAAAGGCCTCATAGCCCGCGATGATGCGATCACTGTCTGCCGAGAGTTTGTTGTAGAAAATCACCGCCGGGATCGCGGCCAAAAGGCCAAGCCCTGTTGCCAAAAGCGCTTCGGCAATCCCCGGAGCCACGACGGCGAGGTTGGTGTTCTGTTGTTCCGCGATCTCGATAAAGGCGTTCATGATGCCCCAGACGGTGCCAAAGAGGCCCACGAAGGGCGCCGTCGAGCCAATCGTCGCAAGGATCGGCAGACCCTTTTGCAATTCTTCCGCTTCTTTCGCGACGGCCACATCCATCGACCGATCAATCCGACTGGTGGCATTGGCAATCAATCCGCCGTCCTGACGATGACTGCGATGCCATTCCAGCATCCCCGCGGCAAAGATCCGCGCCGAGCGGCCGTCAGGATCGGGACCCATCTCTTCGTACAGAGCATCAAGCGGCTCACCAGACCAAAACGCCCGATCAAACTGCGCAGCCTCGCGGCGTGCAACACGGTAGGACATGAGTTTTTGAATGATCACAGACCACGACCAGAACGATGCGATGATCAACACCACCATCACCAGTTTCACAGTCAGCGTGGCGCGCGCGAATAGGCCCCACATCGAGAAATCTACGGCTGCTTCCATAAGTCTGCTCTTTATCGTCTGTTCTTTTACGGTGGGCTCTTTGGACCCATTTTGCGCAGAATCTACAGAAGATGAACGGGGAAAGCCACGACTTCCGCCTCAAATCGGTAAAATTGCCGATATCAATGCAGCATTAGGCGGAGATTTGCTGGCAAACGGGCTGCCTGGCCGTTTTCGCCCACGCAAACGATGGTCACGATGGCCTGAAACAGCAGCTCATTGCCGCGTTTGACGATCTGTTCCATGACCAATCGAGCGCCGGTGACCTGGATCGCGCGCGTCTCGACCAAGAGTTCGTCGTCAAACTTCGCAGGCATCAGATAGTCGGCTTCAACCTTGCGCACGGCAAAGACCACGCCGTCCTCGTCTTTCATGGCGTTCTGATCGACGCCCTTCTGGCGGACCCAATCGCTGCGGGCCCGTTCGATGAATTTCAGATAGTTCGCGTAATAGACAATCCCCGCCATATCGGTGTCTTCGTAGTAAACGCGAATTGGAAACTCATGCATGAAACCGCTCTCCCTTGGATAGGCGGTAAAAAAGCCATGGCGGCTTTGCAAGGAATTTCTGGTTAACCCTGGTTAACGATGGGCGCTTGCAGGCGCGCGAACAGCCGCAAAGCGTGGCTGCTGTCGTCGGCAAAGCTGGGCATCATGCGGTCATACGCGGCGGCGATGACACCCGCGATCTCAGGCCGCAGCACGGCGCTTTTCTGACCCGGCAACAGGGCGAGCGGCGATTTCGTCGCAAAAGCCTTATCACCCCACATCAGCATGATTTGGACGGCTTGGCTGAGGGCAAGATCTTCGGCGGGCTGTTTGGCGGCGGCACCGGCGATGCGGATAAACACAAAAGCCGCTTGGATCGCATTTTGGTCGTCAAAGCGGAAGGTACGGTAATGCGCGGCGTCAGCTTTGTTCAGACGCACCACCAGGGGTGCGAGGTCTGGGATCATGCGGTCGAGATCGGGCACATCCAGCAGCTCTACCCAATCACGGAAGAAAAAGAACATGAGGTTTGAGCCAAGCTCGGGATCCGTTTCGGCCATCTGGTGGCCTGCCAAAGTCACCACGGCCTCGACCGCGCCTTTTACCGTCTGCAACGTCGCATCATCCACGCCGAAAACAATCGGCGCAATCGGACGGCCCCAGCGCGCGAAGGCATAAGTGCCATCTTGGCGTGTGAACAGCGTTTCGATCTCAGCAGGATCAGCAAAAAGGCTCATCAGAGGCCTCCGGGCGTTTATTCGAACAGATCATCCTGCGCACGAGGTTCTGGTGCCGACAGGCCAAGATGCGTCCAGGCCTTCTGCGCCAACATGCGCCCGCGGGGGGTACGTTGAATAAGACCCTGTTGCAAGAGGAAGGGTTCGATGACTTCTTCAATCGCATCCCGACTTTCGCTGAGCGCCGCCGAGATGGTTTCCACGCCGACAGGCCCACCCGCGTAATTTTCCGCGATGAAGGTCAGATAGCGGCGGTCGGCTCCATCAAGACCCAAATTATCTACCCCTAACCGATTGAGCGCGCCATCAGCCAGATCCTGCGTGATCCGCCCATCGCCCTCCACCAGCGCAAAGTCCACCACGCGGCGCAAGAGCCGTCCTGCGATCCTTGGCGTGCCCCGCGCGCGCCGCGCGATCTCGCGAGAGCCTTTGTCGTCGGCAGGGGCTGCCAGTTTGCGGGCGTTGCGGGACACGATCTCGTTGAGTTCGTCCTCGGTATAGAACTGCAGCCGCGTTGGAATGCCGAAACGATCCCTGAGTGGCGTGGTCAGCAAGCCAAGCCGCGTTGTCGCACCGACTAGCGTGAAGGGTTGGAGTTCAATGCGCACGGTGCGCGCCGCTGGGCCTTCGCCGATCACGAGGTCTAGCTCAAAGTCCTCCATCGCGGGATAGAGCACTTCTTCGACTGCGGGGTTCAGACGATGGATCTCGTCAATGAAGAGCACGTCGCGGGCTTCAAGGTTGGTTAGGATCGCGGCCAAATCGCCTGCCTTGGCCAAGACAGGCCCCGAGGTCATGCGAAAATTCACGCCCAATTCGCGCGCCATGATTTGCGCGAGCGTGGTTTTACCTAGACCGGGAGGTCCGTGAAAAAGCGTATGGTCCATCGCCTCGCCACGACGACGCGCGGATTCGATAAAGATCCGCAGGTTTGCACGGGCTTCGGCTTGTCCGATGAATTCATCCAAACCTTGCGGGCGCAAGGCACGGTCTGCATCCTCAGGGCGCGCTTCGGGGCGCAGGGTTGGGTCTGGTTCACTCATCCCCTAGCCTTTCGGAGCCAGCAGCTTCAAAGCTGCCTTAATCAAAGCTGGCGTATCCGCCTCTGGCATTTCTCCAGACACCTGCGCCACGGCACCCGCCGCATCGCCCGGCGTGTAGCCAAGATTGCCCAAAGCAGACAGAGCCTCGGCCTGCGCGGCCGCATTGCCCTCAGCCGCCTTTGGTGCAGGTTTCGCGACCGCCGGTGAAGCAGTGGGTGCCTCAATCACGTCATCCGAAACCGGCGCCCCTGCAGTCCCAGACAGGCTGCCGCCCAGGGCCATAACCGCTGGTGCTTTGTCTTTGAGCTCATGCACCACGCGTTGCGCTGTTTTCGGTCCGATCCCTTTGGCGGATTTGATCGCTGTCACGTCGCCCAAAGCAATCGCACGACCGACCCCTTCAGGCCCCAAGGTTCCAAGGATCGCCAAAGAAGCCTTGGCACCGATCCCTTGCACGGAAATCAGCAACCGATGCCATTCCTTTTCCAGTAGCGACGTGAACCCAAAGAGCTGCAACACGTCCTCGCGCACCAAGAGTTCTGTATAAAGCGCCACCGCCTCTCCGGCAGGCGGCAATTCCGCCATCGTGCGCTCGGAGCAATAGACGATATAGCCCACGCCCCGCACATCGATCAGCGCGTGATCCAGCGCCTTATAGTCGACGCGCCCCGCAATCTTGCCAATCATGCCGAGGCCCGCCGCAGTGCCTGATCCAACCCGCGCGATGCACCCGCATAGTGAGCGTGGCAAATCGCGATGGCCAAGGCATCCGATGCATCCGCCCCAGCGATCTGAACTCCGGGCAATTGCAGTTTGACCATATGTTCCACCTGATGCTTTTCCGCATGCCCCACGCCAACCACGGTTTTCTTCACCTTGTTGGGGGCATATTCGCCGATCTCTATACCGGCTTGTGCGGGCACCAACAACGCGATCCCGCGCGCCTGACCCAGTTTCAACGTCGCAACCGCATCTTTGTTCACAAAGGTCTGTTCAATAGCCGCATGATCCGGCTGATAGCGATGGATCACATCTGTCAATTGTTGGTGCAGATCATGCAGACGCAGCGCCAGATCATCGCTGCCTTTTGAATGGCAAATACCGTTGGCCACATGGCTGAGACGGCTGCCGACTGAGTCGATAATCCCCCATCCCATGTTGCGCAAACCGGGGTCGATTCCCAAAATTCGCATGATGTTTTCCTGTGCCTGCTCTGATCGCTCACGGATCGTTACAAAAACACTAGCACAAAACAAGAACACGCGCCAAGCGATTTACGACATCCACGGGTCGCTTCCAAATCATCAACACCCAAATCGGTCGCAAATTTACAAACCTATGCCGCAAATAAATCACCCAATCCGACGCATGCAAAAACTGCATATCTGCTATGAAAAAAAGGTATTTGCATGGGGTAATTGTTAACCCTATCTGCGGCTTACTGACGACCTCAAATGAAACACCGACCAAAAAAGGAAGTATGATATGGCCGCATTTGACTACACCCCCGCGCAGTCCCTCAACGCTGGTTTCTCCGGCCGTATCGGGTTTGCATTCTCCTCCCTCGTCGCGACTGTCGCACAGTGGAACGCAGCACGCAGCACCCGCGCGCAGCTGTCCAAACTGACCGATCGTGAGCTGTCCGATATCGGCCTGTCTCGCGGCAACATCGCGGACTTCTAAAGCAAACAATCGACCTTCACTGTCGTTGTTAAGCCGTGGTTGAGGTATCAACCGCGGCTTTTTCTTTGCCCATCGGGATTACAGAGCTGGGATTACAGAATTTTCTGGATGTTTTCGGCCATCATTAGCGACACAGCATCGCCCTGCATGGTCCATGCACCGATCTGAGTGACAATGGATGAACTGGTGAAAAGTTCCTGAATACGGATCGCATAAATATCTGCACCAATACCCGCAATCATCAGGCCTTTCAGTGCAAAGAAGCCCAGCGCCAATAGGAAAACTCCCAAAAACGGCACAGGCCGCGCGCGCGATTTGGCTTGCACGATGACGTAACCGTCTTGATCGATGAAAGCCGGCCCATGTGAACGCATGGCTTTAGAGCGCTTGCGACGCAAGCGCTTGACACGATACTCGAATTCTTGCTGTTGGATATCCACGTTAATAATACTCAGACAGCGCCCCTGCCTGAGACGGTGAATGCCTGACAAATGTGGCGAGATTTAGGCATTCGCCGAGATTACTCCGCCCGGCGTGTGAGGGTCAGCGTGGTCCATTCCCCGATCTCTTCGCGATGCGTGACGTCAAAGCCGGTTGCATCATAGGCCGCGACGACCTCGTCGGCTTGCTCGTTCAGAATGCCCGACAGGATCGCGTGGCCTTTTGGCGCGATGTTCTGCCCCATATCGGGTGCCAGCATCACCAAAGGAGCCTTAAGAATATTGGCAAAGACCAGATCGAAGGGCGCTTTCGCCAGCAGATCTTCATGACCAAAGCCCGCGGCCTCTAGACAGACAACACGACCGACCAGATCATTGGCTTTGACGTTGGCTTCGGCCACATCGACAGCCACCTGATCAATATCGCTGGCCAAAACCGTTTCCGGCCAGATCCGCGCGGCGGCCATACCCAGAACGGCTGTACCACATCCGATATCCGCAACGTTGTGGCCATGAAAGTCACCGTCCACCAGCCGATCCAAAGCCCGCAAACACCCCAGCGTCGTACCATGATGTCCGGTTCCAAAGGCCATGGCGGCCTCGATCAACAAAGGCTCGCAACCTTCAGGCACCTGATCCGCGTCATGGCTGCCGTAAACAAAGAACCGCCCCGCCTGCACCGGGGAGAGCTCTCGTTTAACTTTGGCGACCCAATCGGTATCCGGCAATTCGCTCACCGCGAAATCCTTGGCCCCGAAGGCGGCCGCCAAAAGCGCCAAGCCCGCTTCGTCCGGCGCTTCGGTGAAATAGCCCCCGACTTCCCAAAGCCCAGACCCGTCCTCGATTTCAAACACCCCCACGCCGGTTGGCATGGGATCAAGGTTCTCCATCGCGTCGCCAAGTTTGTCGGCATTGTCTTTGCCGGTCAGGGTCGTCAGAGCTGTGAAAGTGGGCATTTGGGGCCTCTTGCGTAGGGATGCATCCCTTTGGCGGAAATATGATCCGGGATCAAGCGGGCTCTTGGGAAGCCGCTGGGTCTGACTGCCCAAGAGACGCAACAAAACGCCATCCCCAGAAGGCTGACAGAATACCGACGGCCGACCCGACCATAGCCTGCGCATAAACCGCGCCGGTTGCGCCGGTCAGGCTCGCCATCCACCAGGCCACGGGCAGCATCAAAACGCCGTCCCGGAGCCAGGTCATCAGCGTCGCACGGATGGGTTTGCCTAGCGAGTTGAAGGCCGACACAGATACAAACAAACCACCCAACAAAATGAAGCTGGCCGAGCCGACATAGCCGAAAGCGCGATAGACCTCTGCCCCTTCAGCGGACAGGTTGAAGGCCGCGATAATGCTGCTGGCACTCAAGGACAAAACGGCCCAGGCGAAAATGGTATAGCCCAAGCAGAACAGCAGAGCGTCGCGATATGTCGTACGCACCCGCGCCCAAAGTTCAGCGCCGTAGTTCTGGCCAAAGATCCCTCCGACCGCGCCGGACAGCGAAAAGATCGATCCGAAGGCCACCACGCTCACGCGGTTCACAACAGCCCAACCTGCGACGGCGCTGTCTCCGAATGGGGCGATGACCGAGGTCAGGATATAGTAGCCAAAGGGCGTCGCCATTTGTGTCAGCAGGGCAGGTCCTGCGACGGCGAAAAACGGCAATACACAGCGTTTCAGCGCGGCAAACGCTGGCGGCGCAAGCAGGTCGTGTTTCCCGATCAAAAACCGCATGGCCTGAATGGCCAGCGTGATGCGAAACAGAACAATGCCGATTGCCGCCCCGTCCAGCCCAAGCAAGTAGATCAGCGGAGGGTCGATAAAGAGCAACAACACACCGCCACTGACCGTCACATACATCGCGCGCCGCCCATCGCCTTCAGCGCGCAAAATCGCCGAGCCCGATAGGCCGATTGCCATAATCGCCAAAGATGGGATCGTGATCAAAAGATAACGGGCGGCCATCTCAAGTGTCTCGCCTTGCGCGCCCACGAGTTCTAGCAATGGATAGCGGAACAACACGATCAAGAGTGCCACGCAGGCCTGAAATCCGACGGTCAGGATCATCGCCGAGGTCGCCTCTTCGCGCGCTCGATCCATATCGCCGCGCCCGATCTGGCGCGAAACAATCGCCGTTGTGGCAATCATCATGCCCACACCGGTGGACACGGAAAAGAACTGCACCGCAAAGGCAAAGCCGATGGCGGCCACCAGTTGCTCGTTACCGAAATAGGCGATCCAGAAGAGGTTCACGAGATCGACGAGGAACACAAAGGTAATCCCCAAGCCGCCCAACAGGGTCATGCGTGTCACATGCCCCATTGTGGATCCGTCCAGGAATCTGCCGCGCTCTGCCATTGCTATTCTGCCGGAGCTGCCAACGGGCGTTGCAAGCGGGTTTCATAACCTTTGACCGGATGGCGCGGAATAAGCAGCGCCAGGCAGAAAGAGATCGCAGCGCCCCCGGCCGCCATGATGAACACAATCGCTGGGGAATAGAGCCACAAGAGCCCCAAAAGAACCGGCAGGAACACCGCTGCGATGTGGTTGATCGTAAAGGCTACAGCGGCTGTCGGTGCGATATCAGCCGGGTCTGCGATCTTTTGGAAATAGGTCTTCATCGCCAAGGCCATCGAGAACAACAGGTGATCCACCACATAAAGCACCATCGCAAGAACCACACCCCAGCCAAAGAAATAGATCCCGCCATAGGCCAGGAAGACCAAAACCAGGCCGATGTATTCCACCAACAGCGTCCGTTGCTCTCCGAACCGCGCAACGATTTGGCCGATAAAGGGCGCAAAGATCATGTTGGCGATCAGATTGATCAGAAAAAGACCGGTCAGGTGATGCACGTCAAAGCCAAAGCGTTCGACCATCATAAAGCCAGCAAAGACCACAAAGATCTGACGCCGTGCGCCGGCCATAAAGGTCAGCGCATAATAGAGCCAGTAGCGCTTGCGCAGGATCATCTTTTTGATCTGAGGGGTCTCGGATTCATACTGCGGATAGGCAAAGAGCGCGAAGATCGCGAGCCCCACCGTCAGCAGCCCTGAGACGAGAAACACAAAGTTATAGCTCAGACCAAGCCCTTCCCAAGTCATGACGATGAGCACGTAAATCACCAGCGTACTGGCAGAGCCCACAGCCGCCAACCAACCCAGCGCCTGCGGGGCACGATCTTTCTTAAGCCATTGAAGTTGAACGGATTGGTTGACTGTCTCGTAATAATGAAAACCGATCGAGCTCAGCAGTGTGATCATCAAAATGCCGCCAAGCGTCGGGAACCAAGCCGTAACGGCACTTGCAGCACCAAGCAGCACGAGAGACAAAAGCCCCAACACCTGCTCGCGAATAAAGATGATCACAAAGATCACGAGGAAGGACAAAAAGCCTGGGATCTCGCGGACCGTGTGCAAAAGACCAATGTCCGAGCCATCGAAATTGGCGACTTCGATCACGAAGTTATTCAGCAGCGCCGACCATGTGGAAAACGCCAATGGCATGGCAATCGCCATCAGAACCAAAAGGCCGAAGGGACGTTGCCAGACGGGGCGGTCAGAGGCCGCGCTTAAAGAGACTTTTTCAAACATACTTCGCGCTTACGCCTGTTTTCACCCTATGGCGAGCGAAATCCGCGCGCCTAAGGTGTGCGGAACTGAACAGTTGTCAGTTCTGGTCAGTAGAAACTCTGAGGATCGATATCGACGGACAGGCGTAGATCGCCTTTTGGTTTCACCTGACTTACCCACTTTGCCAAAGCCTGTTGGATCGGTGCAGACTTCTCGGCCTTCACCAAAAGGCGCACGCGATGACGCCCGCGAACCCGTGCAATCGGCGCGGGCGCTGGTCCAAACACCTGCGCGCCAATCTCACGCAATGGTCCGTCATTGCGCGCCAATTGGTTCCCGATATCAAAGACTTGCTGCACATCAGGAGAGGACAGAATGATCCCAGCCATGCGCCCATAAGGGGGCACGCCTGCATGCCGGCGTTGATCCGCCTCGGCCTGCCAAAAGCCTTCCTCGTCGCCAGATAAAATCGCACGAATAACCGGATGATCCGGCTGAAACGTCTGCATCAATGCCGTGCCTTTGCGTTCCGAACGCCCCGCCCGACCCGCCACCTGGCGCATCAATTGAAACGTGCGTTCTGCCGCGCGCATGTCAGAGCCCTGCAGGCCAAGGTCCGCATCAATCACCCCCACCAAGGTCAACAAAGGAAAGTTATGTCCCTTGGCCACCAATTGCGTGCCGATGATGATATCCGCGCCACCCTCGGCAATCTGGGTGATCCCCTCTTTCAACGCACGCGCCGAACCAAAGAGATCTGACGACAAAACCGCCAACCGAGCCTCCGGAAAATGCGCCTGCGCCTCTTCGGCAAGCCGTTC
The DNA here is from genome assembly GCF_017798205.1 of Cognatishimia activa. NCBI lineage: Bacteria > Pseudomonadati > Pseudomonadota > Alphaproteobacteria > Rhodobacterales > Paracoccaceae > Cognatishimia > Cognatishimia activa. The sequence continues at coordinate 2,193,110 of NZ_CP060010.1, read as the reverse complement.
CACACCCGGCCCCACAGGCGCGAGTTTGCCCTCGACGCCACAGCTCGGGCAGGCCTCTGGCATCGGTTTGCTCTCGCCACATTGATGACAGAGCAGCCGTTTCAGGAACCGATGCTCCACCATCCGCGCATCGCAATGATCGCAGCCCACCTGATGCCCACAGGCCCGGCAGATCGTCACCGGCGCATAGCCACGGCGGTTGATAAACAGCAGAGATTGCTCGCCTTTTTCCAATCGGCTGCGCACAGCGGACTGCAAGGTCGGAGAAATCCATTGCGCACTCGGCAGGTCTTCAACCCGCATATCAATCGCGCGCATATCCGGCAGAACGGCAGGCCCAAAGCGCGAGGTCAGCTCGATACGCTCATATTTTCCGGCATCCGCATTGGCCCAGCTCTCAAGGCTCGGCGTGGCCGAAGCCAGCACAACCCGCGCGCCACAAAGGCTCGCACGCAGAACAGCCATATCGCGGGCGTTATAAAGCACCCCGTCGTCCTGCTTGTAAGAGGTGTCATGTTCCTCATCGACCACGATCAGACCCAGGTTCTGAAACGGCAGGAACAAGGCCGACCGCGCCCCGATCACCACCTGAGCCCCACCCTGCCCGACCATCCGCCAGATCCGGCGACGTTCGGTCATGGTGACGCCCGAATGCCATTCCGCAGGCTTTGCGCCAAAGCGTGCTTCAACCCGCGTGAGGAATTCAGCCGTCAAAGCGATCTCGGGCAACAGCACCAAAGCCTGACGCCCCGCTTCAATGCAGGCGGCCACCGCCTCTAGATACACCTCGGTCTTTCCAGATCCGGTGACGCCACGCAGCAAAGACGTGCCATAGACCTCATCCTTGATACCCGTCGAGACCTTTTCGGCCGCCGCCGCCTGATCTTCGGTCAGCTCTTTGGGACCAAAATCCGCATCCATCCGCCGATAAGGCTGATCGCGCGGTGTGTCCTCTTCCAGGACAACCCCTTGCTTCACGAGACCTTTCACAACCGAAGACGTCACCCCCGCCAACTCGGACACTTCCTTTAGCGTGAACCCAAGCCCGCCATATTCCCGCAAAGCCTCAATCACCCGCGTGCGCGCGTCTGTGACTCGATCCGGCACGCCCTCTCCCAGCCGATAAACCTTACGCATAGACAGCGGATCAGACAGCCCCGGCGCCCGCGTCGCGAGCCGCAGCATCGCAGGCATAGGCGTCAACGTATAACTCGCCGCCTTCTCCAGAAACGAGCGCATTTCAGACCGCATCGGCGCCACATCCAGCACCCGATTAACGCTACGCACCTTGGCGATATCCCAATCGCCGCGCCCGCGCCCCCAGACCACGCCCAGCACCTTGCGCGGCCCCAAAGGAACCTCTACAAACGCGCCCAACCAGCACCCTCCTTCAGGAGCCTTGTAATCCAAGGTCCGGTCCAAGGGCTGGGTGGTCAGGACAGCAACCAGATCACCTGCGTCAAAGAAGTCCGGGTCTTTCAAATCCGCCTCGCAAAAAGGGTTTGCGCTAACACCTCGATGAGGTAAACGAGGCGCGACCCTAGACCAACCCTTAAAAGCCAACCCAATCAGGACGCGCGTTATGAAATTCTTTGTAGACACTGCAGAAATAGATGCAATCGCAGAACTCAATGACTTTGGCATGGTCGATGGTGTCACCACCAATCCATCGCTGATCAAAAAATCCGGCCGTGACATCATCGAAGTCACCAAAGAAATCTGTGAGCTGGTCTCTGGCCCCGTTTCCGCCGAGGTCACCGCGACCGACGCAGACACCATGATCGCCGAAGGCCGCAAACTGGCCGAGATCGCCGACAATATCGCAGTCAAAGTCCCGCTGACTTGGGACGGTCTGCAGGCCTGTAAGACCCTCACCGACGAAGGCAAAATGGTCAACGTCACGCTCTGTTTCTCTGTGAACCAAGCGATCCTCGCCGCCAAAGCTGGCGCAACGTTCATTTCTCCGTTCATCGGGCGTCTGGATGACATCAACCTCGACGGCATGGACCTGATTGAAGACATCCGCACTGCCTATGACAACTACGGCTACGAAACCCAGATCCTCGCGGCCTCGATCCGCACCGCCAACCACATCGCAGAATGCGCACGTATTGGTGCAGACGTGATCACCGCACCTCCTGCGGTCATCAAAGGCATGGTCAACCACCCGCTGACCGACAAAGGCCTGGCTGCCTTCCTCGCGGACATCGCGGCGGCAGATATCAAGATCCTCTGATCTTTCTCTTGCCCTAAATATCTTGGGGTGAATGGGGGGATCTGCACAGCAGATCGCCTCAGAGGGGCAACGCCCCTCCACCCCACCTCAAAAAACACCCGCAGGTAGAAAAAACACAAGATATTGCGGGTGGCTTCTGCTAGAGTACAGCAAAAGACGAACAGGCATCTCATGAGCAGCACGGCAAAAATCGAAGATACTCTGCGCGACAAGATTCTCTCGAAACCAGAGATTATCCTTGAAGATCAAGATGTTATGAAGGCGCTTATTGCGGCCAACGAACGCTCCATGGGCGGCAATATTGTCGATCTGCGCGGCATCGCGATGGAGCGTCTTGAAGCGCGGCTGGACCGGCTAGAGGACACCCATCGCAGTGTAATCGCAGCAGCCTATGAAAATCTGGCGGGCACCAATCAGGTGCATCGCGCAATCTTGCGCATGCTGGATCCTCTGGAATTTGAGATGTTCCTTAAGGATCTTGACGGCGAAGTCGCCAATATCCTGCGCGTTGATGCGGTCCGTCTGGTGCTGGAAACAGCCCAAGACGAAAAAGAGGTTCAGATCAAGCGCCTCGGTGAGGTGCTCAGCGTCGCAGAGCCCGGCTTTGTCGAACGCTACCTGACCGGAGGCCGCAATGTCCCGGCGCGGCAGGTTACGCTGCGCCAGATGGAGAGCGGCTCAAAACCCGTCTTTGGGGAACGTGCTGACTTCATTCGCTCTGAAGCCTGCCTGAAACTGGATTTCGGCGAAGGCCGCCTGCCTGGTATGCTCGTCATGGGAGCCGAAGATCCACACCATTTCACGCCGCAGCAAGGCACAGATTTGCTAAGTTTCTTTGCAGGCGTCTTTGAACGCGCCATGCGGCGCTGGCTGTCGTGATTTCGCCGGCGGCGACTGCCGCGCGGGACAGTTGGCTTGAGGCCGAGAAGGCTCTGAAAGGCAATTCAGACAACACGCTTAAGGCCTATTTCGCCGATGTCACAGAGTTCCTCGCCTTCATGAGCGAACATAAGGGCGCGCAGCAAGGGTTGGCTCCGCTTTCAAAACTCACGGTTTCAGATATGCGCGCATGGATGGCGCGGATGCGGACTGGCGACGTCGGCCCGCGCACGCTGGCGCGCAAGCTATCGGCGGTAAAGGGCTTTTTCAGGTGGTTGGCGGAGCGTGAGGGATTTGACCCAACCGCCGTTCTGTCCACGCGTGCGCCCAAGTTTCAAAAGAAACTCCCACGCCCCTTGGCCCCGGACGCGGCCAAGGCTGTCATTGAAACGGTGGAGTTTCAAACACGCGAAGGCTGGCAAGGCGCGCGCGATATCGCTGTTGTCACTCTGTTATATGGCTGCGGTTTGCGGATATCTGAGGCTTTGGGGCTGAATGCAGACGCTCACCCCCTGCCCGATGTCCTGCGGATTGTGGGCAAGGGCAACAAAGAGCGGTTGGTGCCTGTCATCCCAGCTGCGCGAGATGCGGTTGCCGATTACGTGCGCCAAGCACCCTTTCCGATGGACCCCGAGCGGCCCTTGTTTATCGGCGCACGTGGCGGACGGCTGAACGCGCGGCATATTCAGGGCGTCATGCAGAATGTACGTATGCAATTGGGACTGCCCGCAAGCGCGACACCACATGCCATGCGCCACAGCTTTGCCACCCATCTTCTTGAAGCCGGCGGAGACCTGCGGGCGATACAGGAACTCTTGGGGCATGCGTCGCTGTCGACGACTCAGGCCTATACGGCTGTGGACACCACGCGCCTCATGGAGGTTTACAACCGCACGCACCCGAAGGCGTAACTGGCGGCCCTGGATGCCTCCGGCAGGAGTATTTGGGGCAAGATGAAAGCGGTGGTGTCCCATTCCAAAGATACCCCAATGGGTCCTATGTGGTGTACGGGCACGGCACAGTTGGCCAATTTTGCTCAAAAATTAATCAAACACATCTATTTTTCACCCATTGCTGCAACGCAGAAATTCAAGACGGCCGCCAGTTTTACTATGTAGGGCGCAAGCCAGCCTAGTCTGCATAGCCATACGAGTAAATTTTGTCAGAGAACCTCACCATCGTTGTCGTCGAGAAAGATCGGGATCGCGCCTGCGCGATTGTCGATTCCTTAGCTGAGACCGGATCACACAAGATCCACGTGCTTTCCGAGGTCAGCGGCTTGGCGCGCTCTGTCGCGCGTTTTGCCCCGGATGTTGTCCTGGTCGACGTCACCGATCCATCGCGCGACGCGATCGAACAACTGGCTTTGGCCTCCGATCCTTTAGAGCGCCCGGTTGCGCTGTTCGTAGATCGCTCCGATGCGCAACTGACCAAGGCAGCGATTGAGGCCGGTGTCTCGGCCTATATCGTCGATGGGCTGCAAAATGACCGGATCAAACCCATCCTCGACGCCGCCATTGCGCGGTTTCAGATGTTCCAGCGCATGCGCACGGAATTGGAAACCACCAAACGCGCGCTTGAGGAGCGCAAGATCGTGGATCGGGCCAAAGGCATAATAATGAAAGCTCGCGGCGTTGGCGAAGAGGAGGCCTATGCCCTGCTGCGTAAAACCGCGATGGATCAGAGCAAGCGCGTGGCGGATGTTGCCCAGGCGCTGGTCACGGCCTCGGAGCTTTTGTCATGAGCCTTACTCCGATCGCAGCCGGTTTTATTCCCCTGGTCGACGCTGCCCCTTTGATCGTCGCCAAAGAACTCGGGTTTGCAGAAGAAGAAGGTCTCGACCTGTCGCTTGAACGTGCTCCCAGTTGGAGCACCCTTCGAGATCAACTTGCCTTTGGGCAAATTCAGGCGGCGCATATGTTGTCGCCAGTGCCCGTGGCCTCTTATTTGGGACTCATGAACGGGCTGCCGAAATTGCAGGTTCTGTCGGTTCTCAGCATGAATGGCAATGTCATTGGCGTCAGCCCCAATATGGCGGCCCTGCTGGAAGTGCGCGGCTATGGGTTTGATTTCAAAGACGCCAAAGCGGCCGCGCTTGCGGTTGCATCACTGCCAAAACCTTTGCGCATTGGCGTGCCGTTCTATCTGTCCATGCATTCAGAACTGGTGTCGATTTGGCTGAATGCTGTGGGTTTAAAGGCGGGAGACGACTTTCAGATCCAGGCCGTACCCCCGCCCTTGATGGCGCAAGCAATCAAGAACGGAGACCTCGACATCTTTTGCGTGGGAGAGCCTTGGGGGTCTGTCACCGTAGATACAGCCAACGGAACGCTGATCCTGCCGGGGGCCGCGATTTGGACGGCAGCGCCGGAAAAAGTTTTGGCGACACGCGCAGATTGGGCCGAGCAAAACGAAGACACAGCGCTCAAGTTGATCCGCGCCTTGTGGCGTGCGGGGCAATGGTTGGACCAGCCCAGCAAGCATGTCGCTCTGGCAGAGGTTTTGGCCCGAAAGGACTATGTGGGGGTGAACTCTGATCTGATTGACCGGGCTTTGACAGGTCGTTTGGTGCTTAACAGTGCCGGGGCCAATAAGCATCACGACAATTTTCTGCGTTTCCACACGGAGGGGGCTACCTTTCCGTGGCAATCACAAGCCGATTGGATCGCCGAACGCCTTAAGGCGCGTCATGGGACAGTCGACGACGTGGCGGCCTCCGAGGTTCACAAGATCTTTCGCAGTGACCTCTATCGCCGTGCTTTGGGGCAATTGGGGGCGCCGATGCCGTTGAGCAATTCAAAAATCGAGGGCGGACTCACCGAGTCGACTGAGGTGCGCGCGGTAACTGGCAGCCTGAGTCTTGGGCAAAACCGCTTCTTTGACGGGCAAACCTTTGACCCTCAGCGGTAGGTTTGCACATTTTTTGTGCAGTTGCAGCGAATGAACGCTGCAATGCAGAAAAATTAAAGAAATGGACTCGCCAGCCTTAGGGGTGCGTCGCATAAGATGATTAACAACACGACAACGGCGTCGTGTCCCTCCCTCCCAAAGTTCTGGGAACTCTCTGAGCAAAGTCGCTCGACCTTTGACCCCCTATCCCTGGGGCCAAATGCGTCGGCGGCTTTTTTTATTTTGCCCAACAGGGCTTAACCACGAGGACAGAAGACATGAAAAACATTGCTTCGATCCTGGCAGCGACCACATTACTGGCAGCGCCTGCTTGGGCTGAATTGGAACTGGAAAAAGACGAGCTGACCTTTGGCTTTATCAAGCTGACGGACATGGCACCTTTGGCCGTTGCGTATGAACAAGGTTTCTTTGACGACGAAGGCCTGTTCGTGACGCTGGAAGCACAAGCGAACTGGAAAGTTCTGCTGGATGGTGTGATCGACGGCCAGCTCGACGGCGCGCATATGCTGGCGGGTCAGCCTCTGGCTGCGACCATCGGCTACGGCACCGAGGCCCACATCATCACCCCATTCTCTATGGACCTCAACGGCAACGGCATCACCGTCTCCAACGAAGTTTGGGAAATGATGAAGCCAAACATCCCAACCATGGATGACGGCCGCCCTCAGCACCCGATTTCTGCTCAGGCTCTGGCCCCCGTTGTTGAGAAGTTCAACAGCGAAGGTAAGCCATTCAACATGGGTATGGTTTTCCCGGTGTCCACCCACAACTACGAGCTGCGCTATTGGCTCGCGGCAGGTGGTCTGGAGCCAGGCTACTACTCTCCTGAAAACATCTCCGGTCAGATCGGCGCGGATGTTTTCCTGTCTGTAACCCCCCCTCCACAAATGCCAGCAACGCTGGAAGCGGGCACGATCCACGGCTACTGCGTGGGTGAGCCTTGGAACCAGCAGGCCGTGTTCAAAGGCATCGGCGTGCCTGTGATCACCGACTATGAGCTCTGGAAGAACAACCCAGAGAAAGTCTTCGGCATCACCAACGAATTTGCGGAGATGTATCCGAACACCACCAAAGCTGTGGTGAAGGCTCTGATCCGCGCAGCGATGTGGCTGGATGAAAACGACAACGCAAACCGTGAAGAAGCCGTGGAAATCCTGTCTCGCCCTGAATATGTGGGCGCGGACTATGAGGTTATCGCGAACTCTATGACCGGTACTTTCGAGTATGAAAAAGGCGACAAGCGCGAAGTCCCAGATTTCAACGTGTTCTTCCGCTATAACGCGACCTACCCTTATTACTCTGACGCAATCTGGTATCTGACCCAGATGCGCCGCTGGGGTCAGATCGCCGAGACCAAGCCTGACAGCTGGTATGACGAAGTTGCGAAATCCGTTTACAAGCCTGAGATCTATCTCGAAGCCGCGAAGCTGCTGGTCGAAGAAGGTCTGGCGAACGAAGCGGACTTCCCTTGGGACAGCGACGGCTACAAAGCGCCGACCCCAGCAGCCGACATCATTGACGGTATCGCATACGACGGTCGCACCCCGAACGCTTACCTGGAAAGCCTGCCAATTGGTCTGAAGTCTGGCCAAACCGTGGTTGGTGCAGAAGTCCAAGGCTAACCCAAACAACTTCCCTCTCCCCTTCTTGGGGAGAGGGCTCCCCCCGCGATTTACACCGCAGCTATTCGAATTCTCAGGACCAGAGCTATGACAGCCATCGACCCACAAACCATCACCGACGCAGATCGCGAGGCACGACGCGCGCGTCTGTTTACGCGTATCAACAAAGCCGACGCCTGGTTTCAGGTTCTGGGCCTTGCTTGGATCACACCGATCCTGAAAGCCGCAGCGGGCGACAACCCGCGCGCGCAAATGAAAGAAATCTGGCGCCTTTTGTGCGTGCCTTTGCTGGCGATTGCCGCCTTCCTTGTGATGTGGGGCACTCTGGCACCAACTGTTCAGACCTCTCTGGGCGCCGTCCCCGGTCCGCAGCAAGTCTGGACCGAAGCCGTCAACCTGCATGAGGACGCACAGGCGAAAGCCGAAAAGCGCGCAAAGCATGAAGAACGTGTTGCAAAACGCAACGAGCGCTTCATCGCGAATGGCCAGCCTGAGAAAGTCAAAGACATCCCCTTCACCGGCGCGCCAAGCTATTACCAGCAGATCTGGACCTCGATCCAAACTGTCTTCTTCGGCTTCCTGATCGCCACCGTGATCGCTGTGCCGCTGGGCATCATGGCGGGTCTCAGCCCGACCGCAAACTCTGCGATCAACCCGCTTATTCAGATCTTTAAGCCGGTCTCGCCGCTCGCATGGTTGCCGATTGTCACCATGGTCGTCTCGGCTGTCGCAGCATCCGAAGGCGGGCTGTTCGCGAAATCCTTCCTTGTGTCGGCAATTACCGTGACGCTCTGCTCGCTTTGGCCGACGCTAATCAACACCGCTCTGGGTGTGGCATCGATCGACAAAGATCTCGTCGCCGTGTCCAAAGTTCTGAAAATGAACACCTATACCAAGATCACCAAATTGGTTCTGCCATCCGCATTGCCGCTGATCTTCACCGGTCTTCGTCTGTCCCTGGGTGTGGGCTGGATGGTTCTGATTGCCGCGGAAATGCTGGCACAAAACCCGGGTCTCGGCAAATTCGTCTGGGATGAATTCCAGAACGGCTCTTCCAGCTCGCTCGCGAAAATCATGGTCGCTGTTCTGACCATCGGCATCATCGGCTTCCTCTTGGACCGGGTCATGTACGCCATCCAATCCCTCTTCACCTTTACCTCTAACCGGTGATCGACATGAGCTTTTTCAAATTCGAAAACGTCGACAAGAGTTTCGGGGAAGGCACTGCCAAAACCGATGTTCTGAAAAACATTAACCTTGAGGTTCAGGAGGGCGAGTTCCTCGTCCTGCTGGGGTTCTCGGGCACCGGCAAGACAACTCTGATCAACCTGATGGCGGGTCTTGAAGAGCCGACCAAAGGGTCCGTCACCTTCAAGGGCGAGCCGGTCAAAGGCCCTAGCCCCGAGCGTGGTGTGATCTTTCAAAGCTACTCCCTGATGCCTTGGCTGACGGTCAACGGAAACGTCAAACTGGCGCTGGATTCTGTTTTCCCGAACATGCCGAAGGCGGAAAAGGACGAGAAAGTCGCGCATTACGTCAAGATGGTGGGCCTGTCTCATGCAGCCACCCGCCGTCCTGCGGAACTCTCGGGCGGGATGCGTCAACGAGTGAACGTAGCGCGTGCGCTGGCGATGAACCCAGAGATGCTGCTTTTGGACGAGCCACTGTCTGCGCTTGACGCCCTCACCCGCGCCAATCTGGCGGATGAGATCGAGGCGATCTGGCAAGGCGACAAGAAAACCTGCGTGCTGATTACCAATGACGTAGATGAGGCCATCATTCTGGCCGACCGCATCATTGCGCTGCGTCCTGACGGCACCCTTGGCGAAGAGTTCAAAGTCTCGATCCCGCGTCCACGTGACCGGATGGAGATGAACAACCACGACGGCTTCAAAAAGCTGCGCGCGGATGTGACCAAATACCTGATGGATGTAGGGATTGAGGCGAAAGTCGAAGGCTCCAAGATCCTGCCTGACGTGACCCCGATCCATGGTGCGCCTAAGGCGGTGGCGGATGCGCAAAAAGGGATGATCGACAAGAACTTCCTCGACTTCTCGCAGTTGCACAAAATCTACCCGACGCCCAAAGGCCCACTCACTGTCGTTGAGGACTTTAACCTTAAACTGAACCGCGGCGAGTTTATCTCTCTGATCGGTCACTCTGGCTGTGGTAAATCCACGGTTCTGACTATGGCGGCGGGCCTGAATGACATTTCCAAAGGTGCGATCCGTCTGGACGGTCGTCACGTCGAAGGCGCAGATCCCGAGCGCGCAGTGGTGTTTCAGTCACCAAACCTCTTCCCTTGGCTGAGCGCTCGGGAGAACTGTGCGATTGGCGTAGATAAGGTCTATCCAAAGGCCAGCCAGGCCGAGAAACAGGATGTGGTCGAATATTACCTCGAACGCGTCGGCCTGGCTGATGCTATGGACCGCCCGGCCCATTCCATGTCCAACGGCATGAAGCAACGTGTCGGCATCGCCCGCGCCTTTGCTCTGTCGCCGAAACTGCTCTTGCTGGATGAACCTTTCGGTATGCTCGACAGCCTCACCCGCTGGGAGCTGCAAGAAGTGCTGATGGAGGTCTGGGACCGCACCAAAGTCACCGCGATCTGTGTGACCCATGATGTGGACGAAGCCATCCTGCTGGCGGACCGCGTGGTCATGATGACCAATGGCCCCCAAGCGACAGTCGGTAAAATTGTAGACGTTAATCTGCCACGCCCACGCAGCCGCAAGGCCCTGCTTGAGCATCCGGATTACTACAAATTCCGTCAGGAAGTGCTTGATTTCCTTGAAGAGTATGAGCATGGCGCCAAGCCCAAGGCCAAAACTCCCGCAAAAGCGATCGCCGCGGAATAAGGGTTTGGGACCAGCGATGTTCAGACTTTCGAAAGCCAGCCTGCCTAATGTGCACTCTCTTTTTGAGGAGAGTGTCCATGGCAGATCTGACCAAAGACGAAGTGAAACTTATCCAAGACAGCTATCGCGGCATCAAGTTGCAGCAGGGCTATCTGGCCGAGGCCTTCTATCGCATCCTATTTCGCAACACGCCTGCTGCGCGCGATCTGTTTCCCGAGGAAATGTCGGGCCAGCTCGAGAAGTTCAGCGACATGCTGGAGTTCATTGTGAACAATCTCAGCACACCCTGGCTGTTCACCGGCAAGATCAAGCGGCTTGGGCGGCGGCATGTGAATTACAACGCCGAGGCGGAACATTACGATCTGGTCGGCGAAGCTTTGATCCAAGCGGTCGAGGATATGGCGCCCCGCACGTTAACCGATGCGGAAATCGCGGCCTGGGAGAAGGCCTATCGCGGCATTGCCTCAATGATGAAAGACGCGGCGTATACGGACGCCGCCTAACACGGGCCCTCCCTGCCCGCACAAAAGGGCAAGGAGTAAATCGTGTCTAAGAAACTTGTTGTCATCGGGGCCGGTATGGCCTCGGGCCGGGTGCTGGAGCACCTACTTGAGGCCGACAAAGAGGCCTATGACGTCACGCTGTTCAATGCAGAGCCGCGCGGCAACTATAACCGGATCATGCTGTCTCCGGTCCTCTCGGGTGAGAAAACCTATGAGGAGATCGTGACCCATGATGCCGATTGGTACGAAGAAAATGGCGTGACGTGCCGCTTTGGCGAGCATGTCACCCAGATCGACCGCGAGCGCAAAGTGGTGGTGGGTCAGAACGGCGAAGTCGCTTATGACAAGCTGCTGATCGCGACGGGCTCTGCGCCTTTCATCATTCCAGTGCCCGGCAAGGATCTGCCCGGCGTCATCGCCTATCGCGATCTGGAAGACACCAATGCGATGATTAAGGCCTCTGGCATCGAAGGCGGCAAAGCCGTTGTCATCGGCGGTGGCCTTTTGGGACTTGAAGCCGCAGCGGGTCTGAAAGCGCGCGGCATGGATGTGACTGTGCTGCACCTGATGGGCCATTTGATGGAACGTCAGCTGGATGAGGCCGCAGGTTACCTGTTGCGCCGCAGCCTTGAGGACAAAGGCATCGAGATCAAATGTCAGGCCTCGACCGCTGCGATCCTGGGTGAAGACAAAGTCGAAGCGGTGATGCTGCAAGACAAAACCGTCATCCCTGCCGATTTGGTGGTGATGGCCGTCGGTATCCGCCCAGAGACACGTCTGGCGACAGATACTGCCTTGGATGTTGAGCGCGGCATCACCGTAAGCGATGCGATGGTGACCTCTGACCCAGACATCCTTGCGGTTGGCGAATGTGTTGAACACCGTGGACAGCTCTTTGGTCTGGTGGCTCCGCTCTATGACCAAGCAAAAGTCGTTGCCAAGACGCTGCTTGATGAGGCAGCGGAATTCGAACCCAAAGAGGTTGCCACCAAGCTCAAGGTTACTGGCTGTGACCTCTTTAGCGCCGGTGATTTCGCAGAAGGCCCGGGCCGCGAGGACATCGTTTTCCGCGATCCAGCGCGTGGCGTGTACAAACGTCTGGTTCTGGAAGGCGACGTTCTGGTCGGGGCCGTCATGTATGGCGACACAGCCGACGGCAATTGGTTCTTCGGTCTGATCAAAGACAAGACCGACGTCTCTGAAATGCGCGAAACTTTGATTTTCGGCCCAGCCTATCAGGGGGGAGATAGCCTGGACCCTATGGCGGCCGTTGCAGCCTTACCGCTTGACGCGGAGATCTGCGGTTGTAACGGCGTGAGCAAGGGGCAGATCGTTGAGGCCATCCAAGCCGGATCCACGGATCTGGCGGCCATCAAGGCAACCACGAAAGCCAGCGCATCCTGCGGCACCTGTACCGGATTGGTCGAACAGGTTCTGGCGACCACGTTGGGCGATGATTTCGTCATCCCCGCGCCGGCCTCGATCTGTGGCTGTACCGACCTCACCCATGAGGATGTGCGCCGCCTGATCAAATCCAAAGAACTGAAAAGCCAAGAGGCTGTCTGGCAGGAACTCGGTTGGAAGAGCCGCAATGGCTGTCACGTCTGCCGCCCTGCGATCAATTACTACTTGCTGGCCGATTGGCCGGTGGAATATCAGGACGACCCGCAGTCGCGTTTTGTCAACGAACGCAAACACGCCAACATTCAGAAGGACGGCACCTATTCCGTCGTGCCTCGGATGTGGGGCGGCATGACGACGCCGAAGGAACTGCGCGCAATTGCCGATGCGGCCGAGAAATACAATGTGCCGACGGTTCACGTCACGGGCGGTCAGCGCATCGACCTTTTGGGTGTCAAAGGCGAAGACCTACCCGCGATCTGGGCGGATCTGAACGCGGCGGGCATGGTCTCGGGCCATGCCTATGCCAAGGGTCTGCGGACAGTGAAAACCTGCGTCGGCAAAGAACACTGTCGCTTTGGCACGCAGGATTCCACAGGTTTGGGCATCAAGCTTGAGGAAAAGCTCTGGGGCTCTTGGTCTCCGCATAAGGTGAAACTGGCGGTGTCGGGTTGCCCGCGCAACTGCGCCGAGGCGACCTGCAAAGACATCGGTGTCGTCTGTGTGGACAGCGGCTATCAAGTTGGCGTCGCAGGGGCGGCTGGCATGGACGTGAAGGAAACCGAACGTCTGATGGATTGCACAACCGAGGAAGAAACCATCGAGGTCGCAACCGCCTTTATGCAGCTCTATCGCGAGAACGCGAAATACCTGGACCGCCCCTATAAGTGGGTCGCGAAAGTGGGTCTGGATTGGGTCAAAGAGCAGATCGTTGAGGATATCGAGAACCGCAAGGCTTTGGTTGAACGCTTCGAGCTGTCTCAATCGATCTATCAGAAAGACCCTTGGGCCGAACTGGCCCAAGAGGAAGAGGCCCCGAAATTCGCGCCTCTGGCAAATCTGACATTGGAGGCCGCAGAATGAGCTGGATTGATATCGGATCGATTGAGCAGATCCCTGTGCGCGGCGCGCGGGTTGTGAAGACGAAACTTGGCTGTATTGCGGTCTTTCGCACGGCAGAGGACGAGGTTTTTGCGACCTCGGACCGCTGCCCGCACAAAGGCGGCCCTTTGAGCGAGGGTATCGTGCATGGCACCTCAGTGACCTGCCCTCTGCACAATTGGGTGTTTGATTTGAATACCGGCGAGGCGCAGGGTGCGGACGAAGGTAAGATCGACACCTACGCAATCCGCGTTGAAAACGGGCGTCTGATGCTGGACGCAGCGGTCATGGAGCGCTCGGCGGCATGAGTGTCAAAACCACCTGCGCCTATTGCGGTGTCGGCTGTGGGGTTCTGGCGGATGTCGGCCCCAACGGTGTGGCGATCAAAGGCGATCCCGATCATCCGGCGAATTTTGGGCGGCTCTGTTCCAAAGGCTCGGCACTCGGCGAGACCCTCGGGACCGAGGGTCGTCTTCTCGCACCGCAGATCGGCGACCGTAGCGCAGGCTGGGACGAGGCTCTTGATCTGGTTGCGGACAAGTTTTCCGCGGCCATTGCCGAACATGGGCCGGATTCCGTGGCCTTTTATGTCTCGGGTCAGCTGCTGACCGAGGACTACTATGTGATCAACAAGCTCGCGAAGGGCTTTGTTGGCACGGCCAATATCGACACGAATTCAAGGCTGTGTATGGCTTCGACCGTTGTCGGCCACAAGCGAGCCTTTGGCACGGACACGGTGCCGGGGCTTTACACGGACCTGGAGGAGGCCGACACTGTTGTGTTGGTCGGGTCCAATCTCGCCTGGTGTCATCCGGTGCTTTATCAAAGGCTTGCGGCTGCGAAAGCGGCACGGCCTGAGATGCGCGTGATCAACGTGGACCCGAGGAGGACGGCGACATGTGATCTGGCAGATTTGCACCTCAGGATTGCACCAGGCGGGGATGTGGCCCTGTTTAACCATCTGCTTACCGAGATTTCTGAGCGCGGTTTGGTGGATGAGGCCTATTTGGCCGAAGCCGTGTCGGGGTTTGAGGCGGCTTTAGATGCGGCCCGCGCAGATGATGTCTCTGAGACCGGCCTGTCTGATGCAGATCTGGCCACCTTTGTGGACATGTGGCTTGCCAATGAGAAAACCGTGACCGTGTTTTCTCAGGGCGTGAACCAATCCACCAGCGGCGTGGATAAGGTCAATTCAATCATCAATTGCCATTTGGCGACGGGTCGTATCGGCAAAGCTGGCATGGGGCCTTTGTCGGTCACTGGGCAGCCCAACGCGATGGGAGGCCGTGAGGTCGGCGGACTCGCGAATACTTTGGCCTGTCATTTGGACATTGAGAACACCGATCATTCCAAAGCTGTGCAGGACTTCTGGAACGCCCCTGTGATGCCAGCGGCTCAGGGCCTGAAGGCTATCGACATGTTTGACGCGGTAGAGCGCGGCGACATCAAAGCGCTCTGGGTGATTTGCACCAATCCGGCACAGTCCCTGCCCGACGCCGACCGCGTGCGCGCGGCCATCAAGGGCTGTGACTTTGTCGTGGTCAGCGACATGTATGACACCACCGACACGGCGCAGGTTGCCGATGTGGTCCTGCCCGCCAGCGGCTGGGGTGAGAAATTCGGTACCGTCACCAATTCAGACCGCCTGATCAGCCGCCAGCGTGCACTGCGTGCGGCTCCGGGCAAAACGCGGCACGACTGGGAAATCATCTGCGGCGTCGCGCGGCGTATGGGGTTTGGCGAAGCATTCAACTACCACGGCCCTGCCGAGATTTTCCGCGAACATGCAGCGCTCTCGGGCATCGCGGCGGCGTTTAACAAAGACTTCGACATCTCTGGCCTCGCCGAGATTTCGGACGACGACTACGAGACGTTTACGCCCCAACACTGGCCCGTCAGCGCCGTGAAAACTGGGGGCCGGTTCTTTGGCGACCGCAAGTTTTTCACCGAAGACGGTCGCGCGCGCATGGTGGCGGTGTCTCATAAGCCCCTAGCGCAAGCGACGGATGAGGATCGGCCCTATCGGTTAAACACCGGCCGGATCCGAGACCAGTGGCACACGATGACCCGAACCGGCCAGACCGGCCGTCTGACCCAACACATGGGCGAACCCTTTCTGGAGATCCACCCCGAGGACGCGCTCAAGCTTGGTCTGGCGGCGGCGACTTTGGCCAAGGTCGACAGCCCGCATGGGTCCGCCATTCTGCGGGTCATGATCAGCGACAAAGTCACCCAAGGCGAAGTCTTTGCCCCGCTCCATTGGACAGAAGACACCTGTCCCACGGGTCGCGTGAATGCTTTGGTCGCCCCCAAGGTCGACAAGCTCTCGGGGCAACCTGAAAGCAAGGCAACTCCGGTCGAGATTTCACCATATAAGGCCGCTTGGTATGGGTTTGCGGTTTCGGCAGAGAAACCGTCGGCCAAAACCGACTATTGGGCGCGCGCGCGGACCACTGTTGGCTGGCAAGTCGAGCTGGGACACAATGAAGTCCCTGAGGACTGGGAAAGCTTTGCGCAGGATGTTTTTGGCCTGAGCCACGTGGACATCATGTCGGTCAACGGCGCGAAACCCGGATCAGCTCGGATTGCTTTCCAAAGGGACGGACAGGTTTTAGCAGCCCTCTTTGCGGCGCCCACCCCGGTCGAAGTGTCTCGCCAATTTGTTGGCAACGCCATCGGATCAGAGGTTCCAATCCTCGCAGGTCGCCCTGGCGCAAATCAACCCGATCCCGGCCCGACGCTTTGTGCCTGCTTTAACGTCGGAGCCAACACAATCCTGCGCGCGATCGAGACGCAGAACCTCGCATCTGTCGAGGAAATTGGCGCAGCGCTTGAGGCCGGCACCAACTGTGGTTCTTGCCGTCCGGAAATCTCTGCTATATTGGCTGGAGCCCATCTGAAAACCGCGGCGGAATAGGTCATGCAAAGCTTTCCGATGTTCATCAAAACCACCGGCCGGACGATTGTCGTCGTCGGCGCCGGAGAGCAGGCTGCGCAGAAATGCCGTCTGTTGTTGAAGTCGGACGCGGATATTTTGTTGCTCGGGGATCAGCCGGATGACGAACTGAGTGCGATGATCAAACAGGGTCGTATTCGGCATCTGGCTGGGCCTGTGACACGTGCCTCCTTTGCTGAGGCAACGATTGGTTTCATCGCGACCGGTTCGCCCGCGGCAGACGTGGCGATCCATGCGATTGCCAAGGACGCTGGGCTTTTGGTGAATGTTGTGGACCGTCCGGAACTCTGCGACCTGACCACACCGTCCATTGTGGACCGCGATCCGGTTGTCGTGGCGATTGGCACCGAAGGCAACGCACCGGTTCTGGGCCGCCTTATCAAAACCCAGATTGAACAGATGCTGGACCCGAACCTCGGCCGCTTCGCCGCCGCTGCGGGGCGTCTGCGTGGGATGGTTGCGCGCTACGTGCCGCAATCCCAGCGTCGTGCATTCTGGCGCGAGGTCTTTGCTGGGCCGATCTGGCAGACATTCAAACGCGGATCGGAACGCGAAGCATTGCAGAGCCTCAAGCAGCGTATCACCGGTGATTTTGACGAAAATCGCGCGGCGCAAGTCACTGTCGTGGATACAGCGGCAGGCGCGGCTGATCTGATTTCCCTGCGCGCTGTTGAACGCCTGCAGGAAGCTGATGAGATCTTCTATGAAACACCGGCTGATGAAGCCGTTCTGGAACTCGCACGACGGGATGCAGAGCGTCATCTGATGGGCGGCGCTGGTCACGATGTGCCTTGGCCTGCAAAGATCTGCGTGGCCTTTATCAAGCGCGCCGCTAAGCCCGGGCGCAATGTGGTTTGGATCAAGAATTGCGCAGAGCCTGGTACGCTAGGACTACTTGATGCATTTGAGTCAGATGCTGAAATCCAATTTGAGTTGCTCATGGCCCCTCAGACAGCAGCGACTGGCGTTAAAGCTTCTGGTCAGGCCTAGCTCAGTTTTCTTCGTAAAACGAAGCTCTCTAAAACGGCACGTCGTCAGCCGCCGTCACAAATTTCGCGACCAGCTTCTTTTCACCCGCCTTGTCAAACTCGATCACCAGCTTGTCGCCTTCGATTTCCATGATCTCGCCATAGCCGAACTTTTGGTGGAAGACGCGTTCGCCCACGGAATGGCTAGACACCGCCTCAAGATCAATCACAGACCCACGGCTTTCACGCGGCTGGGAAATCCCGCGCTCCCCTGCCCGATCCTGCATCCGCTTCCAGCCCGGCGAATTATAGGTATTGGCGCTTTGCATGCGTGATTGCATGCCACCCCCGAAATCACCCGCCGCAGCGCCATAGCCGCCACCGTAAATCCCCGGCGCGGTTAGGACCTCGACGTGATCCTCAGGCAGTTCATCAATAAAACGGCTCGGCAGCTGGCTTTGCCATTGCCCGAACACCCGCCGGTTGCCCGCAAAGGAAATCGTACAGACTTCTTCGGCGCGCGTGATGCCGACATAGGCCAAGCGGCGTTCTTCCTCGAGGCCCTTCAGACCGCTTTCATCCATCGAGCGTTGCGACGGGAACAGCCCGTCTTCCCATCCCGGCAGAAACACCACTGGAAACTCCAGACCCTTTGCCGCGTGCAGCGTCATGATCGAGATCTTTTCCTCGGTGTCCTCGCTCTCATTGTCCATGATCAGGCTGACGTGTTCGAGGAAGCCTTGCAGGTTCTCAAAGGATTCCAAGGCTTTGACCAATTCCTTGAGGTTTTCCAGACGGCCCGGAGCCTCGGGCGTCTTGTCGTTCTGCCACATGGCAGTGTAGCCGGACTCGTCAAGAATGACTTCGGCCAGCTCGATATGGGTCAGAGCCTCTTGGGCGGAAATGAAGGTGGTCGTGGTCCGCGTCAGGCCGTCGTCGATGACCTCTTCGTCGTTCAGAGGCACTTGGACTTCGCGTTGCACGCCCAGCGCGCGCCAGCGGTCGATGCCGTCGATCAAGAGCTGCAGTTCCTTCGCGCCTTTGCCGCCGAAGCCCTTCAGCTCCAGCAGTTTTCGAGCGCCTTCGACCAGCGACAGCCCGTGATCGCGCGCGCAGGTCTGGATCTTTTGCTGGGCGACATTGCCGAGGCCACGCTTGGGCGTATTCACGATCCGCTCAAAGGCCAGATCGTCATCGGGGCTGGTGACAACGCGGAAATACGCCATGGCGTCGCGGATCTCCATCCGCTCATAGAACCGAGGCCCGCCGATCACGCGGTAAGGCAGTCCGATGGTCAGAAACCGATCCTCAAAGGCGCGCATTTGGTGGGAGGCGCGCACGAGGATCGCCATGTCCTCAAGGCTCTTGGGGTCTTTGCCACGGGTGCCGGATTGCAGCGCCTCAACGTCTTCGCCAATCCAACGCGCTTCTTCTTCGCCATCCCAATGGCCGATCAGACGGATTTTGTCGCCGTCCTCAGCTTCCGTCCAAAGCGTCTTGCCCAGACGGTTCTCATTGCCCGCAATGACCGCAGAGGCTCCGGCCAAAATATGCGGGGTTGAGCGATAGTTCTGCTCCAGCCGCACTACATGGGCACCGGGGAAATCCTTTTCGAACTTGAGAATATTGCCCACCTCGGCGCCGCGCCAACCATAGATCGACTGGTCGTCATCGCCGACGCAGCAGATGTTTTTATGCTCGGCCGCGATGAGGCGCAGCCAGAGGTATTGGGCGACGTTGGTATCTTGGTATTCGTCCACCAGCACATAGCGGAACCAACGTTGGTATTGTGCGAGGATGTCGCCGTGGTTCTGAAAGATCGTGACCATGTGCAAAAGAAGGTCACCAAAATCGACCGCGTTCAATTCGCGCAGGCGAGTCTGATATTGCGCATAAAGCTCGGGGCCGCGGTCGTTATAGGCCTGGCTTTCTGAGGCAGGCAGGTTCTCTGGCGTCCAGGCCTTGTTTTTCCAGCCATCAATGATCGACGACAGCATCCGCGCAGGCCAGCGTTTGTCGTCGATATTCGCCGCTTGGATCAATTGCTTCAGCAGGCGGATCTGATCGTCGGTGTCCAGAATGGTAAAGTTGGACTTAAGCCCCACCAGTTCCGCGTGGCGGCGCAGAAGTTTCACGCAGATCGCATGGAAGGTACCCAGCCAAGGCATGCCCTCTACGGTTTGCCCCAACATGCGCCCCACGCGGTTCTTCATCTCGCGCGCTGCTTTATTGGTAAAAGTGACCGCCAATATTTCATTCGGCTGCGCGCGCCCTGTGTTCAGCAAATGCACGATCCGCGCGGTCAGAGCTTTGGTCTTTCCGGTCCCCGCCCCCGCCAGCATCAAAACCGGACCGTCCAAGGTTTCCACTGCCTCACGTTGCGCCGGATTAAGCTCGTCCAGATACGGCATTGGCCGCGCCGCCATCGCGCGGGCGGACAGGGAAGCGCCCTCAAAGGCGTCAAATTCGTCAAAGCTGCTCATGGGGCAAACCTTAACGTTTCAAAGCAGAGTTGAAAAGCCAAGTTCGCGTAATGTTCACATAAGGATTTTGGGAAGAGGCCAACGAATTAAACTAAATTGCACACAGATAATTGGGCAGTGTTAACGGTTCCGGCAGCATGACGTGGCAAACCAATAGAGGTCGTGTTGGAGAAATTTGATGTGGGTTCTGGAAAAATTGAGATCTGGTCTCAGGGCTGCACCAGTCGCGGTTCTTTTTGTGGCGTCCGTTGGGTTGTCCTATTGGGGGTATCTTCAGCTCCCGCCAAGGGCCGTGAACTATCTTTTGTCGCATGACTACGTCACACAGGCGGAACTGTGGAAGCGCCGCGTTCTTGCACATTTTGACGATGTCGCGCGCCCCTTCACCGAAGCCCAGCTTTCGCTTGATGAAATCAACTATTTAAAGCGCGTTCCCGACGCGTCGGACATCTACCGTATCAAGCTTTTTGACCTCGACGGCACAATAATCTGGTCGTCGCGCAATCGTGAAATTGGCAGTGTGAATGACAAAGCCTATTTTAAGGAAGTTGTCGCAAAGGGGCATACCTACGTTCAACGTGAGGAAAAAGACGCTAAAGAGATTGATGGTCTCGCAATTCATTCGCTCTTTACGAACATGGACGAAAAACACATCGTTTACGAAGTCTATGTCCCTGTTTTGGAACGTGGCACAGTTGTTGGGGCTATTGAATTCTATACGAATGCAACGACTCTGCATCAGCTTACATTGCGACGGATGCAAATTGCCTTTGCAGCTGTTGCCGGGATAATAACGCTGTTGCTGACAATCACTGCTTGGATTTCTTCGCGGGCGTCCCAATACCAAGTCAAAATGGCCAAACGCCAAACGGCGGAAGAGCGTGAGTTCGTTGAAAAGCAGATGCAGCTCGCGCGTGAGGTACAGCTTTTGGGCGACCTCAACGAATGGCTTCAGTCCAGCCAGTCATTGGGCGAACTCTTTGACATGGTTGCGCGCTTCATGAGCCATTTGTTGCCCGACGCGGAAGGCTCGATCTATGTCTATTCTAATTCACGCGACGTGCTGGACGGGTGTGCTGCTTGGAACGGAGGTGAATACAAGCCTCATATCCATCCCGAAGACTGCTGGGGGCTGCGTCGTGGGCGCACCTATGAATTTGGTCGTCACGAAGTGAACTTTTGTTGCGATCATGCGGAGCCTCATGATGATCGCCCCTACTACTGTTTTCCGATCCTAGCGCATGGGGAAACTGTTGGGCTGATGAATTTGCGGCGCCGCAAGACATCCAGCAACAAGGATTTCTACAAATGTAAGAAACTGGCGCAGATGTGTGCCGAACAGATTTCGATGGCAATTGCCAATGTGCGCATGCGCGATCAGCTTCAAGAACAGTCAACGCGCGATCCTCTGACAGGTCTGTTCAATCGCCGCTATATGCTGGACCGTCTGCGCCGCCTCCTAAACGCTGCCAAGGCAAAAGGCGAAAAGGTCTATATGATCTATCTGGATGTGGATCACTTTAAGAAGTTCAACGACAATCACGGCCATGACGCGGGTGATAACGTCCTGAGCGAAGTGGCAAGCTGTCTGCAGGACGCCTGCGATGGCGAGGATGTCGCCTGCCGTATGGGTGGCGAAGAGTTCATGTTGATCTGGCCCGGCAGCGATCTAAAAACCGTCGAGGCCCGCGCGAATAAACTGCGCGAAAAAGTCGAAGCGATGCGCGTGCTCTATCAGGAAAAGCACCTGCCGACCGTGACGATCTCGGCAGGGGTCGCCTGTTTTCCCGACAATGAACGCGATATCCAGGCCCTACTGCGCCAGGCAGACGAAGCGCTCTATGCAGCGAAAGACGGTGGCCGCAATCAGGTCCGCATCTACGGAGAGACGCAAGCCAAGCTACCAGCAACAAAACCAAAGCCCGTGTCGCCCTCATCGTCAATGGCCGCGGAGTGACCTCAAACATCGCGAAAATGCTGCAGCTGCAATGTTTCGAATCGAAGAAATCATTGCGTTCGCAATGGCTTTTGGGAGATTTTTTCCTTGCGAAAGCAACGACCTAACAAGATCCTGAATTTTTTTCTGAGATGGCGGATAAAACGCCGATTTATTCGACGAGATCGTCATAAATCCGTCGTATTGGGTATTGCCTCAGAGGTTTTCACTCCCTAACCCTTTCGCAAGTGCAGAAACTGGTACCAAGGGAGAGGGTCCGATATGACAGAATTTAAGAAAATTCTCGTCGCCAACCGAGGTGAAATCGCAATCCGCGTCATGCGTGCGGCCAATGAAATGGGCAAGCAGACGGTCGCGGTTTTCGCCGAAGAGGACAAGCTGGGCCTGCATCGATTTAAAGCCGACGAGGCCTATCGCATCGGCGAAGGCATGGGGCCTGTGGCCGCCTATCTCTCGATTGACGAAATCATTCGCGTGGCGCGGGAATGCGGGGCGGATGCGATCCACCCGGGTTATGGCCTCTTGTCTGAGAACCCGGATTTCGTGGATGCCTGTGCTGCCAACGGCATCACCTTCATCGGCCCCAAAGCTGAGACCATGCGGGCACTTGGCGACAAAGCCAGCGCCCGTCGTGTGGCGATTGAGGCGGGCGTGCCGGTCATCCCGGCAACCGAAGTGCTTGGCGATGACATGGACGCGATCAAAGCAGAAGCGAAAGAGGTAGGCTATCCTCTGATGCTCAAGGCATCCTGGGGTGGCGGCGGTCGCGGCATGCGTCCGATTTTCGGCGAAGATGAGCTTGAAGAAAAAGTCCTTGAGGGCCGTCGCGAAGCCGAAGCTGCCTTTGGCAATGGCGAGGGCTATCTGGAAAAGATGATCACCCGCGCGCGTCACGTCGAGGTGCAGATCCTCGGTGACAAACACGGCGGCATGTACCATCTGTTTGAACGCGATTGTTCCGTTCAGCGCCGCAACCAGAAGGTCGTGGAACGCGCCCCTGCCCCCTATCTGACCGATGAACAGCGTCAAGAGATCTGCGAGCTCGGCTACAAGATCTGTAAGCACGTGAATTATGAATGCGCGGGCACGGTCGAATTCCTGATGGATATGGAAAGCGGCAAGTTCTACTTCATCGAAGTAAACCCGCGCGTGCAGGTCGAACATACGGTGACCGAAGAGGTGACTGGTATCGACATCGTGCAGTCTCAGATCCTGATTGCCGAGGGCAAGACGATTGCCGAGGCAACTGGCAAATCGGCGCAGGACGAGGTGCGCCTGAACGGGCATGCGCTGCAGACACGTGTGACGACCGAGGATCCGCTGAACAACTTCATTCCCGACTATGGCCGGATCACCGCCTATCGCTCGGCAACCGGCATGGGTATTCGTCTGGACGGCGGCACGGCTTATGCGGGCGGCGTCATCACGCGCTATTATGACTCGCTTTTGACCAAAGTGACCGCTTGGGCCCCAACGCCAGAAAAAGCGATTGCGCGGATGGACCGTGCCTTGCGCGAATTCCGTGTGCGCGGTGTCTCCACGAACATCGCTTTTGTCGAAAACCTGCTCAAGCACCCGACCTTCCTGTCCAATGAATACACCACCAAATTCATTGACGAGACCGAGGATCTGTTCCGCTTCAAGAAACGTCGGGATCGCGGCACCAAGGTTCTGACCTATATCGCCGATATTTCGGTCAACGGGCATCCCGAAACCGAAGGCCGCGCGGCCCCCGCGGCCGATCTCAAACCCGCCGTTGCCCCCGCCAAACGCGCAGAGCCTGCGATGGGCACGCGCAACTTGCTTGAGCAAAAGGGCGCACAGGCGGTTGCCGATTGGATGAAAAAGCAGAAACAGCTTCTGCTGACCGACACCACCATGCGGGATGGTCATCAGTCTCTGCTCGCGACCCGCATGCGGTCTATCGATATGCTGAAAGTCGCGCCAAGCTATGCCGCGAACCTGCCGCAGCTTTTCTCGATGGAGTGCTGGGGCGGCGCGACCTTTGATGTGGCTTACCGTTTCTTACAGGAATGCCCATGGCAACGTCTGCGCGATCTGCGCGAAGCGATGCCGAACTTGATGACCCAGATGCTGCTGCGCGCGTCTAATGGCGTTGGCTACACCAACTACCCTGACAACGTCGTGCAGAGCTTTGTGGCGGAGGCCGCGAAAGGCATCGACGTCTTCCGCGTGTTTGACAGCCTTAACTGGGTTGAAAACATGCGTGTTGCCATGGATGCGGTCGTGGAAAGCGGCAAGATCTGTGAAGGCACGATCTGCTACACCGGTGACATTCTGGACCCGAACCGTGCGAAATATGACCTGAAGTATTACGTCGGTATGGCAAAGGAACTGGAAGCGGCGGGCGCACATGTGCTGGGCCTGAAGGATATGTCTGGCCTTTTGAAACCAGCCTCGGCCCGCGTGTTGATCCGCGCGTTGAAAGAGGAAACCAACCTGCCAATCCATTTCCACACTCATGACACCTCGGGCATCGCGGGCGCGACCATTTTGGCCGCGGCTGACGCGGGCGTGGATGCGGTGGATGCCGCGATGGACGCCTTCTCGGGCGGGACATCTCAGCCCTGCATGGGCTCGATCATCGAAGCCCTGCGCAATACAGATCGCGACACCGGCATCGACATCACGGCTGTCCGCGAAATCAGCGACTACTGGGAAGCGGTGCGCGCGCAATACACCGCCTTTGAAAGCGGCATCGCGGCCCCGGCCTCTGAGGTTTACCTGCACGAAATGCCCGGCGGCCAGTTCACCAACCTCAAAGCACAGGCCCGCAGCCTTGGCCTTGAAGAACGTTGGCACGAGGTTGCGCAGACCTATGCGGATGTGAACCAGATGTTTGGCGATATCGTCAAAGTCACGCCGTCCTCCAAAGTGGTTGGCGACATGGCCCTGATGATGGTGAGCCAAGGCCTAAGCCGCGAAGAGGTCGAGGATCCAAGCCGCGACGTGGCCTTCCCTGACTCGGTCGTCGACATGATGCGCGGCAACCTGGGTCAGCCTCCGGGCGGTTTCCCGGAAAGCATCGTCGACAAGGTTCTGAAAGGCGAGCAGCCGAATGTGGAACGCCCCGGCGCGCATCTGGCGCCCGTGGACATCGAGGCCACCCGCGCCGAGCTCTCCAAAGAGCTTGAGGGTTTCAGCGTCGACGACGAGGATCTTAATGGCTATCTGATGTATCCGAAGGTCTTTAAGGACTACATGGGGCGTCACCGTCAGTATGGTCCTGTGCGGACTCTACCGACCCGGACATTCTTCTATGGCATGGAGCCGGGCGAAGAGATCACAGCAGAGATCGATCCAGGCAAGACGCTGGAAATTCGTCTGCAAGCCGTGGGCGAGACCGATGAGAACGGCGAAGTGAAGGTCTTCTTTGAACTGAACGGTCAGCCGCGTGTGATCCGCGTACCAAACCGTCTGGTGAAATCGGCAACCGCCGCGCGGCCAAAAGCCGAAGTCGGCAATGCCAACCATGTTGGTGCGCCGATGCCCGGCGTCGTGGCCTCTGTTGGGGCCGTTGTCGGCCAAGAGGTGAAGGAAGGCGATCTTCTTCTCACCATCGAAGCAATGAAGATGGAAACCGGCATTCACGCAGAGCGAGACGCGGTTGTGAAGGCGGTGCATGTTCAGGCGGGCGGTCAGATCGACGCCAAAGACCTGTTGGTCGAGCTGGAGTAAGCTGCTCTTCTCAAAAGTTAATAATCTGTTAACCTCCCGCGATTGCGGGAGGTTTTTTTATGAAGTTTTCTTTTTTCGTTGCTCTACTGTGCTTTAACGCAAGCTTAGTAGTCGCATCAGACTCGGTCAAAGCTATTCCGATAATCCTATTTGTAGACGAACCTAGCGTCGCCATCAGGTCCGTTAACTCTTTTGACGGAGTTAAGCTTGGCAGTTTCCAGAAAGACTCAGAACTTCACTTGCACAATTTTGGCGAGAAATGGCACTTTGTCAGCGGTATCAACAGCGGCCACTACATTCGGGGCTGGATGTGGGCCAAGTATCTCAAGGGC
The DNA here is from genome assembly GCF_017798205.1 of Cognatishimia activa. Classification (NCBI taxonomy): domain Bacteria; kingdom Pseudomonadati; phylum Pseudomonadota; class Alphaproteobacteria; order Rhodobacterales; family Paracoccaceae; genus Cognatishimia; species Cognatishimia activa. The sequence goes on along the minus strand of NZ_CP060010.1, from coordinate 2,167,205 downwards.
GACTTCACGAACCCACCTATTCTCGCCAACAAAAGCGGCCCCATTGACCTGCAAGGGCGTGCATTCCCCCCGTCCCAAGTGCGCGCGGCAAAGGAGGCGATTGTTCAACGCGATCTAGAGGCGCGCGGACAAGAGTGTTCTTGTCCATATCAAATATCCAAAAGTGGTCGACAATGCGGCTATACCAGTGCCTGGACCAAATGGTCTGGGGAACGCCCTATTTGTTTCTCAACGGATGTCTCGCTGGCTGATCTGGATAATTACTTCGCTCTGAACGCCACTAACAATTGACGCAAAGTTAGGATCGACTTGGTTTGACCTTTGCTTAGTGGGCTCTAAGGTTCATTTCACGCGATGAGCGCATAAAATAAGCGAAGAGCCATGTCCGTTACGATCACCCCGATTTACGCTTCTCTAATTGCCCTGATCTTTTTCGCCCTCTGCTGGCGTGTAATCGCCTATAGACGCGCCAATAAACTATCTCTGGGCGATGAAGGCGATCGCAGCCTTTTGCGTCGTATGCGAGCGCAAGCCAATTGCGCGGAGTATGCGCCCCTTGGGTTGCTGCTTTTACTGATTCTGGAAATGCAGGGCGGCAATGTGGTCTTTGTCCACGCGATGGGGCTCTGCCTGCTTTTGGGCCGCGCGGCCCATGCCTATGGGTTTGCGTCAAAGCCGATGAACCTGCCGATGCGTCAGCTGGGTATGGTGCTGACCTTCATCCAGCTCATCGCGACCAGCATTGCTTTGCTGCTGGCCGCTTTGCTCTGATCCTCAACGACGCCGCTTGCTAAAGCTGCTGTCAGGCGATCCCATGTGACAGCGTGGGATCACGGGAAAGTCGTTGGTCAGGAAATAGGCGTAGGTGCCGTTCGGATACTCGGCCGTCGTCACCATTGCGCCATTGCACTCATCCAGAGTGCCTGCGCCTTCGACATAGACGTAGTCCTGCACGAAGGTGCCGTCATAGTCTCCGGACGGCTGAGATCCGCCCGGGCGGTTGCCCGATTTCAAGCGATAGGAGCTGGTCATCTCAACCACTTTGCCATTCACCTCAGCCGTAATCGCGTAGATCGGAAAGCCATCCGCCGCATAGCCGATCAACGGCGAGGCTTTGGATTTCGACCAGCCCAGTTCTTGCATCAAGCCAACCGGAAGCCCGTGGTAGTGATAGGCGCCGGTAGGTTGAACATGACCGTAGTTGGCGTCCAACCCCAGCGGGATCGCGCCTCCCAAAGCTTCATAGTTCCAGCCCGAACGCCGGTTGCCCTTCCAGACTTCGGCCGTACCCGGATCAAAAGGCACTCCATTCACGGCGACGCCAAAGAGCACCCCGCGCTGTTGGGTCGGTGAATTGCGCAGACGCGGATTGGTTGGCATCGAAAAGCGATAGTTTTGCGATGAGATCCGATTTGGGTTGCCGCGACTGGGGAACCGGCCAACTTGGTGTTCGGGAATGCCGTTTGACGCAATGATGCGCTTGTTGCCGCGCACAGTTATAGACACCGTCCCACCGGATTTGGTCTGCGTGGCGCGTGCCAGAGATAAATCCTGCGCCTCGGTGGCGGTATGGGCGCGTGCAGGTGGCCTGCCTTGCGCGTCGGCCTGCACCACCAACCCAAGGGTCAGGGTGCTGGCGACGAGCGCCGCTGTGATCTTTGTGGTTTTGGACATTGCTCTACTCCTCGATGCTCTCCTAAGGCATCACCAACACAGGCCCCTGCCCGTCTTCGCCAAAGTCCAGAACAGCTGTGAAAATGCCCGGAACCGCGCCCTCAAAACGCAAGGTCGCACGCGCCTCAGCCTGGGTGCTGCTGTCTATGGTCACAAACAGCGCCTCAGCGCCCATGGCCCCGGGCGCAGACACCGCGAAAAGGGTCACGGCATGGGCAGACCTGTTATAGATCGACAGTTTCAGTGTCAGGTCAGTGCCATCAAAGCTTACGACCGCAGCATCCGCAATGATGTCTGCGGTCCCATGATCGTCATGGGCGAACGCCAAGCTCGGCAAGGCCAAGGCCATCGCGCAAAAGCTGCGGCGTGTCAGGCGGGGATATGTTGGATCAACCGTCTTCATGGCAAATAGAACGCCCGAGCCAATGACTTCCGTCGCGCCATTTTACATTTTTTTGACATCGCTGCATTTTTTCCCTTGCGGCTTCCGAGCAGAGTTTATATCCCACGCCTCACCTAAGGAAGCGGGCGTAGCTCAGGGGTAGAGCATAACCTTGCCAAGGTTAGGGTCGGGCGTTCGAATCGCCTCGCCCGCTCCAATTAGGGACAGATGCACCACCCATGCATCAGATATGACGATGGTTTGCGGGCGTAGCTCAGGGGTAGAGCATAACCTTGCCAAGGTTAGGGTCGGGCGTTCGAATCGCCTCGCCCGCTCCATCGGTCAAACTTCTAATAGATCACGCAATAGCTTGGACATTCGCGCAGGCGTGCCTATAAGGCCGTGACGATAATGTAAGGACAGGCCTAATGCGGACAGCCAGCGTCTCTCGCACCACTGCGGAAACCAAGATCGACGTCGAGATCAATCTCGACGGCACCGGAAGCTATGACAATCAGACGGGTGTCGGTTTCTTTGATCACATGCTGGATCAACTGTCGCGCCATTCTCTGATTGATATGACCATCCGCGCTGAGGGCGATTATCACATCGATGATCACCACACGGTCGAGGACACGGGGATCGCGTTGGGTCAGGCCTTGGTGCTGGCGCTTGGCGACAAACGCGGTATCCGGCGTTATGGCGAGTGTCATTTGCCGATGGATGACGCGCAGGTGCGTTGTGCGTTGGATCTGTCAGCGCGTCCGTTCCTTGTTTGGAATATGGACATTCCGACCCAGAAAATTGGTCAGTTTGACACCGAACTGGTGCGTGAGTTCTTTACGGCTTTTGCGACCCACGGCGGGATCACCCTGCATGTGGACCAGATCCATGGGTTGAACAGCCACCACATCGTGGAGGCTGCGTTCAAAGCTGTGGCGCGGGCGTTGCGCATCGCGGTCGAAACCGATCCGCGCAAAGCTGGCGACATCCCGTCTACCAAGGGCACGCTTTAGGCAGGTACTGCCCTGCGTTGCCCGTCGCGGCGCAGGATCCATTCTGCAAAGAGCGCGTTAGGCACCCAGCAGAGCCAGGCCACCAGCGTGTATCCGGTTTCAAACCCTAGAGTGGCTGCCAGGATCGGCAGGTAAATGCGCAATGTGACGGCCGCCAAAGTCAACGCTGCTGAGCGGATCATCCAACGGCGATGCGCGGTGATGTCCCCGACCATTGCCAGCCGCACCGCGTTGCCAGTGACATAGAGCCAAGCCACCCCCAGAACAGCAAAGCCAGCGCCTGCGACGGCACCAGCCTGCGTTGTCATCGCCAACCAGACACCCGATAAGCCGCCGAACAAAATGGCGACGGCATAGAAACGCCCAAGCCAACGGTGCAACGTCAGGCGGCGCATCCTCAGCCGTGCGCAGAACTGAAATGGGACCAGAGCCAAAGCGATGGTGGCTCCGACGACATGTCCGTAAAACACCAACGGGCGCTCCAACGCGTGATAGATCATTGCCGGTTGCACGAACTCTAACGCTACAAAGGCAAACCGAAGCGACGCCAGAACGACCACAAAAGTCAGCGCCCATAGAACCCCTAAACCCCATCTCATTGCTGTGTTTTGCATCATCGTAGCAACCCCCAAACCTGACACTGTCAACTTTAACTTGACGCTGTAAAAATCATTTTAACTTGACGCTGTCAACCCAGTCACGCAATTAGGGTTCATGCGCGCCATCACTCCAGCTAAGAAACACCACCACGGAAACCTGCGTCCCGCCTTGATCAAAGCGGGGCTTGAGCTCTTGGAAGAAGGCGGGATCGACGCGCTTACTTTGCGAAAATGCGCTGCGCGCGCAGGGGTTTCGCACGCGGCTCCGGCGCATCATTTTGATGGGCTACCCGGATTAAAACAGGCCATCGCGACCGAGGCTTTTAATAGATTTTCCAATCACTTGCAGGAGGCCATCGATAGAGGCGAACAATCCGCGCGGGGTCGCCTCAAATCGATCTGTCGCGGGTATCTGCAATTCGGCCTTACCCACCGAGGGCTGTTGAACGTGATCTTTGGCTTTGACGGACTCGCGGCCATCGCAAACCCTGAAGGTAAAAACGAAGCCCATGCCTATCTGATCCTACGCGGCGTCTGCGCCCCATTTGTGCCGGAAGGCACCGACGAACGCGTGATCGAGGCACAGGTCTGGTCACTGATTCACGGCTTCACCCTGCTTTACATCGCTGGGGAATTCGGATCCCCTCCGCCGGACATCGACATCGGTCCCTTTGACGAGGTCATGGCGCTCTTGGAGCGCGTCGGCAGCCCTCCCTCTTGACCCTGCCCGCTTTTGGCGGCAACTGAGAGCGCAAGTGATCAAAGGACCCGCATGCCATGCTGACAGCCATCATCGACTATGAAAGCGGCAATCTGCATTCCGCAGAAAAGGCCTTTCAACGCATGGCGCAAGAATTGGACGCGGGCGAAGTCGTGGTAACCTCTGATGCGGACACCGTCGCGCGTGCGGACCGGATTGTTCTGCCTGGTGACGGAGCTTTTCCCGCCTGTGCCGCTGAGTTGCGCGGCCATAAAGGCATTTATGACGCGATGGTTGAAGCGGTTGAAACTAAAGGCCGTCCTTTCTTGGGCATCTGTGTCGGCATGCAGCTGATGGCAACCACAGGACATGAATACGAAATGACACCGGGTCTGAATTGGGTCGCTGGAGATGTTGAAAAGATCGAACCAAGCGATGCCAGCCTAAAGGTGCCCCACATGGGCTGGAACAACCTTGTGATAGAACAGGCGCACCCTCTGCTCGACGGTGTCGAAAGCGGCGATCACACCTATTTTGTGCACTCTTACCACTTCAAAACCCATCGTCCTGAGGACCGCATCGCCTATGTGGACTACGGTCAGGACATCACAGCCATCATCGGGCGCGAGACGATGGTGGGCATGCAGTTCCACCCGGAAAAAAGCCAGCATGTCGGGCTAAAAATGATCGGCAATTTCCTGACCTGGACGCCATAGCAGCAACAAAAAAGAGCGCCTAAAGAGCGCTCTTTCTTCTTTGAAATCACGTTGATTTAGTTCACACGTTTCCAGGTGCCGCCGTCACGGCAAATGCCCAGAACACAGCCAGACACGGACAAGCTGTTGCCGCTGAGAACCATCTTGGACTTGTAAGTCTTGTCACGGTCAGGCGACCAGATTTTGCCCTTGCCATAGTTGCCGCCACCCAGGTTCTCCATGTCCCAGATGATCTTCTTACCGATATTGTCGGTCACAAGGTTGCTGCCATCCGGATTAAAGGACTTCACCAAAGTGCCACAGATGGTGGACCCGCAGTTGGTGACTTCGATGTGGCCATAGTTGCCATTGTCATCTTTCGCGGTTTGCCAGGTGCCATGCACCGGATCCGCCAGAGCCATTGTTGCTCCAAAAACAGTCGCAGCGGCTGCGATCAGAACATGTTTCATAGTATTTCCTCCCAATTTTGCGAAAATCATGAGACAGAGACGATTTTCGATCAACCCTGACTTTGGGTCAGGTTGCATTTCACATCCTCGCGTGCGAAAGCCCCCGTGACCAAAATACAGCAGTTCTCTGCCCTGACAAAACAGGATGCGCGCCATGATCCTCTACCCTGCAATCGACCTCAAAGACGGCAATGCTGTGCGCCTTTTGCATGGGGATATGGACAAGACGACCGTGTTCAACGAGAACCCCGCCGCCCAAGCACTCGAGTTCGTCGAGGCAGGGTGCGAGTGGCTGCACCTTGTGGACCTCAACGGCGCTTTCGCGGGCGAACCAGTGAACGCAGCGCCCGTGAAAGAGATCCTGTCGCAAACCAAAGTACCTGCCCAACTCGGCGGCGGTATCCGCGACATGGCCACCATCGAGATGTGGCTGACCCAAGGCCTTGCCCGCGTGATCCTTGGCACTGTCGCCGTGGAAAACCCAGACCTCGTGCGCGAAGCTGCCAAAGCCTTCCCCGGTCAGGTTGCCGTCGGCATCGACGCCCGCAACGGCTTTGTCGCCACCAAAGGCTGGGCCGAGGAAACCGACGTCCAGGTCACCGACCTCGCGAAATCCTTTGAGGATGCAGGCGTCGCAGCGATCATCTACACCGACATCCTGCGCGATGGCGCGATGAAAGGCCCGAATGTGCAATCCACGGCCGATCTCGCCAATGCGGTCGACATCCCGGTGATCGCATCTGGCGGGGTCTCCTCGCTGGACGACCTGCGCGCGCTGAAATCCTGCGGTGCGCCTCTAAACGGCGCTATCTCGGGCCGCGCTCTCTACGATGGTGCGATTGACCTCGCCGAGGCGCTTGCGCTGTTGAAGTCCTAAGCCTTCATCTTGCCAAAAATACTCAATTCCCCTGGTTGCCAACAAACAACCGGCTTGCGACATCGCGCCCCATGAAAACGCAAAGGCAAATCCCCATCTAGGTCGTGTATTTTAGCGATTGGAGCCAAGTATGCCCAAAGTGTCCGCGATCCCCCTGCCCGACCACAGCCTGTTGCACGCATATATGTCCGAAGGAGACTTCTGCGACTGCTATGCAGCCAAAGCAACAGTGTCCCTCAGGGATGCTGCAGAAACGGCCACGAGCTTTCCAGCATGGGTTCATAGCCTTCTGACTCTACGCCACATCATCGTGTCGCCCTTTGGTTTGGCGACCTCTGGCGAACATTCAAACGAGATGTTCGGGATCTTTCCTTTGGTTGAGGAAACGTCTGACGAGCTGATCTTAGGTTTTGACGACAAACACCTGAATTTCCGGATTTCGCTTATCTCTGACGGTCAGAACGTTTCCATGGGAACATGGGTCAAAACCAACAATCTGGGTGGTAAGATTTACCTCAATGCGATCATGCCGTTTCACAAATTAATCGTGCGAAACTGCGTTGCGCGGGTCGCACGGACATATCCCCCATTGGCGACGGCGTGAATTCTGGCTAAGAGGACGCCAAGAGGTGCCCTGAATGCTGAAAACCCGCTTGATCCCCTGCCTTGATGTCGCCGACGGCCGTGTCGTCAAAGGCGTGAACTTCGTCGGCCTGCGCGACGCCGGAGACCCGGTCGAAGCCGCCCGTGCCTATGACGCGGCGGGGGCGGATGAGATCTGTTTTCTCGACATCCACGCAACCCATGAAAACCGCGGCACCATGTTTGATATGGTCCAGCGTACTGCGGAACAGTGTTTTGTCCCTCTGACGGTCGGGGGCGGTGTGCGCAGCAAAGATGACGTGCGGGCGCTGCTTTTGGCAGGGGCTGACAAGGTCTCTTTCAACTCTGCAGCCGTGGCAAATCCCGATGTGATCGCAGAGTCCGCCGACCAATTCGGCAGCCAGTGCATCGTCTGCGCCATTGACGCGAAAACCGTGGGCCATGACGAAAACGGCACCCCAAACAAATGGGGCATCTTCACCCACGGCGGCCGCAAAGAGGCTCTGGATTCAGACGGCAACCTCATCGATGCGGTCGAATTCGCCAAACTCGTGGCAGCAAAAGGCGCAGGAGAAATCCTTCTGACCTCAATGGACCGCGACGGGACGAAATCTGGATTCAACCTGCCCCTCACCCGCGCGATCTCGGATGCGGTCAATGTGCCGGTGATCGCCTCAGGCGGCGTTGGCAATCTGGATCACCTCGTCGAAGGCGTTACCAAAGGCGGGGCAAGTGCCGTGCTCGCGGCCTCGATTTTCCACTTTGGGGACTATACTGTGGGCGAAGCCAAGGCGCATATGATCGCCAATGGTATTCCAATGAGGCTGACATGAGCACCCTGAACGACCTCGCAGAAACCATCGCCCAACGCGCCAAAGCCGACCCGGACAGCAGCTGGACGGCCAAGCTTTTGGCCAAAGGCCCCGAGAAATGCGCCGAGAAGTTTGGCGAAGAGGCGGTGGAGGCCATCATCGAGGCGGTCAAAGATAACCGCCAAGGTTTGATTGCGGAATCTGCTGACGTGCTTTTCCACCTGCTCGTCATGCTGCAATCGCGCGGCGTGTCACTGGATGAAGTGCTTGCAGAGCTCGAAAAACGCCAAGGCACCAGCGGCATCGCGGAAAAAGCCTCTCGCGCAAAATCCTGAAAACGGCAAAACCCAGCCCATATTCTGTCGCATATAGAACTAGACAGACCTGCCCATTCCCACGCAGAGTACTAGACAGATCTGTTTAGTAACATGCCGCCCGCCAAAAATCGCGGGCCGTCCGGGGAGGAATGTCATGAAATCTCACTACCGCGCAGTCGTCATCGGTGGAGGCGTCGTCGGCGCATCCGTTCTATACCATCTGGCGAAATTTGGCTGGAAAGACGTGTGTTTGATCGAACGCTCGATCCTAACTGCAGGCTCTAGCTGGCACGCAGCGGGCGGTATTCACGCCTTGAACGCAGACCCCAATATCGCGGCCCTTCAGGCCTATACCATCGACCTTCTCAGCGAAATTCAGGAAGAATCAGGTCAGGACATCGGCCTTCATATGACCGGAGGCCTCACCATGGCGGGCACGCCCGACCGTTGGGAATGGCTGCAATCGGCCTATCGCACCTTCCAGTCCATCGGCATCGAAGACGTCCGCCTTGTGACCCCGAAAGAAGCAGGCGAGCTCTGCCCGATCATGTCCACAGACGGCATGCTCGGTGGTATGTGGGCCGACCGCGAGGGCTATGTAGACACCACCGGCACTGTCCACGCCTACGCCACCGCCGCCAAGAAACGCGGCGCTGAGGTGATTGAACATAACCGCGTGCTCGAACTCCATCAGGTCGAGGGCGGCTGGCAGGTTGTAACCGAGAAAGGCACGATCCACACCGAACATGTCGTCAACGCAGCGGGCCTCTGGGCCAAGCAAGTGGGCCGTATGGCGGGGATCGAGCTGCCTGTCTCCCCGCTCAACCACCACTACCTCGTGTCCGACACAATTCCCGCGCTGGAAAAGCTCGACTTCGAAGTCCCGATGACCGTCGACCTCGAAGGCTTTACCTATATGCGGCAGGACCAAAAGGGCATCCTGCTGGGCATCTACGAGATCGACCACCAGCACTGGAACATGGACGGCGCGCCTTGGGAATATGGCTTTGAGCTGCAGCAAGAAGACCCTGATCGGATCGAAAAAGAGCTGATCCTCGGGTTTGAACGCTATCCGGACCTGCAGAACGTGGGCGTCAAGACCTGGGTCAACGGGGCCTTTACCTTCTCGCCCGACGGCAACCCTCTGGTTGGCCCTGTACGCGGCAAGCCCGGCTATTGGTGTGCTTGCGCAGTCATGGCGGGCTTCCTGCAAGGCGGCGGCGTCGGCAAATCTCTGGCGGAATGGATGATCCACGGAGAACCCGAGGCCGACGTCTATGGCATGGACGTGGCGCGTTATGGCAAGTTTGCCGAGAACAAACAGTACATCAAAGAAACCACGGGCCAATTCTATTCCCGCCGCTTCGTGATGACCTATCCGAACGAGCAACTTCCTGCGGGTCGGCCTTTGAAAATGGCGCCGGCGCATTCGGAAATGAACGAGGCAGGCGCGGTTTGGGGCCAGAGCTGGGACATGGAAGTGCCGCTTTATTTTGCGCCCAAGGGGTTTGAGGAAACTCCAACGCTCAAGCGGTCTAACGCGTTTGAACATGTGGCGGCGGAATGTAAGGCGGTGCGCGAGTCCGTGGGCCTTTTGGATATCTCGGCGTTTTCGCGGTTTGAGGTCACAGGACCAAATGCAGAGGCGTGGCTCGACAAAGTTATGGCCTGCACCCTGCCCAAACCGGGCCGCGCGAAACTCGCGCCGATGCTGGCAGAGACAGGGCGTCTCAAGGGCGATCTGACCGTGTTCCACTGGGGCGATGGATCTTGGTGGATCATGGGGTCCTATTACCTGCGCGAATGGCACATGCGTTGGTTTGAGGACCACATGATGGAGGGCGTCACCGTCCGCGATCTGGGCGAAGAGACCTGCGGTTTCTCGCTGGCGGGGCCAAATTCCCGCAAGGTGATCGAGAAACTGACGGATGGTCCGATTGGCGATCTGAAATTCATGGGATGTGGACAGTTCGACATCGGCATGATCCGCGCGAAAGTGGCGCGGATGTCGGTGGCGGGCGAGCTCGGCTATGAGATCAACTGCCGCTATGGCGACCACATCACCCTGCGCCGGATGCTGCTTGAAGCGGGTGCGGATCTGGGTATCCGCGAGTATGGGTTCAATGCTTTGCTGTCGCTGCGGTTGGAGAAGAGTTTTGGCATCTGGTCTGCGGAATTCACGCAGCTCTACACGGCCGCACAGACCGGAATGGATCGCTGGATTGCTTGGGACAAGGGCGACTTCATCGGACGGGATGCTGCGATTGCAGAGCGCGACGGCAATGGACCTGCACAGGTAGAGGTGACGCTGGAAATTGACGCCTCGGATGCGGATGCCTCAGGCTATGAACCGGTCTGGCAAGACGGCAAGAAAGTCGGCTTTGTCACCTCGGGCGGCTATGGGCACACGGTCGGCAAGTCACTGGCGATTGCCATGGTCAACCAAGAGGTCGCAGACGAAGGCACCGATTTGCAAGTCCATATCGTTGGGGTCGAAAAAGCGGCAAAGGTCATTGCGCCGTCGCCATACGACCCAACCGGCGCGGCAATGAGAGGCTGATATGACAGAGGCCACACAAGGCCGATCGCGCAGCGGTCGGCGCGGCCGAGGGGCGAAACCCGAGGCCGCCGCCCCTCTGAGGGAGGTGAACTATCGTCAGCTCAAGAACCCGTTTCCCACGATGGATGTGTTCTCGGCCGACGAGATAGCCAACATGCACGAGACGGCCCTTAGGACGCTCGAAGAGCTCGGCATCAAGGTGCTCTTGCCAGAGGCGCGCAAGATCTATGCCAAGGGCGGCGCGCGGGTCGATGAAAGCACCGAGATGGTCTATATCGGCCGCGACATGGTCGAGGCGGCGGTGGCCTCGGCACCCAAGTCGATCAAGGGCATGGCGGGCGCGCGGCATCGCGATATCACACTGGAGCTGGGGTCGCTGGTGTTTCAACCCGGCGCGGGGGCTCCGAATGCGACGGATCTGGAACGGGGCCGCAGACCGGGATCGGCGCGAGACTATAAGGAATACATCCAGCTGACCCATCATTTTGATGTGTTTCAGATGATTTCGCCGCAGGTCGAGCCGCAGGATGTGCCGATCCACGAACGGCATTATTTCACGTCGGACATGCAGCTGACGCTGAGCGACAAGTTCCCCTTTACCTTCTCGCGCGGCACGCCACAGGTGATGGATTGTTTTGAGATGATCCGCGACTTCCGTGGGATCTCTGATGATGCATTCCAGGCAAACCCTTGGAATTACACGATCATCAATACCAACAGCCCGCGCACTTTGGACATCCCGATGGCGCAGGGGCTGATTGACTTCGCCAAATTCGGACAGATGTCGATTGTCACGCCCTTTACGCTGATGGGGGCGATGGCGCCGATCACAGTGGCGGGGTCGATTACGCTGAGTCACGCTGAAGCCTTGGCGGCTATCACTCTGGTGCAACTCACCAGACCCGGCGCGCCGATTTGTTACGGGACCTTTACCAGCAATGTGGACATGAAGTCCGGCGCACCTGCTTTTGGCACACCAAGCCATTTCCAGGCCTCGCTCGCCGCGGGGCAGCTCGCTCGGCACCTTGGCCTTCCCTGGCGGTCGGCCGCGGGCTCTGCGAGCAATATGAATGACGTGCAGGCGGCCAATGAGAACCAGATGGGGCTTTGGGGATGTTTGATGGCGGGCGCGACGGTGGTGATTCACGCGGCGGGCTGGCTTGAGGGCGGTTTAACAGTGTCTTACGAGAAATTGGTGACCGACGCCGAAGTGTTGAACATGGTGGCTGAACTCTGCGCGGGCAAGACCGCGACGGCAGACGAGATCGGCTTCCACAATGCTTTGTCCGAAGTCGACCCGTCAGGCCATTTCTTCGCCTCTAGCCAAACGATGGAACGCTATAATTCCGAGTTCTATGAGCCGGTTGTGCATGACTACGCCAATTTCGGCACTTGGACGGAACGCGGAGCGCAGGACACCAACACCCGCGCCACAGCGGTCTGGAAATCCATTCTCGCGGCGGATAAACGGCCTGAGGTGGATGAGACGCGGGTCGAGGCTCTGCGCAATTTCATCGACAAGCGGAAATCAGAGGGTGGCGCTCCTCCTGAAAGCTAGTTCCCGAAAGTTAACAGATGAGCAAACGCAAACCCCCTACCCTTGTGCGCGATGATCCCGCGCGTGCGCCTCTGGTTGGCAATGTCAAAGTCACCCGCGAGGACTGGCTGAACTTGGCGCGCAATGTGCTGGTGGATGAGGGCGTGGGCGAAATCAAGATCGCGATCTTGGCCGAGAAGCTTGGTGTCTCGCGGTCCAGTTTCTATTGGTATTTTGAGAACCGCCGCGACCTTTTAGAAGCACTTCTGCAGGAATGGGAGGCGCGCAACACCAAGACTTTGGTCAGCAAATGCGGCCAGCCCTCGCGGACGATCAGCGAAGGAGCCTGCAACTTTTTCCGCTGTTTCGTGGACACGAGCCTGTTTGACCACGGTTTGGATTTCGCGGTTCGGGAATGGGCGCGTCGGGATGTGGCGGTGCGCGCGCGCATTGATCTGGCCGATCAGACGCGGCTGCATGCGGTGACCGAGATGTTTCTGCGGCATGACTACGAAGCCTATGACGCCGAATGCCGCGCGCGGATCCTCTACTACATGCAAATCGGCTATCACGCTTTGGATGTGCGCGAGTCTATGGACGTACGTTTCGGTCGCGTTGCGGGGTATCTCAATGGGTTTACGGGCCACGACGCCGATCCAGAGGCGCTGGAAGAGTTTCGCGCCTTTGCGATGGCCCACGCGACCTAGAGTTTTGACGAAATAATCCCCGTCGCGAACCCGCCCATGCGCAGCTCGCCAAAAAGGCGCTGATATTCTATCTTGGGACAGCGGTTCATGATCACATCAAGTCCCGCAGCCCGCGCCTTGGCGGCGGCTTCAGCATGCTCGACCCCGATCTGCATCCAGATGGTCTTAAGGCCCTTAAGATGCTCCATCGCCTCGTCGACAATAGGTGGCACCGCCTCGGACCTGCGAAAGATGTCGACCATATCCACAGGCTCGTCGATCTCGGAGAGCGACGCCCTTACGGTCTGGCCGAACAGCATTTTGCCCGCATGGCCCGGATTGACCGGAATGACTTTGAACCCCTTCAACCCCAAGTATCGTGCGACATAGTAGCTGGGCCGCACGGAATTCATGGACACGCCAACGACCGCCACGGTCTTGGTGCGCTGCAGAACGGATTTCAGAAAGGCATCATCATAAGTTTCCATGCCTTGCACCCTAGAAAGCAAATCCATGAAAGCAAAACAAAAAATGCGCCCAGACCGAAGTCCAGGCGCAGTCACGGAACGAGGGACAGTGAAGTCAGAGGCAAGAGTTCCGATCTTGCCCCTCTCTCATGAGATAGTGCGTCCACGAGAGGAATGAAGAGCATGTAATATGCTTGTGAACATATCGTTACGCGTTCAGCACTTTCGGCCAGTTTGCGTCAGCGTCTTTGATGAAGCCTTCCTTGTTCAACGCCCAACGGGCACGGACAGCACGGCTGAAGTTCAGATAAAGCTTGTCGTTGTGAATCGACCAGGCGTTTGCCTCGGTCTTGGCGGTGTACCCTTTGGCGACGGCAAAGGCACAGTAGCCGCCATATTGGGGTGCCCAACGCTCTGGGTTGGCTTCGAAGTCTGCGAGGTTCTCGGCACTGGCAAAGCGCCACTCGGCCCCTTTCCACGTGATAGCGTACTCGGCGGAACCTTCGACATCGGTTTGTTCTTTGAAATAGGCGACAGGGTCATAGCCACGAATGGCTAGGCCATCGACGGCGAAAACTTCGGGGGTCATGGCGAGTGCAGGCGTTGCAAGGATGCCTGCGGCAGGGGCGGCCATGGCGGTCAAAACAAAGGTGCGGCGGGTCAGCATAGGGGTCTCCATCGTTGCGATGGCATGACAATATGTGTGCAAATTGGCTGTGACATCCCCGCCCACGGCTTTGTGAGCGCTTGCGAAGAATGTTTCAAACGCACCTAGTCGAAAATATCGAAGAGATCATCAACCCCGTCAAAGAGCTTTTCACCCCAGCTTTTCAGCTTTTTGGACTTCTTCTTTTTGCGATCTTTGTTGCGATAGTAGTCATCACGATCGTATTTCTTGTGCCCTTTGGATTTCTTTTGTTTCAAGGGCTTAGAATAGTGTACCTCGTGGCTTTTGGGCTTCACGGGCATCATTTTCAGATCGTGCAAAGGTGCGCCGCAAGACGAGCAGGCAAGTTCATGTTGCACCTTGCCATGAAGCGATAAAGCCGCGCGGGTCCCGCAGTAACAGCAGGTGGCGATTTTCTGGCCCATGGGTGCTCCTCTCCTCACTCTGTTTCAGATATCGCGTTTATTTGACGCGTTTCAAGGCAAGGCGGGGGCGGAAACTTTGAAAGTTTCCGATGTCGATTTCTTTTAAAGAAATCGAGTTACGGCTTGGCGGCATAGAGTGCGACGGCCGCTGCGTTGGACACATTCAGTGACCCGAACCCCCGCGCGAAGTCGATTTTCACGAGTTGATCCACGGTCTCTTTGGTCTTTTGCCGCAGGCCCGGCCCTTCGGCGCCCAAGACCAGCGCAACAGCGCGATCGCGTTTGCCGTCGAGTGCGTCCTCGATGGTCAGCTCTGCTTCACCATCCAGTCCCAGAACCAAATACCCCATGCCCTGCAGTTCAACGATTGTATCTGCAAGGTTGCGCATCCGCAGGTACGGCTGACGTTCCAAGGCACCCGACGCGGTTTTGGCCAAGGCTCCGGTCTCTGGTGCCGAATGATGCCGCGTACCAATGACGGCCTGCGCTCCGAACACTTCTGCCGAGCGCAAGATAGCCCCCACATTGTGAGGGTCTGTGACCCGATCCAAAAGCACCAGACGCGGCGTCGTGTCATCGTCAGGAATCGCCCGATCCGCGAGACGTCCCCAATTCAATGGTTTCACTTCCAAAGCCGCGCCCTGATGCACGGATTGCGGATCAATCGGCGCTTTGAACTTGCGCGGATCCACCATTTCCGGCGCAATCCCAGCCGTTTCAATTGCATCCGCCAGTTTGTCATGCGCGTTCTTCGTGACCATCAACCGCAGCTTTTCGCGCGCAGGATTGAGCAACGCATCGCGGACCGCATGCAACCCAAACAGCCAGACCGTCTCGGCGTTTTGCGCCTTTTTCGCCTGCTCTTTTTCAACGACCCACTTGGGTTTTTTCATGATCTTCACCTGCGCTGTGATATGGCGCTCAGCAATGGGCAATGTCGCGCTGATCTGCAAGCGATTTTCTTGTTGACGCCCCCTGACATGGCCTGTAATCAGCCCCTCACATTCGGCAGCTACTGCCGACCGGTGGGCGACAGGCCGCAAGGTGTGGCAGGGGACTGTAACTCCCTCGAGGCGACTCACGCTTGGTTCGATTCCAAGGTCGCCCACCATTTTTCCAAATCGGAACAGTAAGATGCAATGCGGCAAGGCCTGGTGTCGGCTGTGTCGCGCCCCTCAAGCTGGGGCATTGCCCGGGACAAGCCCCGGCAGGAATGGCTTTTCTGCGACCTCTCTGGCGTGGATTCCCCAGATCATGAGGCCAGGCCACAAGAGATAGGCTTGGATCTCAATGTTCTCGCCAAATGACAGCAAGATGACGACCAAAGCAAAGCCCAAGGGCAAGCGACCTCGGGTCGAGGTGAGCGCATCGGCAAAGGCGAGAAAGATCTGAAAGACCAAGGGGATCAACAAGGCCAGGAGACCTGTCAGCCCTTTTACAAACAACAGCCCATACCAGGTGTGATGGCTGCCGATTGGCATGTATTCCACCAGATGCGGTCCAGGCGCGACTCGCCCGTGACCGAACCAAACCGCCTCTTCGCGCCAATGTTCCTCGGCAATCCGCTGAAGGGTTGCGCGCACCCGTGTGCTGTCAGCGCGTGCGTTTTTGAAAGTGTCTATGGCAGAGCCGACGCCCTGTATCAGCCGGTCAACCGTCAAACCAATGCTGACCAGAATGCCCGACAGCGCAAACCACGCCCAGCGCTTGCCAAGCTGTGGCAAAAGGCTTGGCGGGATGGTGCAGAAGACAAGCCCAACCAACCCCATGCGCGACTTTGACGCCAAGACCATCAAGGTGCCCGCCGCGATGCCTATGGCTTTCCATTTCACCACCTTTTCTTCCATCGCAAAGAGCACCATCAACACGCCCAATAGGGCCGCGAAAGGAGACCAAGGTGCATAGAACTGCCAGCGCGCCGCGCCACTCGACGGGTCGATGGAATACAGAAAGACGGTGAAATACTCAGGCCCCGGCCCGCCGACAGCCTTTAGGGGTGAGACAAAGATCTTGCCCGGCAACCCCGCATAAGGCGCAACAATCATCAGTGGCGCGAGGATCAGGATCCAGAGCCCGACGACGCATTGCCCGCGGATCAGGATTTCTCGCCGGATCGGCAGAATCGCCCCCGCCAGCGGAAACAGTGCCATCAAGGCCCAACCCTTGGCCCAACCGATGGTCGAGCGGATCACCGTTTTGGTGCCAAACCCCCAGTTCACATGTCCAATCCAAAGGATGGGCAACATGGCCAGCATCCCGATGACCCAGAACCAAATGACTGGTGGAATGGGGTGTGGCCGCAAATCCGCGCGCGTCGCGGGGCCCAAATACAAGGCCGCCAAGGCCAAGCCACCCAATGTCCAGCCAAGGACTGGGCCAACAACATAGAGGCCTCCGATGGCGTAGAAGGGCCAGGTCCATGCAAGGCTTTTGTAAACGATGGCCTCTGCCGGATTTTGGGGGGTCAGATCATCCATCGCGGCGTTTCACACCGATCAGCCAGGCAATGAGGCTGCGGCGCACCCACCCCAGTGTCAGAGCGATCACCATCAAAAA
Organism: Cognatishimia activa; assembly: GCF_017798205.1. NCBI lineage: Bacteria > Pseudomonadati > Pseudomonadota > Alphaproteobacteria > Rhodobacterales > Paracoccaceae > Cognatishimia > Cognatishimia activa. The sequence goes on along the minus strand of NZ_CP060010.1, from coordinate 2,150,162 downwards.
CGTCGCCCCAACGCCCGCGATAACCGCAAGCTTTTTGCGCGGGGAGCTTGGACGGTCTGGCAAGGACGGGTTTTCCAGGACCTGCACCAGAGGATAGGATGCAAAAACATCGGCCTTCGAGGATTGCGCCCGCGCAATTGCGGAGGCAAAGACAGCCTCAGCCACCTGAAAATCCCTCTGCAGGTCCTCGAGCTGGGCAGCCGCAATGGCCGCTTTTTCCAAGCGCGCCTTTTCAGCAAGGTGACGGGTGTTCAAAGCACTATATTGCGCCTGAACACCCGCCCGCTCTGCCTCGCATTCCACCAGTTTTGCCAGCAGGGCCGTTCTGTCTCCGAATTGAGAAACATTCAGGCGTTCTGCTTCGAACGCAGGCAATCCCGTGAGTGTGCTTGCCATGCGCAGTGTGGCGCGTTGTGCATCCGTGTAGGCGGCTTCGGCGCGACGCAGTTCTGGGTGGCGGGATCCGTAGCTGGACCGCGCTTCTCGGAGCTCTGTCCGCTTGGTCGCGGCGTCCTCGACCAGGGCGAGGTATTGATGATCGGAATAGAGATCCAAAGCGCGGGCGGCATAGGTTGCAGAGAAGCCCACACTGGCCTCCAGCGCTTGAACATAAGCTGTTTTTTCTTCGAGCTGTGCACGCAGTTCGATCAGTTTGGCGTAACGGTTATCGTTTTCTTCGACCTGTGCATTGAACTGATCGCGCGACAGAAACCCAGTTTGATTGCGCAGATCACTCACCGCTTCTCGCGTGGACAGGACCGAGTTGCGATATTCCTCAATCGCTCGGATCGCGCCTTCTTCGCGGACCATTTGGTCATCGTTGCGAAGCAGTTCCACCTCGTGAAAAAACGAGCTTAACACGGCCTCAGCGCGGGCTTGGGCTTCGATCGGTGAAGGGCCCGTCAGCTCGATGTGGATCAAGCCGGTCTGGTCTACCAGCGTCACTTTGGGCAGAGGCAAATCCCGACGTTGGATCGACAGCTGATCTGCCGCGGATTGCATGATCCGGTCGGCACGGATCAGTCGTTTGTAGGTTTGAGTGGGGCTGATCGAGTTGGAGGCAAAGGCCGAAGATGCAAAAGAGCTGGCCTGACCGATACCTTCCATATTGACGGAGGCCGAGACCCCCGCCCCCGGCAGGATCAACGACATCGAAGATGTATAGACCGGTGCAGCTGAGGAAAGATAAGTCACGATCGGCGACCAAATCACGCCACACCAGATGCTAAAGACCGTGATGTAGCGAAAAACGCGCTTGAACAACAACGCGCGTGCGCTTTTTGATCTCAACTTGCGGATCAGGGTCCGGAAGGTCAGCGGTGCAGCTGGCTCTATGTCGGAGTAAAATGCCATTGGGTGGATCTCTCTTTTCTTTGAGAGCAGATTGCACCACCAAGCGTTTGTTTTCTGGGGAGAAAAAGGAGGGAAAGAGGGGCGTTTGGGTCGCCCCTATCCGTTTGGCTTAAAAGACGCCCTGATCGCGTGCGACCATCGCGGCCTGCGTGCGGTTGGACACGTCAATTTTACGATAGAGCGTTTTCACATGCAGCTTCACTGTTGGCTCTGACAGCTCTAGGTCGCGGGCGATTTCCTTGTTGGATTTGCCTTCGGTCAGGCCCTTAAGCACCTGCGTTTCTCGATCCGTCAGCGACTTGAGAAGCGGGTGATTGTTTGGTTCTGGCTCTGCAGTCATAAAGTCCAAAGGTGCGTATTTTTCACCCATGGCCATGAATTTGATCGCGTTCACCAAGGATTTTGCGGGCAGCGTCTTGGGGATGAAGCCGATAGCACCCATCTCAAGCGCCTGCTCAGCAATCTCGCGGCTTGCTTCGCCCGACATCAAAGCAACGCGGTGCACGCCATTGCGATCTGCGGCTGTCTTCAGGCCCTCAAGCCCGTTCATGCCAGGCATGTTATAATCGAGCAGCACCAGATCGTAGGTGTAGTGCCCGTCAATCAACGCGCAAGCCTCATCGAGGTTTGCAGCTGTATCCGTGTCGATGTTTCCCTCGGCCTGCATGAATGCCACTAGAGAGTCGCGCAGCAGATCGTGGTCGTCAGCAATTAGAATTCTCATACTTAAAGTCCTTGTTAACCAAACTAGGAAGTAGGCCTTCTGTCCTATCGTGTATAAATGTGGCTCATTTTTGGAGCAAGAAGGTGTAAAATGTGGTTAACGGCCTCATCCGATGGGATAGGGCCCAAGATTAACGAATAGATCATTGTTCCCCACTGGGCGACAAAGTTCACAAAAATCCGTTTTGTTGTCCATCTTTGCTGAGGTGTTCTCCCATCGAATTTACCATGCTGATCCCAGTGACCAACTCGGAGAAGCGGAATGAAACACTACAGAGCGGACGAAATTTTTTCTCAGGTATCGGTGAGGCCGGAACTAGAGACATCGCATGTCCTTGGCTTTGACATGGTTAACGCGACCACGCCGGACGTGGTGCAAGCCCTCGTCGCCCCAGGTCGTCGTCGCGTAGCATTCATGAACGCGCACTGCATGAACGTGGCATCGCGGTCCGAAGACTATGCACACGCCCTACACCGCTCGGACCTAATCTTACCCGATGGCATCGGAATTGAAATCGCTTCAAAGGTTGCGTCCGCTCCACTGAAAGAAAATCTAAATGGAACCGACCTTGGTCCGCACCTGATGCGGATGGCTGCGGAAAAAGGCTTGCGGGTCTACTTGCTTGGCGGAGAGACCGGAACCGCAGAGCGTGCGGCTCAAAGACTCTCTACGCAATTCCCAGACCTTCAGATTGCAGGAACACGCGATGGTTTCGGCGGGCTTGTTGGAGCTGTCGAAGACATCAACGCCTCCGGCGCCGATATTTTGCTGGTGGCCTTGGGCGTGCCCCTGCAAGAGCTGTGGATTGACCGCCACTTTGAAGACTTGAATGTTCGGCTGGCGATGGGTGTTGGTGCTCTTTTGGACTTCTGGGCTGGCAATGTTTCTCGGGCACCCGCGTTTATACGTGAAGCGCGTATGGAGTGGGTCTGGCGGCTGGCTATGGAGCCTCGGCGCCTTGCGGGACGGTATTTGATTGGCAATGTAACTTTCTTAGCGCGTGTCGCTATCGCGCAAATGAAACAAATCACCCTGCGTGACAGTGCCAAGCGTGCAATGGATTTTTGCCTGAGTTTGACCGCGCTCCTCTTGTTGGCACCGATATTTCTCGCGATCACTCTTGCCATTCGGATAGAGAGCCGGGGCAATCCGGTCTTCAGCCAGACGCGTGTTGGGCAAAACGGGCGTCATTTCACGATATACAAGTTCCGGTCAATGTATGCGGACGCAGAGCAGAGACGGAAGTCGCTTGAAGCACAGTCCGACCGCGCCGGCGTCTGCTTCAAAGCCAAAGATGACCCGCGCATCACACGGATCGGACGGTTTTTGCGCCGCTATTCGATTGATGAATTGCCTCAGATTTTCAACGTCTTGCTAGGCAACATGTCCATTGTGGGGCCACGCCCTGGCCTTCCGAGCGAAGTTGCCGCCTACTCGGACCATGCCAAAAAACGCCTTGGTACAAAACCTGGTCTAACCGGCCTGTGGCAAGTTTCGGGCCGCGCCGACATTGGCTTTGATCAGATGATCGAAATGGATCTGGCCTATGCGCGATCTCGCTCAGCTATGCTGGATATTATGATCATCGGACTCACCCTGCGTGCTGTCCTGACCGGTCGAGGTGCCTACTAAGAAAAGAGAGACCTACCCAGTCGGATAGGTCTCTATTCTCTCGAGGCAGAGAAAGGATGAAATTTTCTGCCACTATGTGCCCACCAGATGGAGGCATAGATGCGTTTTAAACATTCACTTTGGGCACTTTTAACCACACTCACGCTAAATGTGCCGGTGTCGGCACATGCCATGGAATGTTCATCCGATGATCATATCCTGCAAGCCACTACCACCAAAGTGACATGTTTCACGCTGCAAGATCTCAAAGTTTTGGGAGCGACAGAGATTGAGACGTCTACCCTCTGGACCGATGGGGTCCACCAGTTCACTGGTGTTTTGTTGAGCGATCTGTTGCAGCATCTTGATGCTGAGGGGAACACGATCCAGGCAACCGCGATCAACGATTACTCGATCACCATTCCGGCGAGCGACGCCGTTGATGGCGGCCCTATTGTTGCATATTTGATGAATGGTGAAACAATGTCCCGCCGGGACAAAGGCCCCTTGTGGGTTGTTTATCCTTTCGACAGCGATGCAAAATTCCGCACAGAAACGATTTAATCTCGCAGCATTTGGCAGCTTAATAAGATCCAGATCCAAGAGTAATTGCATCAAGCGAAAGCTTGGGCAGAAAGTTATATCGTGACCAAACTTGATGGCAATTTTCGTGCCGCGCAGCTGATTTTCTTTGGTGCAGCCGTCGCGTGTCTGGCTGTGATTATTTTCCTTGCGGGGTCGGTTGCGCGCGATCTTAGCGAACTCAGGTCGGCAAAGCGCGACACAGTGCAATGGACGCTTTCGCAAGTCGAAATCGAGTTTCTGGATTTTGCGTTGACGCTTGAAAACCAAGTCGGCGCAACAACCCCAAATCTTTCCGATCTGCGCAAGGATTTCGACGTTTTCTATAGCCGCCTTTCTATCGTATCCGAGGGGCGACTTTTCAATGATGCTCGGGTTGAGAAAAAGTTCGGAGAGGCGACGGACCTGATCCAGGCTTTCCTAGATAGCACCGCGAATATCATGGACAGCTCGGATGCTCATTTGGTGTCTAGCCTACCGAGCATCTTGGACAAAACGCTTGCACTAAGGCCATCGGTTCGCGCGCTATATATCTCTGGGCTCGGGTATTTTGCCGAACAGTCCGATTTGCTACGCAATCGGCTCGCCAACACGATGTTAGAGCTGTCCGCAGCGTCGGGCATGTTGCTGGTATTGCTTGCGATCTTGACGCTTTATTCACGTACCACCAACCGACAATTGCGCAGACAAAGCCATGCTTTGGTCAGCGCGAACGCACGGATGGAGACTATTTTGGAAACGTCTCTGGACAGCGTGATCGTGTCAGATTCCTTAGGGCATGTGATCGACTTCAACGCCGCAGCGGAACGCACGTTTGGCTATAAGCTCGAAGACATCAAAGGCAAGCTGATCCGGGATTTGATTGTGCCGCACGGCATGCGTGCAGCCCACCAACAAGGTATGGAGCGCATGCAGGCGACCGGGGAAAAACGGCTCGTGGGACATGGGCACATTCAAATCTCGGCTTGCCGTGCGGATGGGACAGAGTTTCCCGTGGAATTGGCCTTGGAAAGCGCACAGACTCTGGACGGAGAAATCATCATCGCCTTTCTGCGCGATATTTCGGAGCGCGTACGGACCGAAGAAGAGCTCCGCGAGGCACGTGACCTGGCACTGGCCGGCGAGAAGGCGAAATCCGACTTCCTTGCCGTCATGAGCCACGAAATCCGGACGCCGCTTAACGGGTTGTTGGGCAATCTGACATTGCTTGGCGACACGCGACTGTCGCGTGAGCAGTCACAGTATCAGGACAACATGGAAATCTCTGGTCGCCAGTTGATGAAACACGTGAACTCGGTTCTTGATGTGGCGCGGTTTGAAAGCGGCAAGATGCCCGTCAGGATGAGCAGCTTCCACGTGGGTCAGCTTGTCCAAGAGATCCTTGATGGGCAAAGTGGGCCTGCAGAACGGCACCAAACCACACTGAGTTGGCGCTTTCTTGGGGCCCCAGTGGACTGGATGCGATCTGACCGAAATCACATTGAGCAGATCCTTTTGAACCTTGTTGGAAATGCGATCAAATTCACAAAAGGCGGTCGTGTAGAGATCGAGATCGAAACTCATGACACATCAATCGAGTTTCGCGTCATCGATACGGGGGTTGGTATCGCCGAAGCCGATCAGCAGCGGATCTTTGAGGATTTTGAGAGCGCAGGGCCAGCGACCGGCGGCACGGGTTTGGGCCTGGGTATTGCGACGCGCTTGGTAAACCTATTGAAGGGCGAGATTGGATTGGAAAGTACACCGGGTGAAGGCAGCGTGTTCTGGTTCTCTGTTCCTTTGCAGATCGTCGAGGCTCCGGCCGAAACAGAGCTGGAGGACCAAAAGAACGCACCGATGCCAGGGCTGCGGATACTTTTGGCAGAAGACAACGACATGAACGCCTTTGTCGCGCAAAAAATGCTTGAGAAAGAAGGGCATACGGTGACGCTGGCCGAGGATGGCCTGCAAGCTCTTGAGGCCGTTCAGCATCAGGTGTTCGATGTGATCTTGATGGACATCAATATGCCCCGCATGGACGGGCTGACGGCCACGCAAAAGATGCGTTCAGAGATCGAGGCTACCAAAACCACACCGATCCTCGCCTTTTCCGCCAATGTTCTGCCAGAAGACAAGGACCGTTTCTTGCAGAACGGCATGGATGGGTTCATCGGCAAGCCGATCCAGATGGACGAGCTGCGCTCAGCCCTGCAAGCGGTTATGGTTGGTCATGTGCGTCCGATGATGAAAGGCTCATCTGCGCAGCTCCCAACGAACGAAGCCCGCGACCTGTTGGGCGACAACTATGACGCTTTCCTGGCCCGGTTCCGCGATGAGGCGGACAAATTGATCGAATGGATCAAGGCTGGGGACACACCGCCAGGGGATGTCGAGCATCATTGTCACAAACTTATCAGCACGGCAGCGATGTTTGGCGCCAAGGCGTTTCAGGACGCGCTCCGCAAATCTGAGAACGCCGCCAAACGAGGCGACGTGGAAATGTATCTCTCGGAGCTGGTTGAAGTTTGGACAGAAACGCGCGCGACGCTTTAGTTCAGCGCCGCACCCACTGCCAACATCCCAAGAACACGCGCAGCTTCTGCAACGTTTGTGACGGTGCTGTCATAACAGGCGATCCCGTCGCCGGGCAGCATGTAGGGATCATAGTCATCCCGATCCGCGCGCCGCAGCATGTCCTCGATATCTCTCTCGATCACCACAGAGACACCTGTCACAGGATTGCGCGACATAAGGATCGCCGAGCGATGTGCGCTGGTCGTTCTCGCACCCCCCACACAGTTCGTGTCGATCACCGCTTGCATGTGTCGCGTACCATAGGGAATCTCTCGCACCGTGCGTCCGATGGCCGAAGGCGCGTTGCCCGTCGCGGGTTGCGTCAGGTTTGAGAGGAACAAAGACACACCAGGTGGGCTAATCGGGCTGGGACGCATCAGATCGTCCTGAAAACACTGGCGCGACGGCACAAAGACCTGATCTCCGGTCAAAAGCATGACATCCACCATATTGCGCCCTTCAAAGACGCCGCGCATGTCGATTTTATAGAGTTTACCCCCACGTCGCAGTTCGACTGCAGAGATATCTGCGTCGGGCCGAATGCCACCTGCGTTGCGCAGCGCAGCAGAGAGATTACGTGCCTCGGTCGAGGCTCCCAGCGCTTGGGCTCGGTTGGTGTCGATTGTGTCCCCTACCCCGCCAATTTCGACCTGATGGGGCTCAAAGACCGCGCCCGACACGCCAACGCTGACAGACGCAAAATCAGCCACGCGCACAGAGATCGGCGGTGCTGTGTCATAGAGACCCGTTTGCTCCAGCGCCTTGGCCAGAGCGCGTTCTATTTCCGGACCCGAGCGACCCTGCGCTTGTATTGAAGGCATAAACGGCACCTTCAGTGTGCCGTCACGCGAAATCACATATTTACCGGACAATTCTTCGTCGGTGCCAATGCGCACATCCAGCAAGTCGTTCCGCGTCAGTTTCTCTCCAAGCAACGTTTCGATCGCGATGCTCTTGCCCGCGATACCGCCCCGTAAAGGCAAACACGGCACTTGGTTCATTTCAACAGATCGTAGGAACCGATTGTCCTGCGGCGTCGTGATCTCTCGATACTGCGCCTGATAGGCGTGGCCTCTACTGACAGGTTCTACATTGTAAGGGGTGCGCACGGTGGCGCAGCCCGCTACTGCGATGAGTGTCAGCGCTGAGACTGCCTGTTTAAATCCGTTAATCACTGATCAAATCCCAATAGTGAACATACTCTTAACATTAACGAAGAAACCTCCACACACCCTTCAACTACTCTGGCGAACACACCTATCCCAATGGGTTGGCGTTGCTGCTTGTGTGACAAACATTGACCGTTTGCGGAGCCTTTTAGCGCACGCACTCCCTCTAAAGTGAAGAGGCAATCACAAGAGGTGTCAAGTGCAAGTATCCGCGGTTCATAAAGCGTATTTGAAAGGACTTATGTCCTATGGCGCCTCAGAAATGGTTGCCAAGATCTCTCGCCTTTTCGTCGTTGTCGTGATCGCTCGCATGCTTGCGCCCGAGCAGGTTGGCCTCGCGGCTGCTGCCTTCGCGATTTGCGAAACCATCAAGGCGCTGACAGAAAATGGCGTCGGGCAACGAATTATCGCGGCGAGCGATGACGAGCTGGAAGCGACAGCCGCCCGCGCCCATTGGATTTTCTGGCGCTGGGCACTGGCACTGATTGCGTTCCAAATCGGACTGGCTGCCGTGCTTTTTGCATGCGGATTTCCGGTGATCGCGGGCCTCGTGGCCGTTGCCGCTTTGGAATATCTTTTCATGCCAGGGGGACAGGTGCAGGTCGCCTTGGCCGTGCGCGAGGGCAGACATCCCCAAGTGGCCACCATTGCAGGCGTTCAGATTGTCAGCGCGAACGTCCTGACCATTCTATTGGCCATTGTTCTGCCCTCGCCCATTGTATTGATCCTGCCTCGCGTGTTGACCGCGCCTATCTGGCTGATCGCGGTGCGCCGCCTGCGTCCCTGGCGCAAATGCGCTGCTGTTACGCCAGAGCCTATCGCCCCGTTTGTCCGCTATGGCCTACCAGTTCTGGGTGTTGAAGCGGTCAAAGCGATGCGCATGCATTCTGACAAGCTGATCGTTGGAGCTTTGCTCGGTGCCGAGGGGCTAGGGCTCTATTTCATGGCCTTCAATGCTGGTCTGAACATCGCCACGTCCTATGCCTCGGCACTTGCTAAAATTGCTTTTTCCCACCTAAGCCAAAGCCTGCGCCTGGACGTGGATGCTCGCCAATCGGGGATCCTAAGCCTGATCGTCATTTCCCCTTTCATCATCGCACAAGCGCTGTTGGCTCCAACTTACGTGCCGCTCTTGCTGGGAGACAGCTGGGCCGACGTGGTACCCGCGGTTTCGATCCTGTGTCTCTGTGCTCTGCCCCTAACGCTCTGGACCGTTGCGGCCGCGCGCCTGCGCCTGAGAGGGCAGCCAGAGATCGAATTGGGTGTCGATGCGCTGCTTGTTCTGATGCTTACCCTGTCCGCCGTCATAACCGCACCCATGGGGCTGACCGCGATGGCAACCGGTTACCTGGTCACCACATCGGCCGTCCTGTTGCTGGCCAGCGCCCCCCTATTTTTGCCGTCCCTCAGCAAGCCAGTTCAGGAGATTTAAACATGCCAAAGTTTTCGATCATCATGCCTTGTTTCAATGCTGTGGACACGGTGGATGCGACAATCGCCGCCGTAGTCGCACAGACCCGTTGGGATTGGGAGCTGATCTGTGTCGATGACGGGTCCAGCGATGGCACCGTGCAGCGCCTTCAAAGTTGGGCGATGGCGGAGGCACGGATCCAAGTGATACGCCAAGACAATGCAGGGCCAAGCGTCGCGCGCAATCGCGGTGTCGAGGCTGCGCGGGGGACAATCTTGTGTTTTTGCGACGCGGACGATCTGTGGGTCGAAACCAAACTGAGCATTTTGGACAAAGCATTCTCTGACAGCCGCATCGACGGAGCCTATGGCCAGATCGCCTTTTTCCAAAGATTTGGGGATATCGATACGACGTCCACAGTCGGCACTTCGGAACTTTCGATCCCAGAGTTGATGGGCGAAAATCCCGTCTGCACCATGAGCAATATCGCAGTACGGCGCACAGTCTTTGAACGTTGCGGTGGTTTTGCCGAAGGCCTCGTTCACAACGAAGACCTGGAATGGCTGATCCGCATTGTTGGAATGGGCGCGACTATTCAACCGATTGATCGCCTCCTCGTCTGGTATCGCACCTCGACAGGCGGTTTGTCGGCCGATCTGCGCAGGATGGCGCATTCCCGGGATTTGGCACTTACCACGGCGGCACGGTTTGGATTTACCCCCAATGCCGCGCAAGAAGCCGTCTACCTACGCTATCTGGCCCGCCGCGCGCTGCGTCTGGATCAGGGGCGTGGCGTGGCACGCGGGCTGGCTCTGCAAGGCCTGCTGAAGAGTCCACGCGGTTTTCTCTTTCCACTTCGTCGCGGTGCAGCCACTGCGATTGCGGCCTTTGCCGCGCCGCTGCTGCCGGCACCCGTCCAACGCAAAATCTTCTCTAAGTAATCGAGGCCAAAATGTATCGCGCAACCATCGTCGTCCCTGCTTTCAACGTCGCCGCAACCCTTGGTGCCACGCTGACCTCGCTGCAGGACCAAACCTATCAGGACTTTGAGGTCATCATTGTGGATGACGGCTCTACCGACAATACCAAACAGGTCGCCGAGCAATTCCTAGACGATCGCCGGTTTTGGTATATCCAACAGGCCAACCGAGGCCTTTCCGGCGCGCGCAATCGAGGGATTGCCGAGTCCAGCGGTGAGTTCATCGGGTTTTGCGATGCCGACGACCTCTGGCACCCTGACAAGCTGCGTCGCCATATTCGCCACCTTGATCGCAAACCGAATGTCGGCGTGAGCTATGCGGGCTCTCAGATGATCGACGCAGAGGGTCGTCTTTTGTCGGTCAAACAGTCACCAAGGCTGCGCGGCGTGACAGCGGCTCATATTCTGAAGCGCAACCCGATTGGGAACGGCTCCTCCGCCGTCATTCGTCGCGCGGTGTTTGATGACATCGCCTATGTGCATCACGAGGCCTATTCCGCCTTTTCCTATTTCGACGAGACCTTCCGCCAGTCCGAGGACATCGAATGCTGGCTGCGCATCGCGCTTCTGACCGATTGGGATTTTGAAGGCATCCGAGGTCTGCTGACCTATTATCGGGTCGCGGGCGACGGGCTCTCTGCCAAGACCGAGCGCCAATTGGACTCCTGGGAAAATGTGATTGCAAAGCATCGCAGCCTTCACCCGGCTTTTTTCGCCCGCCACGAACCTGCGGCACGCGCCTACCAACTGCGGTATCTGGCGCGCCGTGCCATCAGCAATGGCGATGGCAAAACCGCCCGCGCCTATCTGAAACGGGCTTGGTCACAGTCTTACGAGCCGCTTTGGGCCGAACCCATCAAGTCGGGCGTCACGATTTTGGCGGCTCCGGTGGCCTCGCTCTTCAAAGTTTCCGCCCCCGCGCAGAAAGCGCTTGTTAAGGCCAATGTGCCTACACTGCGACAGAGTTCGCAGTCCCATTTTCACCCCATCCTTAAGGGAGATCATTATGAGTAAACCACGTATTGTACATCTGCTGGACGACACTACCACAGGCGGCGTAACTCGCGTCGTGACCCATATCTGCAACTCGCAGCGGTTGGCAAATCAAGCGGATCATGAAATTCGTGTCATCCCCAAGAACGCCGCCGACGTGCCGGTGATTGAGGCGGATTTGATCGTCTCACACCTGACTGTCAGCTGGCGTGGCTTGGCGGGATTGATTGCCCTGCGCGCCAAACATCCAAACATTTCGCTGATTCATGTCGAGCACAGCTATACTCAAAGCTTCACAGCCCTGAATGTGGCCAAACGCGAAAGGTTCTTTTCCCTGCTGCGTACGGCCTATTCTCTGTTTGACACAGTGGTTGGCGTCAGCCGCGCGCAATACAGCTGGCTGGTGACTCGCGATCTTGTGGCCCCGGAACGGTCTTGTGTCATTCGCTCGGCCGTAGACCTTTCGGCTTTCGCAGCGCTCGAGGCTCCCACAGGCCCTTGTCGCGTGTTTGGGGCCATCGGGCGGCTGGAACCTCAGAAGGGGTTTGATACGCTGATCATGGCGTTCAGCCAGTGCCAGGAACCTGACGCGCGTCTGCGTATTTTTGGGCGCGGTGGTCAGCACGAAGAATTGGAGCGCATGGCTCAGATCGACCCGCGCATCACATTGGAAGGCCACGCCCCGGACCCCGTCCGCGCCATGTCAGAGGTGCAGGCCGTCTTGCTACCCTCTCGGTGGGAGGCCTATGGGCTGGTCGCGCAAGAAGCACTCGCCGCACGTCGCCGGACCTTGGTGGCCCCTGTGGATGGGCTTTGCGATCAACTCGAAGACGGCGCGCATCGCGTCGCGCGCAACACCGTTGCGGATTGGACGCGGGCTATTGATGCCAGCCTGACCGCAGATCTGAGCAAGATCCCAGACTCGCAGGCCCGCCTGTCAGAACGTGTCGCGGGTGTCTTTGAGCGCAACTGGGAAGGCTTGATCGCGCGCAGCTTGGTGAAGGAACTGCCTGTGGCTGCGTAGCTGTAGCACTACCAACATTGGAATGACCTTGAGCCGCGAGCCATGCACTTGCGCCAAACCTGATAGAATAAGCGGCTCAGGGTTTCCAAAAATATGCCCCAGCGAAATGCACCTAAGATCGGCTTCCGAACCCATTCTTTCAGGGTTCGACGACAAAACGTTCAAGAGTTTTAGATATGCTGGCGATCCCTCAAGGACTCGAACCCTGAACCTGCTGATTAGAAGTCAGCTGCTCTATCCAGTTGAGCTAAGGGACCGCTGAGATGTGTTTCGCCGCTTGATCGCGATTTGTCAAACCACCTCTTGTCCAAGGCGTCCAAAGTTTTAACCGAAGTTTCAACGCCCTGAGGAACCGTCATTCGCAGGCACGAATTGGAACGTCGCCCTAGATTTGAAAAATTGTGCGTTTCGTGCGAAGACCGTGCCAATTGCGGAGGGAGGATGCCCACGGGCACCGCGAAAAACCATGACAGATCAGGAAAATCAGGGCATCAGCGCCACGAATTTTGACATCGCGGATTTCATTCCGTACCGCCTTGCTGTTGCTGCGCGCGCCTACAGCGAAGAGGTCGCGGCGATCTATCGCGAGAAATTCGGTCTTTCGATTCCGGAATGGCGCGTGCTTGCGCATTTAATGAAAGAAGGCAAAGCCTCGGTTCGGGATATTGAAGCCCGTGTAACCATGGAGAAGTCCAAGGTCAGCCGCGCAGCCGACCGGCTTAAAGACCGCGGCTTGTTAACGAAACGCGCGGACACAATGGACCGTCGCCTTGTTCATATCGAACTCACTGAGGATGGCGAAGCGCTAATGGCTGAGCTCATCCCAATGGTGATCGCCTTACAGAAGGACTTTGAAGCCCGTTTGGGAGATGATCTCGACGGTTTGGACCGCGCGCTGACGCGGATCCTTAAGGACGACGTCAAATAAGGCTTAGTGCGTCCAAGGTGCACGGCGATCAGGTGCGAAATTTTCCCCATATCCGCGCGCGCGGATGTTGGGCTTGCGCTTGTGGGGATCTGTCACCTGAACCTCGATGCCGTGGTCTTTGGCATAGTCAAGCGCGGCCTCTTTGGACGCGAAGGTCATTTTGACCTGAGACTGCGTGTCGTCAGATCCGGTCCAGCCCATCAATGGATCAATGTCGCGGCTTGAGGCCTGCGCAAATTCCAGCACCCATGTTTTGGTATTTGCAGTGCCAGAAGTCATGGCATTGCGGGCAGGCTGATAGATACGTGCGATCATTTCGGGCTCCTTCGTCCTGAGCGCTTTATCCCGAAATATTGGCTTTCGAGCAAGGGAGAAAAGCGCAAGATTGCACCCTGTCGATGTCGGTGAATTTTGGAGGGAAAGGTTAGACTTGGTTGCCGTCCAGTCCACGGGGAGCGAGGGGTAAATGTGAACCGAGCAGCAACCAAGCGCTGCTTGCACAAGAAATATACGTGTCATTGCAAATTATGTGCAACAGACGGATGCGAAAAAAACTTACGGAATATCACTTTGTTTTTGCGAGGTATTTCCTTACCAACGCCACCGTCGCATTTGTACAAATGTACAACGATTGACATTTTCTAAGTAAGACCAGTAGGTTCCGCGCCTTACGTAGGGTAAACACACCTTGTCTAGCAGTCGCCCCTCACCCAAACTGCGACATTCTGTCACCACCAGAAAACCGCCCCCCTACTGTCAAAAACCGACAGGAATTTAGCGCTAACCTGTTGTAAGTTTGACAGCAGGCTTGCACCTGACCTTAAAGATCGCACATTAGGGCCCAAGAATAGGAGCGCAATTTGCCTTACGCCAATTCCGACAGCACGCCCGTCCAAAACGCTCCGCGCGAAAAGCTCGAGGGCGGCAAACGCTTTGTCATGGCGACGGAATTTGACCCTGCTGGCGACCAACCCACGGCGATTGCAGAGCTGAGCCAAGGTGTTTTCGACGGAGAGCGCGATCAAGTCCTGTTGGGCGCAACCGGCACCGGCAAGACGTTCACAATGGCCAAGGTCATCGAGGAAACGCAGCGCCCCGCGATTATTCTGGCGCCGAACAAAACGCTTGCGGCCCAGCTTTATGGCGAATTCAAAGGCTTCTTTCCCGAGAACTCGGTCGAATATTTCGTGTCGTTCTACGACTACTATCAGCCAGAAGCCTATGTTCCCCGGTCTGACACTTATATCGAAAAAGAAAGCCAGATTAACGAACAGATCGACCGGATGCGTCACTCTGCGACCCGCGCTTTGCTGGAGCGGGATGATGTGATCATCGTGGCCTCGGTCAGCTGTATCTACGGTATTGGTTCAGTGGAGACCTATTCCGCGATGACGCAGGATCTGGTCGTGGGTCAAGACTATGATCAGCGACAGGTCATGGCGGATCTGGTGGCGCAACAGTACCGGCGTAATGATCAGGCGTTCCAGCGCGGATCTTTCCGCGTGCGTGGTGACAGTCTGGAAATCTTCCCTGCCCACCTCGAAGACCGCGCCTGGCGCTTGTCTTTCTTTGGTGAGGAACTGGAGGGGATCACGGAATTTGACCCGCTGACGGGTGAAAAGACGGACACTTTTGAAAAAATCCGGGTCTATGCAAATTCTCACTATGTGACGCCAAAGCCGACGCTGAACCAGGCTATTCTGAACATCAAAAAAGAGCTCAAGATCCGGCTCGACCAATTGGTGGATGACGGCAAACTTCTGGAAGCGCAGCGTCTGGAGCAGCGCACCAACTTTGACCTCGAGATGCTTGAGGCGCAGGGCTTTTGCAACGGGATCGAGAACTATTCACGCTATCTGACGGGCCGTGCGCCGGGTGAGCCGCCCCCCACCCTGTTTGAGTTCATCCCCGACAACGCGATTGTCTTTGCTGATGAAAGCCACGTCTCTGTGCCTCAGATCGGCGGCATGTATCGCGGGGACCATCGGCGCAAGTTCACGCTGGCCGAGCATGGGTTCCGCCTGCCCTCGTGTATGGACAACCGCCCTCTGAAGTTCGAGGAATGGGACGCGATGCGCCCGCAGTCGGTGTTTGTCTCGGCCACCCCCGCCAATTGGGAGCTGGAGCAATCCGGCGGCGTCTTTACTGAACAGGTGATCCGCCCGACGGGTCTGTTGGATCCAGAGGTCGAAATCCGCCCTGTCGAGATGCAGGTCGATGATTTGCTAGACGAAGTGCGCAAAGTCACCGCCAACGGGTTCCGCACATTAGTGACGACGCTCACCAAGCGCATGGCCGAGGACCTCACCGAATACCTGCATGAACAGGGCATCAAAGTGCGCTACATGCACAGCGACATCGATACGCTCGAGCGGATCGAGATCCTGCGCGACCTGCGTCTTGGGGCCTTTGACGTCTTAATCGGGATCAACCTTCTGCGCGAGGGCTTGGACATTCCCGAATGTGGGCTGGTCGCCATTCTGGACGCAGACAAAGAGGGTTTCCTGCGCTCTGAAACGTCTCTGATCCAGACCATCGGCCGCGCCGCGAGGAATGCTGACGGGCGTGTCATCATGTATGCCGACCGCATTACCGGCTCGATGGAGCGTGCGCTGAAGGAAACCGAGCGCCGTCGCGAAAAGCAGATCGCCTATAACGAAGAGCACGGCATCACGCCTGCAACCGTTAAAAAGAACGTCGAAGATGTTCTGGCGGGGCTCTATCAGGGCGACACCGACATGAACCGCGTGACAGCCACCATCGACAAACCAATGCATGGCGCAAACCTTGAAGCCCATCTGCAGGGCCTGAGGGAAGAGATGCGCAAAGCTGCCGAGAACCTTGAGTTCGAGGAAGCCGCACGTCTTCGCGACGAAGTAAAGCGGCTTGAGGCGGTGGATCTGGCAGTCGCGGACGACCCTCTTGCACGGCAATCCGCGATTGATGCTGCGGCGGATACGGCGACCAAAGGCCGATCAACCGCGGGCCGCCCTGGTCAGCGTGGCGGCAATGTGAGGCGACGCGGGCGTTAGCACGTCCTTTGTGCCCACTTTGCTTGGTTTTCAGAGATTACGGCCCACTAATCTATAAAGAACGCGTCTTAAGTTCATGAAATTTCGAACATTTGTCCAATTGAGAACAACGACACTCGGGATCTTGCAAAAAGAGCACCAAAACCGAAGCCAAATTATCCTATAAGACACCCCGAATTTCGGTCTAAAATGACCGCTTTGAGCGGCAAACACGCTGCCAAATCGACTTATCCACATTCCAATTTTTGGACTCAAATGCGATATTTATCCACATTGGATGAACTATAATTTTCATATTCGAACAAAAATGTGGAAAACTCGGTGATTTATTCAAATCGAGAAACAGTCATCGGTTCACCAGGCAAAAATAGCGTGAAACCGCGAAAATGACTTATCCACAGAAAGTTAATCTACGAGCGCAAGCGCTATTGCGCAACCCGAAAAGACGATAAATATCAGTGATTTAGAGAAAATGCGCGCTCAGGTCGTCCAAATGGACGAAATGTCGACCTCAGCAGCACGAGCTGCACGACAAAGCGCATCAAATTTTCAGGATTTATCGCAGAATATGGACCGCGCAGTTCAGCTGACGCAGCAATTGCGCAATGGTTTCGACCGATTTTAGCTCTCGCCGACTTTCGGGGCTGACGGATAGGATCACGCAATCCACATCTTTGGATCTCGCAAAGTCCGGGATCACCTGAACAGGCTTTCCGTTCAACACGACCCCCTCAACATTGCTCAGGCTGCCACCGATTTCAGTGAGGGCAGACTCAATCTGAGCCCGCGTCTCGTCCTGATACCCATGGGGCAGATAGCTGCTGGCATACTCTGGAATATTTCCCATCACATGCAGCAGCGTCACGCGCGCATCTTCGCCCGCCAGTTGGCGGGCCACAGCAAGTTTGGGGGCAAGATCCGCCCCTTCATCCAAACTCACCGGCATGAGAATATGCGCGTACATTGGGGGGGCCTAGGTTCGATAGGTGTCGATCACATCATACATGACCGGCTCGAAATTCTTACACAGCGCCGAGATATGTCTATTGCGCTCGCGCATCTCGGGAGTGCGTAACATCGCCTGAAAATCTTCGCGCTTCTCCCATTGAGAATAGTTGGCAATGCGCGTCTGCGCGTCATTCACATGTAGCCCCGCAGCAATAAAACCCGGCTGTTTGGAAATGAAATCCGCATAGGCTTCGTTCAGGGCATCTATGAGGTCCTGACACGTCCCCGGCGTCATTTCAAAGGTCGTGATAACAGTCTGGTAATCGTTGCGTTTGGCAATTGCTGGCATGAGGTCT
This sequence comes from Cognatishimia activa, assembly GCF_017798205.1. NCBI lineage: Bacteria > Pseudomonadati > Pseudomonadota > Alphaproteobacteria > Rhodobacterales > Paracoccaceae > Cognatishimia > Cognatishimia activa. Next base: position 2,132,499 of record NZ_CP060010.1, on the reverse strand, counting down.
CCTATTTCTAAGGCAAGCCTAACGCGACAAAGAGGCCCGAGGCCACTGATTTTTCAAGAGTACCCGTTAGGTCTGAAATCAGCCCGAATGTTCAACCTTTAAAAGAGTGAAAAATTCAGGCATACTGCCCGCAAACAAAAGCCGCAAAAGTCGGCACTATGAGGCAAAGCATGAAACTCTTCCTGAAAGGCGCCGCGGGCGCTTTGTTAATTTCCGTGGTCACCTCCACCTCTGCAAGCGCGGGCGTCATTGCCAGCGCATGCGTAAGGTCCGACCGAGAGGCCGCATCCTGGCGCATGTGCACGTGTCTGCAGCACGTCGCCAATCAGTCGCTGTCTCGGGCCGACCAGCGCCTTGCGGCCAAGTTTTTCCGCGACCCGCATATGGCGCAGGAAATTCGCACGTCACGCGCGCGCTCGCATGAGATCTTTTGGGAACGCTACAAGGCCTTTGGCGACACCGCCGAAGTCATGTGCAAAGGCGTCTGATCCGCATCCCTTTTGCGTTTAGTCTCATTTACGCATAGATTTGAGAAATCCAAATCTGTGAGGGCGGAGCTATGCTCAAAAAAGGCGTCACATTGCGGGGGCTTGAGGTGTTTGAGGCGCTGGCCACCCATGGCTCTGTCGCTCAGGCCTCAGAAGCGACGGGCCTGAGCCAACCTGCCGTCAGCCAGCAGCTGCGCAATCTGGAAACCGCCCTGGACGTCGCGTTGGTAGATCACGGCACGCGGCCCATGGTCTTGACGCCAGCGGGGCGGAATTTCCTGCGCCATACGCGGTCGGTTTTGTCAGAACTCAGGCTTGCGCAATCCGAACTTTCGGTGATGGACTTAACCCATCTGACATCCTTGTCGATTGGGATCATTGATGATTTTGACAATGACATCACACCGCGTCTGGTGACCGCTTTGGCAGAAAGCCTCACCAACTGCAGCTTCCGCATGGTGACGGCGGCCAGCCACGACATTCTCGCAGACCTTAAGGATCAAAGCCTACACCTCGGCGTTGCCGCGAGTTCCGGCGAAGTCCTTGAGGGCATTATAGAATATCCACTCGTTCGCGATCCTTTCATCCTTGTGACGCCAACGTCCCAAACGCCACGCGGCAAGTCGGTCGAAGATATTATCCAAGGCCTCCCCTTCTTGCGCTATGAACGCCGTCAACTAATCTCTCGCCAGATCGACGCGCATCTGTCGCGGTATAAACAAGACCTCGGAGACCGGTTTGAGATCGGCAGCCATATGGCTTTGATGGCCTGTGTCGCGCGCGGCATTGGGTGGTCGATCACGACGCCCTTGGGGTTCATGCGGGCGGCGCGGTTTCACGACGACGTGGTGGCGCATCCCCTACCCTTTGGACAGTTCCACCGTCAGATTTCTGTCTTTGCCAGCAGCGATTGGGCCGATGCCGTGCCGCTGAATGTGCGACAGAGTCTGCGCCAGCTTGTGGGCGACCGCATGATCACTCCGTTGGTTCAAAAACAGCCCTTCCTGAAAGGCGAATTGCGTTTACTGAACAGCTAATCTGATTTTGATTTTCTTAAATCAGCCGATGTCGCGTTTCAGCCCATCGGCGCAGATTTCGATCAGGTCAAGCGCGCCATCGAAATCACGCGTGTAATAGGGATCGGGGACTTCGATCATGTCCGTGTTCCCATACTCCGTGAACAGCCGCACCGGAGTGTCATTCCCCTCAGGCCGTAGGGCCTCGATGTCGCGTATGTTGTTGGCATCCATGCCGATGATCAGGTCAAAATCCTCAAAGTCCCGCACCCTGAACTGCCGCGCCCGCAGGTCCGAGAAATCATAGCCCCGCCGCGCTGCTGCCTCTAACATCGGACCGTAGGGCGGCGATCCGACATGCCAGCCTCCGGTGCCTGCGCTGTCTGTCTCGGCCTGAGATACCTCGCGAAACACACCTTCGGCCGAGGGGCTGCGGCAAATATTGCCAAGGCAGACAAAGAGCACCTTCATAGACTTCTTCCTTCGTGCAATGCTGAGGCGACCCTACCACCAGCACAGGCCGTCCTCTATGACCAATATCGTGACCCTCACCGGCGCAGGTATTTCCGCGGAAAGTGGCCTTGGCACCTTTCGCGACGAAGGCGGGCTTTGGGCGCAGCACCGGATCGAGGATGTCGCCACACCCGAAGGCTTTGCGCGCAATCCGAAGCTGGTGCATGATTTCTATAACGCGCGCCGTGCACAGGCTGCAGAGGCTGTGCCAAACGCCGCGCATCTCGCCTTGGCAGAGTTAGGGGCGAAACTGGACGGCGAGCTGTTGATCGTCACGCAAAACGTTGATTCCCTGCATGAAAAAGCCAGCAGCACATCAATCCTGCACATGCATGGTCGCCTGAATGGCGCGCTCTGTGCGTCTTGCGACCATCGCTGGGAGGCTCCGCTCAAGATGACCCCTTCAGACGCCTGCCCTGCCTGCGGCGCTCCCAGCACGCGCCCCGATGTGGTCTGGTTCGGAGAGATCCCTTACCACATGGAGCGGATCGCCGAGGCACTGAGCAAAGCCGACGTCTTCGTCTCGATCGGCACATCGGGCGAAGTCTATCCGGCGGCGAATTTTGTCGCCGAAGCCGATCACTTCGGAGCCCACACTATTGAGTTGAACCTGGAACCCTCAGCAGGTGCCTCGCGGTTTGCGGAATGTCGCTTTGGACCGGCCTCAGAAATTGTGCCCGCCTGGGTGCAAGAAGAACTGGCACGATAAAGAAAAGGCCAGAGAAACCACTGGCCTGTCTGTGCAGTTTTTGCTTGGCTTAGTGATCGTGGCCCCCGTGGCCGCTGTGATCTTCGCCGTGGTTCATATGCTCATGTCCCATGCCGGCTTTGCGTTCCAGATCGACGGGAATTTCAACCACCATCTCTCCGGATTTCTCAAAGGTGAATGTGACGGTCAACACATCGCCTTGCTCCCATGGCTGGGTCAGCCCCATGAACATGACGTGGTCTCCACCACGATCCAGCATACGTGCGCCTTCGGCGGGCACTTCGAAGCCGTCTTCGACGTGCATCATCTTCATCACGCCGTCGCCGATTTCCTTGTGGGTGTGCAATTCAACGCGGGCCGCTGCATCGGACACAACAGAGATCAGGCGATCCGCCTCATCGCCGTGGTTCATGATGGTCATAAAGGCCGCGCCCGCTTTGGCAGCTTTGCCAGCAGAGCGCGCGTAAGGGTCGCGGATCATAATATGCGTGTCGGCAAAAGCAGGCGCAGCGAAAGAAGCAGCAGCGACAGCCGCAAGTGTCAGGGATTTAACGGACATAGGAGTCTCCGGCGTAGGATATTGGTTTGAAAGGAAAAGAGGGATTCAAACCAGCGTCGGAGGCCCACGCGCAGAAGGCGAAAGTCGCGCAATAGACGCAGCTTGGCGCTTGGTGAAACAGCCGAGGCGCGTGGCAGAAAATTCTGCGGCCACGAGCACAAGGGCGTCTCCGCCCAGAGCATGCTGCAGCATCAAAGAGAACTCGGGACAGATATGGCTCTCGCCAGTTGGTTCTCCGTTCTCGTCGATGACCACCATGACAGGGCCAGCGCCGGTACAAAGCTCCATAAAGCCCGCAGGCCCAGATGCCCCACGCGCGATCGCCATGCTGTGCCCCGTCAGGGTCAGCACAAAGATCAGCACAAAGGCGATATGGGTACGAAGTCGAGTCATCACGCGCGATATATCCGCTGAAAGCCGCATTTGAAAAGCGACAAAAGGAAACAGCCCCGCCTGAGATCAGACGGGGCTCAAATCACTGTCCAGTGATGGACGAGATCAGCTTAGGCTTGAGCAGCCTGCGCTTTTGCGATCTCTTTTTTGATTTTCAGAGCGTTGTCAGACAGCTCGCTGTCTTTTGCTTTCGCCATGAACGCGTCCAGACCACCGCGGTGGTCGACGGTGCGCAGAGCCGCAGCAGAGATGCGCAGCTTAACGCCACGGCCCAGCACTTCGGATTGCAGGGTCACGTCGTTCAGGTTCGGCAGGAAGCGACGCTTGGTTTTGTTGTTGGCGTGGCTGACATTGTTGCCAGTCATTGGGCCTTTTCCGGTCAGTTCGCAACGGCGCGACATGGGTTCATCCTCGTGTTTCGGTCAAAAGGCCAATCGAGGCCTTTGAATACAAATGGGCGCCGCTTTAGACAGCGCCCGGAATTTCGTTGGGCGTCTTTAGGCCTGAATCCGGGCGAGGTCAAGTGATTCACGACAGGTAAATGACAATCGCGCAGAGGCTTTTGCGTATTTACCAAAGGCGCGGTTGAAATCCTAGGCTTGCGGGATGTGCAGCGCCTTAAGCACGCGGTCAGCAGCCGCACTTGGGCTCAGCTTGTTTTCGGCCACATCCGCAGCCAACCCGTTGATTTCCTGAAGGGCTTTCGGGGTTTCCAACTGCGCCAGAACCGTTTGCCGCAGCTCTTCGATGAACCAATGGCGGGCCTGAGCGGCGCGTCGACTGTCCCACTGTCCCTGTGCGCGCCGCCATGAGGTCAGTTCGCTCATTTGCGCCCAAGCTTCATCTAGACCGTTTTCCTCAATCGCTGAAACAGTCATGGCCTTAGGGAATCCTTCAGGATCCTGCGGGCGCTTGCGCAACAGACGCAGCGCTCCGGAATAGTCCGCACAGGTTCGCGTCGCGGTGGCCTTCAGGTCTCCGTCGGCCTTGTTCACGAGGATCAGATCCGCCATTTCCATGATGCCGCGCTTCACGCCTTGCAATTCGTCGCCACCCGCGGGGGCCAAGAGCAAGAGGAAAAGGTCCGACATCTCTGAGACAACCGTTTCGGATTGCCCGACGCCAACGGTTTCGATCAGAACAACGTCAAAATTCGCAGCCTCACAGAGCGCAACCGCCTCGCGAGTCCGGCGCGCCACGCCGCCCAAATGGGTCTGGCTAGGGGATGGGCGAATAAAGGCGTTCTTATCGCGACTCAAGCGTTCCATCCGCGTCTTATCGCCCAGGATCGAGCCGCCAGAGCGCGCCGAGGACGGATCCACGGCCAGAACCGCCACGCGCATCCCTTGCGCGGTCAGAAACATGCCAAAGCTCTCGATAAACGTGGATTTTCCGACGCCCGGCGTGCCAGACAGACCGATCCGGATCGCCTGCCTCCCTGCAGGGCGAAGCGCGTCCAAAAGCGCAGCCGCCTGTTCGCGATGGTCACTGCGGCCGCTTTCCACCAGAGTAATCGCCCGCGCCAAAGCCCGGCGGTCTTGGTTCAAAATCCTGTCCCGAAGTTCAGTGATATCCATTGCGGTCGCGATCCTATGGTCTTTGGGCTGCTTTCATGCCCGCGCCGGGTGGCTCTGTCCAGCCCAACCTCGCAGCCTGGCGTCTCTGTCGCATCGGATTGGCGCTTTACGCCCCCTTGGGCTTGCCCGATAAAGCAGCATGACCGAGCTGCCGATCCACTCTGCTATCCCAGATCTGCTGCGCGCTTTGCGCGATACGGGACATGCCGTTTTGCAGGCGCCGCCGGGGGCCGGGAAAACAACAGTCGTGCCGCTGGAAATGCTACGAGCGGGGCTGAGCGAGGGCAAGATCCTGATGCTGGAACCCCGTCGCCTCGCGGCGCGGGCAGCGGCCGAACGCATGGCTCAGACTTTGGGCGAAGCCGTCGGCCAAACCGTCGGATACCGCGTCCGCGGAGAGACCAAAACCTCGAAGACCACCCGCATCGAGGTCGTCACCGAGGGCATCCTAACCCGCATGCTGCAAAGCGACCCCGAGTTGACAGGCGTTGGCGCGGTTATCTTCGATGAATTTCACGAGCGGTCTTTGAATGCCGACCTTGGGCTTGCCCTGTGTCTTGAGGTTCGCGAGGCCCTGAGGGACGATTTGATCCTGCTGGCCATGTCCGCAACTTTGGACGCAGCACCTGTCGCGAAACTCATGGGCGACGCGCCGATGATCTCGTCTGACGGGCGCAGCTTTCCGGTTGAAACGCGCTGGCTCGACGCGCCTGTGCGCAAAGACATGCGCTTGGAACAGGCTTGCGCCGCGCTCATCGAGAGGGCCGTTGAGGAAACCCACGGCGGCGTGCTGGTCTTTCTGCCCGGAGAAGGCGAGATCCGCCGTGTCGCCAACCAGCTGTCTTTGCCACCTGATTGCCAGATCCACATGCTCTTTGGTGCGATGGATTTCAAAGCCCAACGGGCCGCCATCCAACCCGCGTCTTCCGGGCGAAAGGTCGTACTAGCCACTTCAATCGCCGAGACCTCTCTGACCATTCAGGATGTCCGCGTTGTCGTGGACGCAGGCCGCGCGCGGCGGGCGCGATTTGATCCGGGTTCCGGCATGTCGCGGCTGGTCACCGAAAAAGTCACCCGCGCAGAAGCCACGCAACGCCAAGGGCGCGCCGGGCGTGTTGCCGAAGGTGTCTGCTATCGGCTTTGGACCAAAGGCGAGGAAGGCGCTTTGCAGGCCTACCCTCCGGCCGAAATCGAAAGTGCGGACCTGACTGGGCTGGCGCTGGAGCTGGCGCAATGGGGGGCGGAGGCTGCTGATCTTGCTTTCCTCACGCCCCCGAATGCGGCCACGCTATCAGAGGCGCGTGCGCTTTTGGCAATGCTCGGCGCATTGGATGCACGCGGACAGATCACAGATCATGGCCGCGCGATTGCCAAGCTGCCACTGCACCCGCGCCTTGCGCATATGCTTTTGACCGCAGGGCAACAGGCCGCCCCGCTGGCGGCTCTCTTGGCAGCCCGAGATCCGCTATCTCGCGGCGCGCCCTGCGACCTTGGCCTACGGGTCGAAGCACTCGCAGACCTGAAAGGTTTCGAAAGCCGCCGTCCCTATCAAGTCAACCGCGGCGCCCTTCACACGATCAAAGACGAGGCCAAGCGCCTCGCCAAAGGGATTGGCACATCATCCCCAATGAGCCTCGGAGAAATGGCCGCCCTCGCCTATCCCGACCGCATCGGCTTGCACCGCAAAGGCGATGCGCCGCGCTTTGTGTTGTCCGGCGGCAAGGGGGCTATCATGGCCGAAGACGACCCAATGGCCTCGGCGCGATTGATCGTGGCAACGGATCTGGACGGCAATCCACGTGAGGCCAAGATCCGGCAGGCGGTGACCATCAGCGAGTCAGATATCAGGGGCCTCTTTGGCGACCGGATTGTATGGGAAGAGACGTGCAGTTGGTCCAAACGCGACGGCCGCGTTGTTGCGCGTCGCCAAGAACGGCTCGGGGCGATCGCGCTGTCAGACCAAATCTGGAAAGACGCCCCTGACGAAGCCATAGCCACCGCGATGCTCGATGGAATACGAGAGATCGGACTGGTGCTGAGTGACGCGGCCAACAGGTTCATAGCGCGTGTCACTTTGGCCCGAGACGCCGGCAAAGACCTCCCTGATATGTCGCAGGACGCGCTTTTGGACACACTCGAAGATTGGTTGCTCCCCTATATCAACGGGATCAAAACCGCCGCCCAATGGCGCAGTTTCGACTGCCTAAATGCCCTGCGCGCGCGCCTGGACTACGCTCAAACCCAGACGCTAGACCGCCTCGCACCGGCGCATTTCACAACACCTTTGGGAAACAAAATCCCAATCGACTACGCCGGTGAACATCCCGAAATAAGCCTCAGGCTGCAAGAACTCTTCGGCCAGACCACCCACCCGATGGTGGGTAATACGCCTCTACGTGTCACGCTGCTCTCGCCAGCCCGCAGGCCGGTACAAACCACACTCGATATCCCCGGCTTCTGGGCGAGCTCTTACGCCGACGTGCGCAAAGACATGCGGGGCCGCTATCCCAAACATCCCTGGCCCGAAGACCCAACACAAGCCGACCCCACCCTGCGCGCCAAACCGCGCAAGTAGACCCTTTTCTCTTGCTCAAAATATCCTGGGGGAATTGGCCATCGGCCAAGGGGGCAAAGCCCCTTCGCTCTACCCTATTTCCCCAAACACCAGCGCATAATCGCCTTCTGCGCATGCAGACGGTTTTCAGCCTCATCAAAGATCACGGAATGCGGACCGTCCATGACCGAAGACGTCGCCTCTTCGTCACGGTGCGCTGGCAAGCAGTGCATGAACAGTGAATCCGACTTCGCATGGCTCATCAGAGCATCATCCACCTGATACGGCCGCAGCAGATTGTGGCGACGTTCCCGCGCGGATTGCGCGTCGTGCATGGACACCCAAGTGTCCGTGACCACCAGATCCGCGCCTTCAACGGCCTTCTGCGGATCGCGTTCGATCACCACGTTGCTGCCTTTCGAGCGCGCCAGTTCCAGAAACTCTTCTTCTGGATCAAGCTGTTCCGGCCCCGTAAATGTCAGATCAAACCCGAACTGACCGGCCGCATGGGCAAAGCTTGCAAAGACGTTGTTGCCGTCACCCGACCACACAACCTTTTTGCCTTTGATCGAGCCGCGATGCTCCTCATAGGTTAGGATATCGGCCATGATCTGGCAGGGATGGGTGCGATCTGTCAGACCGTTGATCACCGGCACATCCGCGTATTCTGCGAGTTCAAGCAGGGTCTGCTCTTCAAACGTCCGGATCATTATTAGATCGACATAGCGGCTTAGAACCCGCGCGGTGTCGGCAATCGTCTCGCCATGGCCAAGCTGCATCTCTTTTCCTGACAGCACCATGGTCTGCCCGCCCATCTGGCGCACGCCCACGTCAAAGGACACGCGTGTCCGGGTCGACGGCTTTTCAAAGATCAGCGCAACCATGTGGTTGGCCAGAGGCTGATCCGCATCCGGTGTGCCCTTAGGTAGGCCCGCGCGCGCCTCTTTCATCGTGCGCGCTGTGTCGATCATCGACCGCAGATCCGCAGGATCGGTTTTGTGGATATCTAGAAAATGGGTCATATCTCGGCCCTCAAGCTTTGGCTGTCAAAGACTGTGCGGCCGCGTCGATGCGGGCCACAGCTTCGTTAATTTCGTCGTCAGAGATGTTCAGAGGCGGCAATAAACGCACGACATTGTCGGCGGCTGGCACGGTGACCACAAGGCTCTCATAGCCCGCGTTCACCACATCCATGCAGTTCGCTTTGCATTTCAAGCCGAGCATCAGACCCGCGCCTCGAACGCCTTCGAAAACCTCGGGATTGGCCGCAACCAGACCTTCGAGCTTTTGACGCAGCAACCCCGCGCGACGGTTCACGTCTTCGAGAAACTCAGGCGTTGCGACTTCGTCCATCACCGCATTGCCCACAGCACACGCCAGCGGGTTGCCGCCATAGGTCGAGCCATGGGTGCCCGCTGTCATGCCAGAGGCCGCGTTTTCTGTCGCCAAAACGGCACCCAGAGGGAAGCCCCCGCCAATGCCTTTAGCGACCATCATGATATCGGGCGCAATGCCCGCCCATTCATGGGCAAAGAGCTTGCCCGTCCGGCCCACGCCACACTGGACTTCGTCGAGGATCAACAAGATGCCAGCGTCGTCGCAAAGCGTGCGGATCGCGCGCAGATCAGCGTCTTCCATTGGACGAATGCCGCCCTCGCCTTGCACAGGCTCAAGGATGACGGCGGCTGTGGATTCATCAATTGCAGCCGCGAGGGCGTCTACATCGCCCCAAGGCAGCTGGGTGAATCCGGGCAGCAATGGACCAAAGCCCTTGGTCATCTTCTCGCTACCGGCTGCCGCGATACCGGCGGAAGACCGGCCATGAAACGCGCCTTCGAACGCGATGATCTGGGTCTTCTCGGTCTCGCCCTTCTCATACCAATATTTCCGCGCCATTTTGACGGCGAGCTCACAGGACTCTGTGCCGGAATTGGTAAAAAAGACCGTATCCGCGAAACTCGCGTCGACCAGCTTGGCCGCCAGAGCTTCTTGCTGAGGGATCTGATAGAGGTTGGACACATGCCAAAGACTTTCCGCCTGTTGGGTCAACGCGGCGACCAGTTTCGGGTTGGCATGCCCCAAGACATTCACCGCAATCCCTGCGCCCAGATCCAGAAAACGTCGGCCATCCGCCTCGATCATCCAGCTGCCTTCGCCTTTGACGAAGTTCAGCGGGGCCCGATTATAGGTCGGTAGAACAGCGGGGATCATAGCGTGGTCCTTTTTCTAGAAATTTGTGCGTGCAACACAGGACAGGAACTGTCAACGGCTGTGCGCAGGCTTGCGGTGTTTTGCGGATGTTTAGTGAGGTTTGGTCGGCATTTCGCCAACACGAGAGGCGCGCCTGCACGTCATGTGCAGGAGGGAAATTTATCGCAGTCGTCGGACGCGGATATATGTCGCAAGAATCGCCATGAGGCGCTGATACACGCACATCGGGCCTTTGAGAACCCTCTTTGAAATCGCGGCGCGCGGGCAATGCGTGCTTTCCCCTTGCAGAGCCCACACGAAAGGCGCACCACTCGGATCATGACTGTGTTGCCCAATCCCACTCTTGCTGCAGCCCTGACTGTGCTTGCCTCTAGTTTTGTGGCGGGTACGACCCTCTTGGCCAAAGCCCTCGGCACCGAAGCGCTGGGCCCGCCGCTCCATGCGTTTCAGATCAGCCAGGGGCGCTTTATCTTTGCCCTGATCGCGATTTCCACGGCGGTTTTGATTATGCGGCCGCGGTTTAAACGCACGCATCTGGGGCTTCATCTTGGCAGATCCACCTTTGGCTGGGGCGGCGTCACACTGATGTTTGCGGCGGCGGCCTTCATTCCCCTATCCGACGCCACCGCGATCAGTTTCCTAAATCCCGTGATTGGCATGTTGCTCGCAATCCCATTGCTAGGTGAGCGGATTGGCAAATGGCGCGTGATGTCCGCTATCATTGCCTTTGCCGGTGCCATGCTTTTGACCCGCCCGAGTGCTGGCGTGATCGAATTCGGAGCGCTTCTGGCTTTGGGGTCGGCGGCTCTCTTGGGGGCAGAGTTGATTTTCATCAAACTGCTCAGCGGACGCGAAGGGCCGCTACAGATCCTTTTGGTCAACAATATCATTGGTTGCACGATTGCGTCAGCCGTAGCCTATTTCGTCTGGATTTCCCCAACGCCCCTGCAATGGGCCGCGCTGGCCGGCGTCGGATTCCTGATGGCGGCGGCGCAGAGCTGCTTTATTAACGCGATTGCGCGCGCGGACACCGGCTTTGTCGCCCCGTTCTTTTACACGACACTGGCCTTTGCCACGCTCTATGATGGCCTCATCTTTGGCGTCATTCCCGATATCATCAGCATATCGGGCGCGCTTTTGATCATCGCGGGCGCGGCAATCCTCGTCTGGCGCGAGACGGTGAATGCGCAACAGGTCAAATGATTCTGAAATCCTGGGCTGATTCCTGATTCTGCGCCTTGTAACTGCGCGTGGCGTGACTAAAATAGGTGACTGACCGAAAAAGCGGCGCAGCCTGCCCGCATGCCACCGATAAAGGCAAGGAACCAAAGATGTCCTGGACTGATGAGCGCGTCGAGCTTCTGAAAAAAATGTGGGGCGAAGGCCAGTCGGCCAGCCAGATCGCCAAGGAACTTGGCGGCGTGACCCGTAACGCTGTGATTGGCAAAGTCCACCGTTTGGGTTTGTCCAACCGCGCGACCACTTCGACCAAATCTGACAGCGCAACAAAGGCCGAAGCCAAGCCTAAGGCAGCTCCAAAACCGAAGGCCGCAGCCAAACCCAAAGCCGACCCGATGCCAGAGATGAAGACCGAACCTGCGGTGCCTCAGCGTCCGGCTGCAACTCCGGCAAATCGCAAGGCGATCATTCCAGCAGGCCAGCCTCTGCCACCTCAACCGTCGGCCAATGAGATCAGCCCAGAAGCGCTGGCCAAGGTGAATGAGGTCGAGAAGAAAGCCAAAAAGCTGACTTTGATGGAACTGACTGAGCGCACCTGCAAATGGCCTGTTGGCGACCCGGCCACGGATCACTTCTGGTTCTGCGGTCTGCCGGTACAAGCAGGCAAACCTTATTGCGAGGCCCATGTAGGCGTGGCTTTCCAGCCGATGTCTTCGCGCCGCGACCGTCGCCGCTAAGTTCGGTTTCAGAATTCAAAAAAGCCCCGGTTCTTCGCCGGGGCTTTTTGTTTGGATTTAGGCTGGATCAGTTGCCGCCTAAGAGGTTCTTGAGTCGATTGCCAACCTCTTCTTCAAGCTTGTTCTGAAGCTCTTGCTCAAGGTTTTGCCCCAGATTCTCAACTTGATCCGCAGTCGTGCCCAGACGATCAGCAACGGCCTCCACAGCCTTGTCTTCGAGCTTGTCGATCTCTTCCTGAAAGTTCTGTTTTGCCACGGCTTCAAGGTCTGGGCGAATGCTTGGGGACGCCCAAGGGCCCGTCACGCGAACAGGGAAGGAGAAGCCTGTATCTGACTCATTCTTCAGTTGCGGCGTAAATGTATAATCCAGGTTCTGCGCGCCAAGGCCGATGGTGCCTGCGCCCTTGGCTTGCACATTCGGCAGATCCATCAACAGATCATTGTTGGTCAAAACACCCGCATCAATAGTCCAGCTTGCGCTCATTGAGTCAAAGATCGTAGTGCCGGAATTCGGACGCCCCCGGAACAATTGGTCCAGATCTAGTCCCGAAATGGTCCCGTTCCCGACTGACAAAGATCCATCACCACGCAAAGAGTTCATGATCGCATCAACAGAACTGCCTGACCCCACAAAGGCCATCCGCGCATTCGCGGCACCTGTGAAACGGTCACTTCCGATCAGGTCAGACAAGAGCCCCTGCAGCGCGAGGTCGCTCATGGTCATGTCGCCGCCCACGGAAAATCCGCTACGATTGTTGGCCACGAACTGGCCCGTGACAGTGCCCTCATAGCCGGTTAGCTGATGGAGCGTCGCTACCGCGCGGGAATTGTCGACATCGATGGCAACGCGCGAGGAGCCAAAGTTCAGGCTGCCAAGATCGATAGAGGAGGCAGAAAGAGTGATCTTGCCGTCAAACAATCCTAAGGCGCTTGCGTCGATTGGATCGGTGGGCCAGCCCGCGCTTGCCTCGGAAGAGCTCGCGCCCGCCGTCTCGCCACCCAAGTAAGGTTTGAGGTCAAGCGCGCCTGCCGAGATGCTCGCGACAACATTCGGCTTGCCAGAAAAGTTTACGTCCGCTTCGGCACTTAGGTCATTGCCGTCCAGCGTGATACGCCCTCCGCGCAGGCTGAAAACGCTGTCCTTGGTCAGAGTCACCAGTCCTTTGAAATCGGTAGGCGGCAGACCTGCATCGGCTTGGCCAAGGGCTGCAAACAGCTCGGACGGGTTCGGCAGTTCTGCACTGAACTGACCATCGGCTTCAGGCGTTGTAGAGGCCAAACCATCGAAACTGAGTTTGTTTTGACCCACATCTGCGGCCAGTTTCACCTGAGTTACATCGCCTGCGATCAGGTCGTTCAGGTCTCCGATTTCAATGCTTGCGTCAATTGGAGCCCCGCCCATGACCACAGTCGCCGCCAAAGTCGCCGCTCCTTCGCCCCAACCGAAATCTGCGGTCAGATCCGGGATATCCACGTTGGTGCCGTTGGGATCCAGATAGCGAATACGCGCGTTGGTGATCTGGATCTGATCCAAGGTGAAGGCCGCGCCCTCTTCGGCCCCCTCATCGGTCGCGGCAGTTGCGTCCGCCGCGGACTGACCGGTGAAATCATCCCAGTTGGCCTGCCCCGCTCCATTCTGTTCCAGCAAGATATCCGGCGCGGTCAGGGTGATGTTTTTGATATGCGTATTGCCACCAATCAGCGCCATCGCATCCACGCCGATCTTCGCGCCTTGGGCCTGAAACATCGGACCATTCGAGGACCAACTGGCGTTAGACAGCGTGACCGGTCCGGTCGATATCCCCAAGGTCGGGAAAAAGCTCAGTTGCACATCGCCTTCGATAGTCAGATCACGCCCGAATTGCTCTTTGAGCTGATCCGAGGCCAATCGCGCGATTTGCTCGCCGGGCAAGAAGAAAATCAGCGCGCCGATGGCGATGACCAAGACAGCAACAATAGAAAGAAGGATGCGAAGAATGCGGAACATGGGAGCCCTCTGGAATTAGCTGCGTTATCGGTAGCTGCTGAGAAGGTCTTGGGCAAGTCCGGAGGCCTGTGCCTTGGGCGATAAGGCGCTTGGATCGCCGGACACAGCCGTCAAAGCCATAAAAAATTGGCTATCGAACCCGCACTGATGGTATTGAACCGCTGAGCAAAAGCACCGTTCTATCCAGTGCCCAGCGTCCCCCACAAATCATATTCCCCCGCCTCATCGACAATCACTGTCACCAGATCTCCGACCGACAGCCCATCGGTTCCCTCATCAATAAAGAGGTTCCCGTCAATCTCAGGCGCATCCGCTTTGGTCCGACAGGTCGCGATCCCGTCCTCATCGATATCATCGACAATGACCTGTTGAACCGAGCCGACTTTCGCCGCCAGCTTGGCCTGAGAGATTGCCTGTGCTTTCTCCATAAAGCGCTCCCAGCGATCTTGCTTGACCTCAGGCGCCACGTGATCCGGAAGATCATTGGACCGCGCGCCATCCACGTTCTCGTATTGAAAACAGCCCACGCGATCCAGTTGAGCCTCATCCATCCAATCCAAAAGGTGCTGGAACTCGGCCTCGGTTTCCCCCGGATAACCCACGATAAAAGTCGAGCGCAGCGTGATGTCTGGGCAATCGGATCGCCATTTCGCGATCTCATCCAACGTCTTAGCCGTATGCGCCGGCCGCGCCATGCGTTTGAGCGTGTCCGGGTGGGAATGCTGAAACGGGATATCCAGATAGGGCAGGATCAACCCCTCTGCCATCAACGGGATCAGATCGCGCACATGTGGGTACGGGTAGACGTAATGCAACCGCACCCAAGCCCCAAACTGCCCCAATTCTCGCGCCAGATCGGTGATGTGACTGCGCACCTCGCGGTCTTTCCACGGGTGCGTTGAATATTTGCGATCCAGCCCGTAGGCCGAGGTATCCTGGGAAATCACTAAGAGTTCTTTAACCCCGGCCTCCACCAGCTTCTCCGCCTCGCGCAACACCGCATGGGCGGGACGTGACGCCAACTTGCCGCGCATGTCGGGGATGATGCAGAACTTGCACTTGTGGTTACAGCCCTCGGAAATCTTGAGATAGCTATAGTGGCGCGGCGTCAGCTGCACACTGGAGCTGGGCAGCAGGTCGATAAACGGATCTGGGGACGGCGGGACTGCGCCATGGACTGCATCCAGCACCTGTTCATATTGATGCGGACCGGTGACGGCGAGGATTTTGGGGTGATGCTCGCGGATGTAGTCGGGCTCTGCTCCAAGGCAGCCGGTTACGATGACTTTGCCGTTCTCGGCGAGGGCCTCGCCGATGGCATCCAGGCTCTCGGCTTTGGCGGAATCCAGAAAGCCGCAAGTGTTCACAATCACCGCATCCGCGCCGGAATAGTCGGGCGAGATGCCATAGCCCTCGGCGCGCAATCGCGTGAGGATCCGCTCGCTGTCCACAAGCGCTTTGGGGCAGCCGAGGCTGACCATGCCGATGGTCGGCTGACCGGCGCGGGTGTCAGAGGAGACCTGCGCGTTGGCAAGGTCCGGGCGGAGATTTGGTGGGTTTTGCGACATGGGGTGGCATGTAGCGGGTTTCATGGGGTTTGGGAATTCCCAAATGTCGCTTATCCGAGCGTGTCCAAATAGGCCGCCACACAATCCTGCACCCGCCGAAACCGATCTCCGCCGAGTTTCACGCCGCCATACCAGCGGGTGACGACGATCAGGTGATCCGTCAACTCCGCGCGCTCTAGCATCCGCACAATCACAAGCCCCGCACCGCTTTCGCCGTCGTCGCCCTTAAGCGGTGTGCCATCTGACAGAACCGCAGCCCAAGTGTTGTGCGTGGCCTTGGCGAACTTCTTGTTGCGTTTTAAGTCCTTGAGCGCCGCGTCAATATCAGCGCGACTTTCAACAGGGCAGCCGCTGACCGCATATTTGCTGCCGCGATCCGTGACCACATTGAGGATCTGCTTCACCTAAAGCCCCTGAACCGTCTCGGTCACCACAGCGATCCGCTGCGCATTGGGCGGGTGGGTGCCGAGGAAACGGTCTCCGGGATCAGGGATGCGTTCAAAGAACTGCGCGCCCCGGATAGCGTTGTATCCCGAGCGCTGCGTCAAGATCGCGCCAAGGCGGTCGGCTTCGAGTTCGTGGTCCTTGGAATAGGCGCGCGCGCCGACCGTGGTACCGAGATCCATGCCGATGTCGACGGCAGATTGCCCACCGCCCAAGACAATCGCAATCGCCCCACCCAGGATCGCGCCGGTGGTCGCGGTGGTGCGTGTTTCGGCAATGTGGCCTGCGATATGGTGCGCCGCCTCATGGCCCAGAACAAAGGCCAACTCATCGTCGTTCTGAAACTCTGGCAGGATCTGGGCCGTAAATGCGAGGATTGGCCGACCGTTGCGATCCAGTGTTTGATAGGCGTTCGAGCCTTTGGCCGGATCCTCGTCCAGAATAATAGCGAAATCGCAGTTCACGTTGGACGCCACGCGTGCCACACATTCGCGTTCGATGACGGGTTCCATGCGGCTGACCACGCGCGTGTATCGGGCTTCGTCGCTTGCGCTAGGCCCCACGGGCGTGGATTGCGCAGGCGGCGCGCTGGTTGGCTCTACGCATCCGGCCAAGACGGATGACGCCAATAATAAAGCTGAAAGTTTAAAATGCATCGATGGGCCTCTGTTCTTGGCCACAAATATAGGCTCTGAGGGCGCGCAATTCCAAGTCACTTTCCAATGATGTCTTGCAAGCGCGCATCGGCGCGTTAGGCTGGCGATATGTTTAGTATCGAGCACGAATTTGACAGCACCGTTGTGACGCTTGTCGATGAAAAGGGCGCGCATCTTCAAGAGGATGTGGTGATTAACCTTTTTGAAGACTGCATCACCATCGAACAATATGACGAGCGCAGCGATCGGGTGCAGAAGATCACCCTGTCGATTGATATGGCCGAGGATCTGGCCGCCGCGTTGGACCTGCCTGAGGGCGTTTACAAGATCGCGCGCGACTGAGGAGAAAGCGACATGGCGACCGGGTTTTTCTGGGCGGAAGAGACCTTTTGGCACGCAGGCGGCAACTATGCGCTGACCCTGCCCGTCGGAGGTTTGGTGCAGCCCATGGTCGCCGGAGGCTTGCCAGAGGGGCCTGAAACCAAACGACGGTTTAAAAACCTTTTGGACATCACGGGACTGTCTGAACAACTGTTCATGTCGGGCGCCGAGAGCGCCACATGGGACGACCTCGCCCGCGTTCATCCAGAGAGCTACCTCAAGGAATTCAAAGCCACCTCGGATGCGGGGGGCGGAGAACTGGGCCTGCGTACGCCCTTCGGTCCAGGCGCGTTTGAGATCGCGTCGCGTTCCTCGGGTCTTGCCAAAGCTGCGGTGTCCGCCGTGGCAAAAGGCGAGCTCAACAACGCCTATGCGCTGTGCCGTCCGCCGGGGCATCATTGCCTGCCTGATTGGCCTAACGGTTTCTGTTTGCTCAATAATATCGGCATCGCGATTGAAGCCGCGCAGGCCGAGGGCCTGATCCCGCGTGTCGCCGTTCTGGATTGGGACGTCCACCACGGTAACGGCACCGAGGCGGTGTACTATGACCGAGGCGACGTTCTGACGATCTCGATCCATCAGGAAAAGAACTACCCGCTGGATACCGGAGACATCACGGATCGCGGGCGCGGTGCGGGGCTTGGGGCTAATATCAACATCCCCCTCCCACCCGGGGTCGGCCATGACGGCTATCTGATGACCATGCAGGACATCGTATTGCCTGCTTTGAATGATTTCGCGCCGGATATAATCATTGTGGCCTGCGGCTTTGATGCCTCGGCCTTTGATCCCCTCTCGCGGATGATGGCTACAGCCGAGACCTTTGCGGCGATGACCAAACAGGTGATGCGCCTCGCCGATGATATCTGCGACGGTCGCGTAGTCTGCGTGCATGAGGGCGGCTATTCCGAGGCCTATGTCCCGTTCTGCGGCCATGCAGTCATGACCGAACTGGCCCAAAGCGACATCGCAGCCCCCGACCCGATGGAAGCCACCCTGCGCACCCGCCAACCCAACGCACGGACGCAGGCGTTTTATGCCGAGCTGATCCGCGAAATGGCGGAAACCTTCAAAAACCCGCCCCCGAAAGGTTGAAATCGCGTCAGGAACAATGACATCTGGCCTAAGACTTTTTTGAAAGGCCCCGTCATTTATGCCTGACCGCAACCAAGCCGCCCTCGGTTTCCTCTTGTCGCGCCGATCCCGACCGCAAAAGACGCTGATCGATCCGGTGCCTGATCGCGCTGCGTTGGAACCGATCCTGACGGCCGCACTGCGCACGCCGGATCACGGCAAACTCGAGCCTTGGCGCTTGATGGTTCTGGACCGCGCGGCTTTGGCGCAGCTCGCCCCATTGGCGCGGGATTGCGGCGCGCGGTTGGGCAAAGACCAAGCCGATATCGACAAAGGGGCGATGCAATATGAAACCAGCGGCCTCGCCGTGGTCGTTGTCGAAAGCCCTGTGATTTCAGAGAAAATCCCCGCGATCGAGCAGACCTATTCGGCGGGTGCCGTCTGTCTGGCGCTGTTGAACGCAGCCTTGGCCGCCGGATGGGGCGCGAATTGGTTGTCGGGCTGGGCGAGCCACGACCGCGAGTTTGTCGAACAAGGCCTCGGCCTTGCACCGCATGAGCGTGTGGCGGGTCTGATCCACATCGGCACCGAGAAATCCGCGCCTCCAGAGCGTCCACGTCCCGATCTAGAGGCGAAGGTCACATGGCACTCGGCGTAATATTTTCCAGCTTTTTCAAGGCACTTGGACAGCTGGGCGATCCCCGGTTTCGCAATGTGCTGTTTCTGGGGCTTGGGCTGACAATCGGCCTGTTGATCGCAGCTTATTTCGGCCTCTTGGCCGTTCTGAATACGCTCGGCCTCTACGATCTGGCCGCAGCGCAAATGGGCGAAGGTGGATGGGGCGCGTGGATCATCAACGCGACCTCGTTCTTTGCGATCATCCTGCTGTCGGTCTTTTTGATGGTGCCCGTGGCTTCGGCCTTTACGTCGCTCTTCCTTGATCGAATTGCGAGTGCCGTTGAGGACAGGCATTTCGCCTATCTACCGCCCGCTGATCCTGTACCGTTCAGCGAGGCTATGAAGGATACGGTCAACTTTCTAGGCGTCCTCATCGGAGCCAATATATTGGCTTTGCTGATCTATTTGGCGCTGCCGCCTTTTGCGCCTCTGATCTTCTGGGGACTGAACGGCTTCCTTCTGGGTCGCGAATATTTCTTTATCGCAGCCATGCGCCGCATTGGCCGTGACGGTGCCAAAGAGCTACGCCGCGAACATTTCGCCACCATCTGGCTCGCGGGAACGCTGATGGCGATCCCGCTGTCGGTGCCTTTGGTGAACCTCTTGATCCCAATTCTCGGGGCTGCGACGTTTACCCACCTGTTTCACACACTCGAAGAGCGCTCTTAGCCCTCAACGCGGGTCAGATCGGCGACCGAGCCGCAAAGCACGCGGATCCGGTTCAGCAGGTTCAGGCGATTGCGGCGCACCACGTCGTTGTCGCTGTTGACCTGAACGGCCTCAAAGAAAGCATCAATCGGCGCGCGCAGACCTGCGAGGCCTGCCATTGCGGCGGCGAAATCCTCGCCCCGGATGGCCTCGGCAATCGGAGCCTCGAACTTATCGAGCGCAGCAAACAGATCTTTCTCGGCGGCGTCTTCGGCGAATTTCACCTCGGCCCCGAAGGAATATTCGACGCCATCCTTTTCCTCGGCTTGGGTCAGGATGTTGTTGGCGCGTTTGAAGCCCTGCAGCAGGTTTTCACCGTCATCCGTGCCAAGGAAGGCCTGCAACGCCTGTGCACGGTTCACGAGCAGAGCGATGTCGTCATTGCCCTCCATCGCAATGCAGGCGTCGATGACGTCATGGCGAATGCCTTGGTCGCGCAGGAAAACTTTGAGGCGGTCGTGGAAGAAGCCCAAAAGGTCATCGGAAATATCGGGAACAGGCGCAACGACCTCTGGTGCTCGGCTTTCAGCCGACTTCTGTTTGACCGTCTCAAGAGCTGCACCAAACACGCCATGTCGTGCGATTTCGGTCAGCAGATCTTTGAGCATGGCCGTTTCGCCACTGTCCAAAGTATCTTCGTTCAACTTTACTTTGTGGCGAATAAGCTGGGTATCAAAAAAGCGATCCAATTTGGTTTGAACACCATTTTCAAGCACCAACCGAATGACACCCAACGCCGCTCGGCGCAGCGCAAACGGATCTTTCGACCCCGTCGGCTTTTCATCAATCGCCCAGAAGCCTGTCAGTACGTCCAGTTTATCCGCCAGCGCCACGGCCACAGACACCGGCGCGGTCGGCACATCATCCGATGGCCCCAGCGGCGAGTAATGCTCGGTCGCTGCTGCCGCGACTTCGGCCTCATGGCCGGCGTATTCTGCATAATACTGGCCCATCAGACCCTGCAGCTCTGGGAACTCATAGACCATCTCAGAGCTGAGATCCGCCTTGGCCCAGCGCGCGGCCTTTTCGGCCAGATCCGCATCCGCCCCCACAATCGGCGCGATTTCGCGGGCAAGTGCTGCGATGCGGTCGATCCGCTCACCCTGGCTGCCGAGTTTGTTGTGGAAGGTCACATGGGTGAGCTTCTCCAGCCACTCGCTCGCGCCAGTCTTGGCGATGCGCACGTCGTTCTCCCAGAAGAACTTGGCGTCAGACAAGCGCGCGAACAAAACCTTCTGGTTGCCCGCCAGAATGGTCGCGCCCTGGTCGGCGGTCTCGCGGTTGGCGACGGTGATGAATTTCTCGATCCGGCCCGTTTTGGGGTTCTTCACGGAGAAGAACTTCTGGTGTTCTTTCATTGAGGTCTGTAGCACCTCAGGCGGCAGACCCAAGAAATCCTCGGCGATGTCGCCCATCAGGGTCACCGGCCATTCCACAAGCCCAGCGACCTCGGCTAAAAGGCCTTTGTCCTCAACCACTTCTAGGCCCTGCGCGAAGGCCAAATTCTGCGCATCAGCCCAGATCGCTTCGGCGCGCTCGGTGGCGTTCAGGATCACGTGATTGCGCTTCAGTCGCGCCTCATAATCCTCAAAGGAGGTCACCGCAAAACGGCCAGTGCCCATGAAGCGGTGGCCTTCGGTGGTATCACCGGCCGCAATCCCGTCCACATCCATCGGCACGACGGTCGCACCCGCTTCATCCGTGATCAAGCACAGGATCGAATGCAAAGGCCGTACCCAACGCAAAGCCCCTGCCCCCCAACGCATCGCCTTGGGCCATGGGAAATTGCGGATCGTGTCTTCCAGAACCTCAGCCACGATCTCGGCAGCCGGTCGCCCGGTTTTCTCGATGGTCGCAAAGTAAACCGCGCCCTTCGGCGTGTCGCGTTCTTCAAGCTGATCCATGGTGAGGCCAGCGCCGCGCAGGAAACCTTCGATGGCCTTCTCCGGCGCGCCCACTTTGGGACCTTTGCGCTCTTCGCGCACCGTTGGGCTTTCAGCCAACATCCCCTCAAGCGCGAGGGTCAGACGCCGCGGGGTCGAAAAGCTTGAGGCATGCGCATAGGTCAGACCCGCGGCCACCAACCCATCGGTCACGCGCTTTTTCAGATCCTCGGCCGCCCGCGCCTGCATACGCGCGGGGATTTCCTCGGAGAAAAGTTCAATCAAAAGATCGGGCATATCACTCAGCCTTCGGGTTGCGGCGGACATCCCGCCGGAGCGGGATCGCCGTCAAAAACGGTCTCTCCGCAAGGGTTGATCTGGTGCCAGGCAAAGCCCCGGCCGTCGGGCATCACAGCGATCACGCGGTCGATGCCATAGTGAATGTTTTCGGTGCCCAGAAAGGCCAATGCCTCGCCGCTGGACAGCGCCGCGCCGATTTCATCCGCGTTGAAACAGTCAAACCAGCCCGGCGCCACATTTGGCACGGCTTTGTCGTAGGGCTTATATGTCTCGGTCAGCAGAGGCTGGCTCATGGTCGTCGTGAAACAGGCGCGATAGCGGATCGGAGAGCTGTCGGCATCAATCGCTTCAAAGTTCTCATAGAGGATCGCTTCGGGCTGATTGCTGGCCAGCAGGGTCATCTGAACGTCCGCGTCGCCCGAGGCCTCTACGGGTTCATAAAAGGCATAGACCTGAAACACATAAAGCGCGATGCCCGCTGCCAATGCCGTCATTAGAATGAATGCTCCGACGATTTTTCCGTTCACGCGGCCGCTCCGCCACCTGCTTCGGTCAAGACAAAGGCATCGGCGCATTTCTTGGCCAGCGCCCGCACACGGCCAATGTAAGCCTGACGTTCCGTGACAGAAATCACACCGCGTGCATCGAGCAGGTTGAAGATATGGCTCGCCTTGATGCATTGATCATAGGCCGGATGCGCCATGATGATGCGTTTACCGGTTTTGGGATCGTCGTGCTCTTGGCTCAGGATCGCTTCGCATTCCGCTTCAGCTTCCTCAAAGTGACGCAGCAAAACCTCTGTATTCGCAACGTCGAAATTCCAACGTGCGTATTCTTCTTCGGTTTGCTTGAAGACATCACCGTATGTCAAAGCAATCGGCGCTGACGGGTCATTAAACGGCATGTCCATCACGTGGTCCACGCCCAGCACATACATCGCCAGACGCTCGAGCCCGTAGGTCAGCTCGCCAGAAACCGGATGGCAATCATGACCGCCAACTTGCTGGAAATAAGTGAACTGGCTGACTTCCATCCCGTCACACCAGACTTCCCAGCCCAGACCCCAAGCACCGAGCGTAGGGCTTTCCCAGTCATCCTCAACAAAGCGGATGTCGTGAAGCTCCATATCGATGCCGATCGCCTCGAGCGACCCAAGATACAGCTCTTGCAGGTTCGGCGGGCTGGGTTTGATCAAGACCTGATACTGATAGTAGTGCTGCAAGCGGTTGGGGTTCTCACCATAGCGCCCATCGGTCGGACGGCGAGACGGCTGAACATAGGCCGCGGCCCAAGGTTTGCTACCCAAAGAACGCAGGGTGGTCGCCGGGTGAAACGTGCCCGCGCCCACTTCCATGTCGTAAGGCTGCATAATCGCACATCCCTTTGCCGCCCAGTAGCTCTGAAGCCGCAAAATGATCTCTTGGAAAGACTTGGGTTTACCGTCTGTCATTGCTCTGCCTTGCCCATATCAAACGCGTTTAGTTCCTATGCGCAACACACGGGCGGGTCAATTGCACGAAAGCTCAATTTTCGAGTGCATGCCCCTTGAGAATTGGTAAAACTGCGCGGGACAGGAAATTTCCGTAGCCAAAGGGCCATGTTATCGATGCGTTTTAAGTTTCTTTCTTTTGTCTTTGCCCTGCTGCTTGGCGCGCAATTTGCATCTGCGCAATCAAGCGGTGTTTGGGTTCAGATCAAAGCCCGCCCGAGCCTTACCGAGGCCACCGTCGAAGCGCAACGCTATGCGCAGGATCTTGAGGACGTGAATGGTTTTGCCCTAGGTGGCGGGTGGTACGCCATTGCCATTGGCCCGTTTGATCGCGTGACAGCGGATCGTCGGCTGCGAGACTTGCGCCGGC
This sequence comes from Cognatishimia activa, assembly GCF_017798205.1. Taxonomy (NCBI): domain Bacteria; kingdom Pseudomonadati; phylum Pseudomonadota; class Alphaproteobacteria; order Rhodobacterales; family Paracoccaceae; genus Cognatishimia; species Cognatishimia activa. Next base: position 2,109,025 of record NZ_CP060010.1, on the reverse strand, counting down.
GCAATCTGATCCCGCGCGATTCCTACATCACCTTCTCTTCGGCGTTTGACGAACAATTCTGGCCTCTGAATACCACGCTCGGGGCAGCACCGGCGGTCGCCGCGACCGAAGAAGAGACAGCGGTTGAAGAAACCGCGACCACGGAAGTGGTGGCAACGCCAGTTCCAGTTGTCCCAGTAGAACCAGAGTTCAGAGATCCCGGCGAAACGGTGCGCGAAGCGCGGGCATCTGAAGATCAGCTCAATCGCGAGCAAAAGAAAGACCTTCAGCGTCTGTTGCAATGGGCTGGCTTCTATAATTCCGCAATCGACGGAGCCTATGGACGCGGAACCCGCAACGCGATGGCTGCGTGGCAGGAAGACAACGGATATGAGCCAACTGGCGTTATGTCGACCTTACAGCGTGCCGAGATCCTGCGGGCCTATAATGCGATCTTGGACGGTATGGACATGCGTTTGGTGACTGAGTTTGACTCTGGCATCGAGATCCAGATCCCGACCGGTGTTGTCACGAAGACCGACCCGATCTACCCCTTCGTCACCTTCAAACCACGCGGCGACATTGACGCGCAGGTGATCCTGATTTCTCAGGACGGTAACCGCACTACGCTGGCAGGCCTCTATGAGATCATGCAAACGCTCAAGATTGTGCCGCTGGACGGTGATCGTCGTCTGACCAAGAACGGTTTCACTCTGGAAGGCGCGGATGACGAGATCGTTTCCTTCACCGAAGTCGGCCTGCGGGATGGTCAAATCAAAGGCTTCACCCTTGTCTGGCCAACCGGAGACGAAGAGCGCCGCCGCCGGATTCTTGGCGAAATGCGGACGTCGTTCACACGCATCGGAGGGACTTTGGCACCGGATGCGGGGCTTGAATTGCTGGATGACATCGACCTGCTGTCTGGTCTGGAAGTACGCCGTCCGAAATTCTCTCGCACCGGCTTTTTCACCGATGGCGCGGGAACGGTTGTTACGACGACTGAGGCCATTGGCACCTGTCAGCGCATCACGGTGAATGAAGACTATGAGGCCGAAGTCGTTGGTCAAGAAGACAGCCTCGGTGTTGCGGTTCTGCGCCCGAAAGAGCGTATCGCGCCGATTTCCGTTGCAACCTTCCGCGCCTCTTCCCTGCCGCGCACGTCTGAGGTTGCGGTTGCGGGCTATTCCTTTGAAGGCCTTCTGGGCGCGCCGACCCTTACCTATGGCACCGTCCAGGATCTTCGCGGTCTGGGCGGGGAAACAGAGCTGACCCGTCTGGCTCTGGCGCCGCAACCGGGTGATGCGGGTGGGCCGGTCTTTGACATAGGTGGCAATGTGGTCGGCATGCTGATGGCGCGCGATACTGGCACGCGGCAATTGCCAAATGACGTGAGCCTTAAAGCTGACTCTGACGCGATCCAATCGCTCTTGGCGGCTTCGGGCCTAAGCGCGGCGACTGGCGACCAACTGGGTGCGCTCGATCCGGTTGATCTTACTGAATATGCAGGGGAAATGACCGTTTTGGTCAGCTGCTGGTAAGCGCTAAGCAAATCGAACGAGAAAGCCCCGGGCACCTGCACCGGGGCTTTTTTTTATTTAGCTTTCAATCCCGAGTTGCTCGATCAGGCGGGTCAGGATTGCTTTCTCTCCGTCATCAACCGGGGCTCTGCGCGACTTGAAGAGCGTCGCTTGGGACTTCAACATCAACCCATCGGACAGGATCTTGAGGTGATTGGCCCGCAATGTCTCGCCCGTCGAGGTGATATCCGCAACCGCCTCAGCCGTCAGGTTCTTGATCGTCCCCTCGGTCGCGCCTTGGCTATCCACCAATTGATAGTCCGCAACTCCGGCGTCACGCAGAAACTCGCGCACCAGTCGGTGATACTTCGTCGCAATCCTCAGGCGGAAGCCGTGGGTTTTGCGAAAGGCCGAGGCCACAGCGTCCAGATCATCCAGCGTTTCCACATCGACCCAGCAGGCAGGGACCGCAAGGATCAAATCCGCTCCACCAAAGCCTAGTGGCGCGAGTTCTTTGACCTGCTGCTCCCACATACCCAGCTTTTCGCGCACCAGATCGGTGCCCGTGACGCCTAGATGAATACGCCCTGCGGCAAGCTCGCGCGGGATTTCCCCGGCGCTGAGCAAGACCAGCTCGACACCTTCAATCCCGTCGACCTTACCCGCATATTCGCGATCAGATCCGGTCCGTGCGAGCGAAATACCCCGCGCCCCAAACCAGTCAAAGGTCTTTTCCATCAAACGGCCCTTCGAGGGCACACCCAGCTTGATCGTCATACCGAGCCCTCCAGTTGCAGGACCACTTCGGGGCGGATGACGCCTCCGACGGCGGGGATTTCGTTGCCTTGGCCCAAAACCCGAGTCAGCGCGTCATAACGCCCACCCGAAGCCACCGCTGGCAAGTCACCACGTTGATCAGAATAGAACCCAAAGACGAAGCCGTCGTAGTATTCCATGCTGGTGCGCCCATAGCTGGCCTCAAATTCCAGCGCGTCGACGTCGACGCCGCGCTCAGACAAGGCTCGGATGCGGTGTTCCAATCGCGTGACAGCTCCGCTGATCGCGGGCATATCCACGGCAATATCACGCAGGCGATCCAGCGCATACGGCAGGGTTTCGCGGACGTTTAGCAGCTCGTCGATCAGGTCAACCTGAACTGCCGAAATTGGTTCCGCAGTGGTGTCTTCTTTGATCGCCGCAATCCGGGCTTCGATCTCATCCGCGCCACGCAGACCGATCATTGGGCCTGCCTCGGCAAACGGATCAGCGGAGGAAGCCAATTTGGCGCGATGGCTGTCCGCAGGCGTTGGCTTGGCAAACCGATCCAGCAAAGCGCGGAACCGGCGCGGCCGCCAGAGATGACGCGCGAGAGCCGCCTTGCGACGCCCAGTGGTCTCAAGACCTGCGACCGCTGCGGCCAAAAGGCCGATGTCACCGGTTGCCGCCCGGAGGTTCAAATGCGCCACGGCATCGCGCACGAGGGTAAAGACCTCGGCATCCGCAGCAGCTGGGTTCTGACGATCAAAGACCTCATAGCCGACCTGCGTGTATTCGTTGGCGCGGCTGCTGTCGTCTTCCTGGCGACGGAAAACTTCGCCGGAATAGGTATAGCGCGCAGGTTCCGCCCCATGCGCCATATGCATCTGCACAACAGGCACCGTGAAATCCGGGCGCAGCATCTGCTCGCCCAAGAGCGCATCCGAGGTCACATAGGCACGGCCCCGAATGTCCTCGCCATAGAGGTCCAAGAGCACTTCGGCCGGCTGCAGAACAGAGGTCTCGGCAACGGTCGCCCCCGCCACCTCAAACCCCGCCCGCAGTTCAGCGGCGCGTGCGCGGATCTTTGTCTTGTCAGCCATGGCTTAGTCTTCCGCTTGCGCCGCGAGTATCTCGCGCACCTTTGCGACCAACTCGCCGCGCGGCACTTCGAACTGGCTTGGGCGTTCTTTCCATTCCTCAAGCGTGGCGCTTTCGGCGATTTTGGCACCCAGGATCAGGTCTTTGATCTGGATGACGCCATTGGCCTTTTCATCGCCACCCTCGATGACCGCAATCGGAGAATTCCGCTTGTCCGCATATTTCAGCTGATTGCCGAAGTTCTTTGGATTGCCGAGGTAGACTTCGGCGCGAATGCCCGCGTTGCGCAGTTCAGTGACCATCGCCTGATAATCCGCCATACGGTCCCGATCCATGACGGTCACCACGACTGGACCCGTGACCGCGCCACCGATACGGCCTTTTTCGCGCAACGCGGCGAGTAGGCGATCCACACCGATGGAAACACCCGTTGCTGGCACGGATTGGCCAGTGAAGCGTTTCACGAGGTCATCGTAGCGGCCGCCACCCGAGACAGAGCCAAACTGACGTTTGCGGCCCTTTTCGTCGAAAATCTCGAAGGTCAGTTCGGCCTCAAAGACAGGGCCGGTGTAGTAGCCAAGGCCACGAACAACCGAAGGATCAATTTCAATCCGGTCCGCACCATAGCCGCCTGCGGCCAATAGATCGCCGATCTGTTCTAGTTCGGCGATGCCTTCGGCTCCGATTGCTGACGCGCCGACAGCGCCACGCAGTTTCTCGAATGTCTTGGCGACATTATCTGCTTTAGAGGTCAGGAATGCGATCACCGGTTCGGCCTGATCTTCGCTGAGACCAACGCCGTCGATAAAGGCTCCGGATGCATCCAGTCGACCCTTGGTTAAGAGCTCGCGCACGCCCTCTTCGCCGACTTTGTCGAATTTGTCGATGGTGCGAAGCACGTTATCGCGGGCGGCTTGATCGTCGCCAAGACCCATGGCTTCAAGGACCCCGTTAAGGACCTTACGGTTGTTCACGCGCACGAGGTAGTCTCCGCGTGGAATGCCAACGGTTTCCAGCGTGTCGCTGAGCATGGCGCAGATCTCGGCGTCTGCCCCCATGGAGGCGGTGCCGACGGTGTCTGCGTCACACTGATAGAACTGGCGATATCGGCCCGGTCCTGGCTTTTCGTTGCGCCAGACGGGGCCCATCGCGTAGCGGCGATATGGCGTCGGCAAATCGTTGCGATGTTGCGCATAAACGCGTGCCAGAGGCGCGGTTAGGTCATAGCGCAGAGCCATCCAATCGCCCTGCCCGTCCTCATCCGCCTCTTGCCAAGCAAAGACGCCTTCGTTGGGGCGATCGACATCAGGCAGGAATTTGCCAAGCGCTTCGACGGTTTCCACAGCAGCGCTCTCCAAGGCCTCAAAACCATAGCGATGATAAACCCCTGCAATCTGATGCAGCATTTCGGCGCGTTCTGTCACTTCGCTGCCGAAATAGTCGCGGAAACCCTTGGGCGTCTGAGCCTTAGGGCGCGGGGCTTTCTTTACTTTGGCCATCTCTCTGGTCCTTGGTTGACATAATGCCTGCCCCTTAGCAGCCCCCTAGGTGGCAGGCAACCGAAAGCCTGTCGGCTTGCCTGCGGCGCGGATATTTGTGGCAAGAGAATGAGAGGGATTGCGGGGCGTTGGAGCGCGGCTTATGTGGAGAGTATGGAAAAGCTAGAAGAACAGATCGCCCATTTGACCCGCACGGTTGAGGAACTGTCCGACGTGATTGCTCGGCAGGATACGGAGCTGGTGCTGTTGAAGCGGCGGGTTCAGATGCTCTTGGAGCGCGAGGCGGATCGGGAGTCGGCGGGCTCGGGTGGGGTAGTGTTGGGGGATGAGCGGCCACCGCATTATTGAGCGAAGAGCCGAGCGGCAGCGCGCGATGCGCGAGCTGCTTTAGTAATCCTCTACAGCCATCACCCCATCAATATGTTTGATCGCGCCGCGCAGTTGCGGGTTCACGGGGTATTCATTGCCCGTGTCGATCTCGACTTCGCCAGGGAGGTCTCCGCTCATCATTGTGAAGACGACCGGGCCTTTGGGGCCGGATTTGGCCGCCTGACGTTCGCGTTCCAGAATGCTTGCGACGGTGCCAACCGCTTCGACGCCTTCGACATAGATCTTGAGCCCTGACGACCCTGCATCCGCGACAACCGTGTCGATCGGGCCGATGGATTTGGCGAGGAGCTTGAGCTGGTCGGCCTCCATTGTGGCTTCCGCCGTGACGACGACTTTGGAACCGACATCGAGATATTCGCGCGACTTTTCCAGCGTTTCGCTGAAGATGGTGATTTCATACGCGCCGGTTGGGTCGGAGAGCTGGGCAAAGGCAAAACGGTTGCCGCGGGCGGATTTGCGTTCCTGGCGGCCAGACACGCGGCCTGCGATCTTCGCAACACACGGCCCGCCGCGCGCCTTTTCGGTCAGCTCGTCCAGCGTCAGGATCTGTTTGCGCTTGAGCGCGCCCATGTAGTCCTCAAGCGGGTGGCCTGAGAGGAAGAAGCCGATGGCTTTGGCTTCCTCATCCAGTTTCTCGGCGGGCAGCCAATCGGCGACTTTGCTCAGGCGCGGTTCGGGCAGGTCATCACCTGCTTCTCCGAAAAGGCTGACTTGGTTGGACGCCTTTTGTTCGTGGATCGCAGCGGAGTAGTTCACGAGTTGCTCAAGGCTTTCGAAGACTTTGCGGCGGTTGCGGTCGAGTTGGTCAAAGGCGCCAGAGCGCGCGAGCATTTCCAGCGGGCGTTTGCCGACGCGTTTCAGATCGACGCGGCGGGCGAAGTCAAAGAGCGTGGCGAAGGGTTTGTCGACGCCATCAACTTTGCGCCCTTCTGTCACCAAGGTCATTGCCTCCACGCCCACGTTTTTCAGCGCGCCCAGCGCATAGACCAGCGCGCCGTCAACCACCGTAAACATCGCCTCGGACCGGTTCACGCAAGGTGGCACCCATGGCAGGCCCAGCGCCTTTTTGACCTCTTCGAAATAGACCGCGAGCTTGTCTGTGAGGTGGATATCGCAGTTCATCACGCCGCCCATGAACTCGACCGGATGGTTAGCTTTGAGCCAGGCGGTGTAGTAGCTCACCACCGCATAGGCTGCCGCGTGGGATTTGTTGAAGCCGTAGTTGGCGAACTTTTCCAAGAGGTCGAAGACCTCGGAGGCTTTCTTTTTATCGACGCCGTTTTCAGCGGCCCCTGCTTCGAATTTCGGACGTTCCGCGTCCATCGCTTCTTTGATTTTTTTACCCATCGCGCGGCGCAGAAGGTCTGCGCCGCCAAGGCTGTAGCCCGCCATGACCTGAGCGATCTGCATCACCTGCTCCTGATAGACGATAATACCTTGAGTTTCCTCAAGAATATGGTCGATCAGGGGGTGTACGGATTCGATTTCACGCAGCCCGTTTTTGACTTCACAATAGGTCGGGATGTTCTCCATCGGGCCGGGACGGTACAAGGCCACGAGCGCGACGATATCCTCGATACAGGTGGGCTTCATGCGCTTGAGCGCGTCCATCATGCCGGTGGATTCCACCTGGAACACGGCGACGGTTTTCGCGGCGGCGTAGAGTTTGTAGGTGGCCTCGTCATCCAGCGGGATGGCGTTGATCTCGTTGACCGCGCCTTCTGGCGGGTCGTAGAGCTGCACGCCCTCGGCGGTCACATGGATGTCGCGGCCGGATTTCTTGATCAGTTTGACGGCGTTCTCGACCACGGTCAGAGTTTTCAGACCCAAAAAGTCGAATTTCACCAGCCCCGCTTGTTCGACCCATTTCATATTGAATTGCGTCGCAGGCATATCCGAACGCGGGTCTTGGTAGAGCGGCACCAGAGCGTCCAGAGGGCGGTCCCCGATGACCACGCCGGCGGCGTGGGTTGAGGCGTTCCGCAACAGGCCTTCGACCTGCATGCCGTATTTTAATAGGCGGTCGACGACCTCTTCGGATTTGGCTTCGTCGCGTAGACGCGGCTCGTCTTTAAGGGCTTTTTCGATGGAGACAGGTTTGACGCCCTCGACAGGGATCATTTTGGACAGGCGATCCACCTGACCGTATGGCATTTGCAGAACACGGCCGATGTCGCGTACAGCGGCTTTAGACAAAAGCGCACCGAATGTGATAATCTGCCCGACCTTATCGCGGCCATATTTCTCCTGCACATAGCGGATGACTTCTTCGCGGCGATCCATACAGAAGTCGATGTCAAAGTCAGGCATTGAGACCCGCTCGGGGTTGAGGAACCGTTCAAACAACAGGCTATAGCGCAGCGGGTCAAGGTCGGTGATCGTCAGCGCATAGGCCACCAGAGACCCCGCACCAGAGCCCCGGCCCGGCCCCACCGGAATGCCTTGATCTTTGCCCCATTGGATAAAGTCCGCAACGATCAGGAAGTAGCCAGGAAAGCCCATGCCCTCGATGATCCCCAGTTCGAAATCGAGCCGTTCTTGGTATTCTTCGGGCGTCACCGCGTGGGGGATAACGGCGAGGCGTTTCTGCAGGCCTTCGTTGGCGATACGGCGCAGTTCGGCGACTTCGTCATCGGCAAATTTCGGTAGGATCGGATCGCGGCGATAGGTGGCAAAGGCGCAGCGTTTGGCGATTTCGACCGTGTTCTCAATCGCTTCGGGCAGGTCGGCAAAGAGCGTGATCATCTCTTGCTGCGACTTGAAGTAATGCTGGTTGGTCAGGCGACGGCGGCCATCGGCCTGATCCACATAGGCCCCCTCGGCGATGCAGATCAGGGCGTCATGAGCCTCATACATCTCGGTTTTTGGGAAATAGACGTCATTGGTGGCGACCAAAGGAATATTACGCGCATAGGCCATTTCGACAAAGCCACGCTCTGTAAGTCGCTCGGCCTGCGGCGCGCCGTCTTCTCCGGGGTGGCGTTGCAGTTCCACATAGAGGCGGTCGCCAAAGATCTGATGCAGACGCTCCATCATCGCTTCGGCGGCGGGGCGTTGGCCCTGCTGGAGCAGACGCCCGATAGGGCCGTCGGGGCCTCCGGTCAGACAGATGAGACCACCTGATTGTGCCTCGAGTTCCTCCATCGTGACTTGCGGTAGCTGCCCGCCTTTGTCGACGTAAAGACAAGAGGAGAGCTTCATGAGGTTCTCATAGCCCTCTTCGCGTTGGCTCAGCAGAACCAAAGGCGCGGGTGCGGGTTTCTGCGTGCGGCCTGAAGGATCGTCATAGGGCATTTGCAGATCGACCTGACAGCCGACAATCGGCTGCACCCCTGCCCCTTGCGCACCAACGGAAAACTCCAGAGCGGCGAACATATTATTGGTGTCGGTGATCGCGACGGCGGGCATATCCATGTCCGCGCAGAGTCCCGGCAGTTTTTTGACGCGCATCGCGCCTTCAAGCAGGGAATATTCGGTATGGACGCGGAGGTGGATGAATCGGGGTTGGCTGCTCATGGGGGCAAAGCTAGCCCACTGGGCCGCGCGGGGAAACGGGTGAATCCCTTGTGATGTGCCTAAAATTTCGGCGCGGTCCAGGCCGAAGGACTTTCTTGGATTTTCGCACAATCTCGTCGATTATCTTGAGTCTCAAGGGATTAAGGTGTGGTCGCCCACGGCCCACCCCGCGTACCATTTGTGCAAACGCTTGGAAAACAGGCTCTTTTGTCTTGCCACGACAGGCCCGCTGTTTCTATCCTGATATAGTTACACCCAGGGGGCCGCGGATCTTCTACGTCGCATCGAAGTTCCGCACCAAGGCATGACATCGGTAAGGCGACGGGTTCTATCACATGGACGTCACGTTTCTTCTGAACGGAGAGACCACGCATGTGCGCAATGTCCAGTCAACGCAGACGTTGCTGGACTGGCTTCGGGAAACACGTGGATTGAGCGGCACCAAAGAGGGCTGCAATGAAGGCGACTGCGGAGCCTGTTCGGTCGTTGTGCAGGACGAGGGCGGCACCAAGGCGCTGAACGCCTGCATTCTGTTTATGCCGCAGCTTCAGGGCAAAACGGTGCGCACGGTTGAAGGCGTTTCAGGACCCGGCGGCGAATTGCATCCGGTTCAAGAAGCGATGATCGAGCATCACGGCAGCCAATGCGGGTTTTGTACGCCGGGCTTCATTGCGTCGATGGTCGCAGCCCACAGCAATGGCGCGACGGACCATGATGATCAACTGGCGGGCAACCTCTGTCGCTGCACCGGCTATGCGCCGATCATTCGCGCGGCGGAGGCGGCGCAGGACAAACCCGTGCCGACCTGGGTCAAGGATGACTTGCCTGCGGTGGAGTCCAGTTTCAAGTTCCAACCTACAAGCAGCGATGAGCTGGCCAAGATCTATGCCACCCATCCCGACGCCACTCTGGTCGCAGGCGCAACAGATGTGGGGCTTTGGGTGACAAAACAGCTTCGCGAGCTGGATCCGGTGATCTTTCTTGGCCGCTGTGCGGATTTGAAAGATATCAGCGTCTCTGACACGGAACTTTCTTTTGGCGCGATGGTCGATATGAACGCGATGCGGGCTGCGATTGAGCCGCATCACCCGTCTTATGGCGAAATGCTGCGCCGTTACGCGAGCACGCAGATCCGCAATGCCGCAACGCTTGGGGGCAATGTGGCCAATGGATCTCCGATAGGGGACAACCCGCCCGCGTTGATCGCATTGGGGGCGACGCTGCACCTGCGCAAAGGGGATGCTCGTCGGTCGATGCCGATTGAGGATTTCTTCATCGCCTACGGCAAACAGGATCGTGCGCCGGGTGAGTTTGTGGAAAAGATCACGATCCCGCGGCAAGAGGATCGGTTGAAGGTCTACAAGCTCTCCAAACGCTTTGATCAGGATATTTCCGCGGTCTTGGGCGCGTTCAATATCAGCGTGTCTGAGGACGTCGTGACCTCTGCTCGGATCGCTTTTGGAGGCATGGCTGCCACACCAAAACGCGCGACAACGGTGGAGGCGGCCCTCATGGGTGCCGAATGGAGCGAAGAGGGTATCGCGCCAGCGCTTGCGGCATTCTCTGAGGATTATACACCGATGAGCGACATGCGAGCCTCGGCCAGCTATCGCCTTGAAACAGCGCGCAATTTGCTGCGCCGCTATTTGCTTGAAGACCAAGGTGTCGCGGCTTCTGTTCTGGAGGCTACGCCATGAGTGTCGCCACCTCTCGCCCCCACGACAGCGCTGCCCTGCATGTGACCGGACAGGCGCGCTATGTGGATGATATTCCAACCCCGCGCGGCACGTTGCATCTGGCGTTCGGAATATCTTCGATTGCCCGCGGCCAGATTGCCGCGATGGACTTGTCTAAGGTCCGCGCGGCTTCGGGCGTGGTTGCCGTTCTGACAGCCGAAGACCTGCCATTTGAAAATGACGTGAGCCCGTCGATCCACGATGAACCCCTTCTGAGCGATGGCGCTATCCATTATCTTGGCCAACCGATCTTCCTTGTTGTCGCCGATAGTCACCTAAACGCGCGCAAGGCTGCTCGGCTGGGCGAGATCTCTTTCACCCAAGAAACACCGATCCTGACCATTGAGGATGCCTTAGCCGCTGATAGCCGGTTTGAGGACGGCCCGCGGATCTGGTCAGCTGGTGACGCCGCGCAGGCTCTGAAGGATGCGCCAAAGTCTCTGTCGGGCAGCATCACCATGGGCGGGCAAGAGCATTTCTATCTCGAAGGCCAAGCCGCCCTCGCCCAGCCGCAAGACAATGGCGATATGGTGGTCAATTCCTCGACCCAGCATCCGACCGAGATCCAACATAAGGTGGCCCATGCGATTGGGGTGCCCATGAATGCCGTTCGCGTCGAGACACGCCGGATGGGTGGTGGCTTTGGTGGCAAGGAAAGCCAAGGCAATGCGCTGGCCGTGGCCTGCGCGATTGCCGCGCAAAAGACCGGCCGTGCTTGCAAAATGCGCTATGATCGCGACGATGACATGGTGATCACCGGCAAGCGGCATGATTTCCGCATTGACTATGACGTCGGTTTTGACGAGTCGGGCCGCGTTCTGGGCATCGACTTCCGCCACTATGCCCGTTGCGGCTGGGCACAGGATCTGTCCCTGCCGGTTGCCGACCGCGCCATGCTGCATTCCGATAATGCCTATCAACTCGACAATATTCGCATAGAGAGCCATCGACTAAAGACCAATATGCAATCGGCTACGGCCTATCGCGGGTTCGGCGGGCCTCAGGGTATGCTGGGGATTGAGCGCGTGATGGATCATGTGGCGCATGAGCTGGGCAAAGATCCTTTAGAGGTCCGGCGCGTGAATTTTTATGACGACGCCAAAGGGGGGCTGTCTGCCCCCCGGAGCGACGCTGTCGCCCCTCCCCCCGAGGACATTTCTGGCAAGAGAAATACGACGCCCTATGGGCAAGAGGTGACGGATTTCGTGCTGCATGATTTGGTCGCGCAACTTGAAGAGAGCTCGGATTACCAAGCGCGACGCGCTGCTGTGCGGAAGTGGAATGAAGCCAGCCCGATCCTGAAAAAGGGGCTCGCGCTGACGCCTGTGAAATTCGGGATTTCTTTTACTCTGACGCATCTGAATCAGGCTGGTGCTTTGGTTCATGTCTATCAGGATGGCTCCATCCAGATGAACCACGGCGGCACTGAGATGGGTCAAGGCCTGAACCAGAAGGTGGCGCAGGTGGCGGCGTCTCGGTTTGGTGTTCCGTTGGATTTTGTGAAGATCACGGCGACGGATACGGGTAAGGTGCCGAATACCTCGGCGACGGCGGCTAGCTCGGGAAGTGACCTCAATGGCATGGCCGTTAAGATCGCCTGCGACACTATACAGGGCCGTATGGCGCAGCATCTGGCAGAGCAGCATCAATGTGCTTTGGCGGATGTGCGGTTTGCCGGTGGGCATGTGGACGTCGCGGGCAATCGTATGAGTTTCGCTGAGGCTGCGAAGGCCTGTTATGAGGCGCGCGTGAGTCTGTCTGCGACGGGTTTCTACAAGACACCGGATCTGGCTTGGGACCGCATCAAAGGCCAGGGCCGACCGTTTTATTACTTCGCCTACGGAGCTGCCGTCACAGAAGTTGTCCTCGACACATTGACCGGAGAAAACCGCATTTTGCGCGCTGATCTCTTGCATGACGCCGGCAGCTCGTTGAACCCCGCTTTGGACATCGGCCAAGTGGAAGGCGCTTATGTGCAAGGCGCGGGCTGGCTGACGACCGAAGAGCTCGTGTGGGACGACAACGGCAATCTGCGCACCCATGCGCCGAGCACCTATAAGATCCCGGCCTGCTCGGACCGGCCTGATGTGTTCAACGTGGCGCTTTATGAAAACGAGAACGCTGAGGACACGATCTATCGGTCCAAGGCGGTGGGTGAGCCTCCGTTCATGTTGGGAATTTCCGCATTGATGGCCTTGTCAGACGCAGTTTGTGCCTGTGGTTCAAACTATCCGGATCTGGACGCCCCGGCGACGGCGGAACGTGTCTATATGGCGGCCAAAAAGGTGCGCGATGTTTGATTTGGCGCAGCTGAAAGAGGCCATCGCGGCGCATGGTCCTGTCACGCGGGTTGTCGTGGCGGAGATCGCGGGTCGGGTGCCGCGCGAGGTCGGTGCCTCTATGTTGGTTTGGGAAACGGGACAGTCCGGCACAATTGGCGGCGGCACCTTGGAGTTCGAAGCCACGAAATCCGCGCGCACGATGTTGGGCAGCGGGAAAAAAACTAGATTATCGCGCCACCCTCTAGGCCCTGCTCTGGGACAATGTTGCGGCGGGTCGGTGAGCCTTCTGAGCGAAGTTTTCACGGCTGGCGATATTGATCACCTTGACGAGAAACAGAGCTTTGCACGGCAGGTCGCCGGTGGCAGCGCCATGCCATTGAGCCTGAAGCGGGCGGAGACCCTTGCGCGCAATCAGGGCCTTGCGGTCACACCAAACCTCCAAGACGGCTGGTTCATAGAACCGTTTCGCGCGCGCGCGGTGCCTCTTTGGATTTGGGGCGCAGGTCATGTCGGGCGCGCGATGGTTCAGACGCTTGCGGGGCTGACGGAATTTGACATCACATGGATCGACACCTCTGAGGCGCGCTTTCCCGACGTGATCCCAGAAGGGGTCACCAAACTCACAGCGGAAAACCCAGCGAACTTGGTGCCCTATGCGCCAAGCGACGCCCAGCATCTGATCCTGACCTATTCGCACGCTCTGGATCTGGAGCTGTGTCACCAGCTGCTGTCCCACAGCTTTGCCTTCTCAGGACTGATCGGATCCAAAACCAAATGGGTGCGTTTCAAGAACCGCCTGCAGGATCTGGGCCACGCCCCTGACCAAATTTCCCGCATCACTTGCCCGATTGGCGATCCGTCGTTGGGAAAACAACCACAAGCAATTGCCATCGGCGTCGCTGGGGCGCTATTGCATGATCTGAAAAACAATAAGGCCCGAAAGGACCAGACCGCATGACAGGGACTCTGCTGTCCATAGAAGGGCTGACCAAAGCCTATCCCGGCGTGATCGCCAATGACTCTGTGTCCTTTGACATCAAAGAGGGCGAAGTTCACGCATTGCTCGGCGAAAACGGCGCGGGGAAATCCACGCTGGTGAAGATGATCTACGGTTTGGTGAAGCCAGACAGTGGCACCATGAACTGGCGCGGCGAGGATTTCGCTCCAGCCGAGCCTCGGGTTGCACGGGCCACAGGCGTCGCGATGGTATTCCAGCATTTCTCGCTGTTTGAAGCGCTGAATGTTGCCGAAAACGTCGCTTTGGGCATGGAGAACCCTCCGCCCATGCGTGATCTGGCCGGACGGATCAAAGAGGTTTCTGAAACCTACGGGTTGCCACTTGATCCCTATCGCACCGTCGGTGATCTGTCGGCAGGCGAGCGGCAGCGGGTCGAGATCATTCGCTGCCTGCTGCAAGACCCGAAATTGTTGATTATGGATGAACCGACCTCTGTGCTGACCCCACAAGAGGTCGAAATTTTGTTTGAGACCCTGCGGAAGCTGAAATCCGAAGGCACCTCGATCCTCTATATCAGCCACAAGCTCGAAGAGATCCGCGCGCTTTGTGACCATGCGACGATCCTGCGGTTGGGAAAGAACGTGGGCGAATGTGTCCCTGCCGAGACCTCGGCGCGGGATATGGCCGAGATGATGGTCGGCGATACGTTGCAAACGCCGACGCGCAAGACCAAGGATGGTGGCGCGGTCGTTTTGGAGGTGTCTGCGCTGTCGATGAGTTCGGCGAGCGAGTTTGGCACATCGTTGAAAGATATCAGCTTTTCGGTGAAATCTGGTGAGATCCTTGGGCTTGGCGGCGTTGCGGGCAATGGTCAAGACGAACTGCTGGCCGCGCTCTCTGGCGAGGCCCTGAGCGCGACGGAGACCGTCAAGATCAAAGGCAATGGCGTCGGCCATCTGGGGCCGAACCAGCGGCGTGAGATCGGAACTTTGGCCGCCCCCGAGGAACGGTTGGGCCACGCGGCCGCACCTGCCATGAGCCTTGTTGAAAACGCATTGCTAACCGGCGCGATCCGCAAAGATCTGACCAGCAATGGGTTTGTAAATTGGGCTGGCGCAAAAGCCTTTGCCGAAGACATCATCGCGAAATTTGACGTGCGCACGCCGGGATCTGACCGCGCCGCACGCGCATTGTCCGGCGGTAACCTGCAGAAATTCGTCATCGGCCGCGAGATCTTGCAAGACCCGGAAGTTCTGATCGTGAACCAACCCACATGGGGCGTGGATGCGGCCGCAGCCGCAGCGATCCGGCAAAGCCTTATGGACCTGGCCGCCAAAGGCGCGGCCATCGTCGTGATCAGCCAAGATTTGGACGAGCTGATGGAAATCTCTGACCGCTTCGGCGCCTTGAACGAAGGCCGCCTCAGCGAGTTGCGCCCCACGGTGGGCCTCAGCATTGACGAAATCGGCCTGATGATGGGCGGCGCGCATGGCATGGAAGTCGCGCATCTGGGTGAGGAGGCCTCCGCATGATCACGCTCGAAAAACGCCCGCAGCCGAGCCAGTTCTGGTCGCTGTTCACGCCTGTCCTCGCGGTGATCATCACCATGATCGTTGGCGGCCTTTTGTTCGGCGCACTTGGCAAGAACCCGTTCGAAGCCATTCGCACGATTTTTTATGATCCCCTCTTCGGGGACTTCGCCAGCTATTCCCGCCCGCAACTTCTGGTTAAAGGCGGCCCGCTGATCCTGATTGCGATTGGCCTGTCGCTGGGCTTCCGCGCGGGGATTTGGAATATTGGCGCCGAAGGCCAATATATCGTCGGCGCGATCTGTGGCGCGGGCGCTGGCCTTGCGTTCTACCCGATCGAAAGCATCTTTATCTTTCCAATCATGGTGATCTGCGGCGCGATAGGTGGCATGCTTTGGGCGCTGATCCCTGCTCTGCTGAAAGTGAAATTCGGCACCAACGAGATCCTTGTTTCCTTGATGCTGGTCTATGTTGCCGAGCAACTCTTGGCCTCTATGGCTTTGGGATTGCTCAAAAACCCCGAAGGTTTCGGTTTTCCGGGCTCGCGCAACCTGAATGACTACCCAAGTGCCTCCAGTTGGATAAACGAAGGCTTTGGCCTGCACTGGGGCATCGCGGCGGCCTTTATCGCGGTGATCTTTGCCTATGTGCTGCTGAGCCGCCACATCATGGGGTTCAACATCAAACTCACTGGTGAGGCCCCCAAGGCTGCGCGCTTTGGTGGCGTCAATCCTACCCGACTGGTGATCTTCTGCATGTGTGCCTCGGGCGCGCTTGCTGGGCTTGCTGGCCTATTTGAGGTCTCTGGCCCCTCGGGTCAAATCAGCATCGACTTTAACGTGGGCTACGGGTTCACCGCGATCATCGTCGCCTTCCTAGGCCGTTTGCACCCCATCGGCATCCTGCTTGCAGGCCTCTTGATGGCGCTGACCTACATTGGCGGAGAACTTGCTCAACTGACCCTAGGCCTGCCCTCAGCAGCCATTCAGGTCTTTCAGGGCATGCTTTTGTTCTTCCTGCTTGCGCTCGACCTGCTCACCAACTTCCGCATCAAATTCGCCGTCAAAGGAGCCGCCTGATGGATCTTTCTGCAATCAGCCCCGCGCTTCTTATCGCGTCCTTGATGGTCGCCGCCACACCGCTCTTGCTGGCCGCGATCGGAGAACTCGTCGTCGAGAAAGCCGGCGTTCTGAACCTCGGCGTCGAAGGCATGATGATCGTCGGCGCGATCTGCGGTTTTGCCGTGACGGTTGAAACCGGTTCGCCCTTTATGGGCGTGCTCGCCGCGATGGTGGGCGGCGCGCTGTTGTCCACGCTCTTTGCCTTCCTCACCCAATTTGCGCTAGCTAACCAAGTCGCCTCAGGCCTTGCCCTGACACTCTTTGGTCTCGGTCTCTCGGCCCTCATGGGTCAGAATTACATCGGTATCAAACCCCCATCGATGCCCAAACTCGACATCCCGGGGCTGTCGGACATGCCCTTCTTTGGACCGATCTTTTTCGCCCATGACCCGCTCCTGTACCTTGGCATCCTGCTCACCGCCGCCGTCTGGGCCCTTCTGAAATACACCCGCGTCGGCCTGATCCTGCGCGCTGTCGGTGAGAACCATGACGCGGCCCATGCGCTTGGCTATCACGTCATCCGAGTACGCATTCTCGCGATCATGTTCGGCGGAGCCTGCGCGGGGCTTGGCGGCGCTTACATCAGCCTCATCCGCGTGCCTCAATGGACCGAAGGCATGACGGCGGGAATCGGCTGGATCGCACTGGCCCTCGTGGTCTTTGCCAGCTGGAAACCCTGGCGCGTCCTGCTGGGTGCTTATCTTTTTGGCGGTATTAACGTTTTACAACTCAACCTACAGGCCGCAGGCATTGCGATCCCTGTAGAATATCTGGCAATGTCACCGTACCTGATCACCATTCTGGTGCTTGTCATTCTCTCGGCCGACAAGAGCAGCGCGCCTGCCTCGCTCGGTCGATCCTTCCATGCCTCGAACTAAGGCTCGAGGCCAATACACAACCAACAGAGGGGGGTATACCTCATGAAATTCACAAAACTTCTGGCCTCTGCGGCCGTGGCCCTTGGGCTGGCGTCGGCAGCTGCCGCTGACACCACCAAAGTCGGCTTCATCTACGTTGGCCCAGTGGGCGACGGTGGCTGGACCTACGAGCACGACCAAGGTCGTCTTGCAGTCGAAGAAGCCTTTGGCGACAAGGTCGAAACCTTCTATCAGGAAAACGTGCCTGAAGGTGCGGACGCTGAGCGCGCGATTACACAAATGGCGCTGCAAGGAGCGGACCTGATCTTCACCACTTCTTTCGGCTACATGGACCCAACCATCAACGTTGCAAAGAAATTCCCGAACGTGAAATTCGAGCACGCAACCGGCTACAAAACTGCTGACAACGTGTCCGTCTATTCCGCGCGCTTCTACGAAGGCCGCGCGGTTCAGGGTCACATCGCAGGCAAGATGACCAAAACCAACACCGTTGGCTACATCGCGTCATTCCCAATCCCAGAAGTTATCCGTGGTATCAACTCTGCCTATATTCACGCAAAACGCGTGAACCCAGACGTAGAGTTCAAAATCATCTGGGTTTACACTTGGTTTGACCCAGCCAAAGAAGCCGACGCCGCCAAAGCTCTGATCGAGCAAGGCGCGGACGTTGTTCTGCAGCACACCGACTCCACCGCGCCTCAGGCGGCCGCTCAGGAAGCGGGTAACGTGATCACCTTTGGTCAGGCATCCGACATGAGCGAATACGGCCCAATGCCTCGCGTGTCTTCCATCATCGATAACTGGGCGCCTTACTATGTTGCGCGTACCCAAGCGGTCATGGACGGCACATGGTCCACTGTGAACACCTGGGACGGCATCGACACCGGCATGGTTGAAATCGGTGAGATCTCTGACGTGGTTCCAGCAGACGTAAAGGCCGAAGCACTCGCGATGGTCAAAGCGCTGGGTGACGGCAGCTACCACGCCTTCACAGGCCCAATCAACAAACAGGACGGCTCTGCTTGGCTGGCCGAAGGCGAGACCGCAGATGACGGCACGCTGGCAGGCATGTCCTTCTATGTTGAAGGCATCGTAGGCGACATCCCGAACTAATCGGACGCATCGCTGAACATAGAAAGGCCCGCCACATCCGGCGGGCCTTTTGCTTTTTCTCTTGCCTCAAATATCCCGGGGGCATGGGGGGCTGGCCCCCACTTAGACCGACGCGGTCAGCCCACCATCAATGCGGAAGTTCTGCCCCGTCACATAGGTGCCCTCTCCCGCCAGATAGCTGATCATCGAAGACACTTCCTCGGCCCGTCCATAGCGTCCCATCGGAATGCGCGCCTTGCGGTCTTCAGTCTCGGGTAAGCTATCGATAAAGCCCGGCAACACGTTGTTCATACGCACATTGTCGACTGCCATTTTATCCGCAAAGAGCTTGGTAAAGCTCGCAAGCCCAGCTCGAAATACGCCAGACGTTGGGAACAATGGATCCGGCTCAAAGACCGCAAAGGTCGAGATATTGATGATCGATCCGCCGCCTTGCTTGGCCATAATCGGCGCCACCAGACGCGCGGTGCGGATCACATTCATGAGGTAGTACTCCATTCCCTTGTGCCAATCCTCATCCGAGATCTCTAGGATATCGCCCTTCGGCCCATGACCCGCAGAGTTCACCAGCACATCGATCCGGCCCCATTTGTCCATCGCCGCGTCTACCAGCAGCTGTAGGTCGGCTTGCTCTAGATTAGAGCCTGTGACGCCCACACCGCCCATCTCTTGTGCCAGAGCCTCGCCCTTGCCCGACGAACTGAGGATCGCCACCTCAAACCCATCCGCCTTAAGTCGCCGCGCCGCATCGGCCCCCATGCCGCTGCCACCAGCGGTGATCATTGCCACTTTGGTCATCTCAATCTCCTATGGTTTGGCCAGATTCTAGCCTTAGAAGGACATGTTGACGAATGATCCTTTCTCGCCTCATCCTGTAAAAAAACTATTGGCTATGATGAAGAACCTGAACCTAAATGCCCTGCGCATGTTTGATGCCTCTGCCCGCCACTTGAATTTCAGGCGCGCCGCAGACGAGCTTCACCTGACCCAAGGCGCTGTGGCCCAACAGATACGTGCGCTTGAAGCACGCCTTGGCAGAGCTCTGTTTCGGCGGTTGCCGCGCGGCCTCGCTCTAACCGACGCAGGCCGCCAGTATCACACCGAGGTCAGCCGCGCCTTGCAGATCGTTATGGAAGCGACCGAGAGACTTACCGAGGCAACCGCGATCACCATGTCGGTTACACCCTCATTCGCCTCAAAATGGCTGATGCCTCGGCTACCTCAACTCATTGAAATTATGCCTGAAGTTGACATCAAGATTCATGCTTCAGAACAAAAAGCAGACCTCACGCGCGGGGATGTGGATATTGCCATCCGACAGGGCCCACAGCCTCAGATCAAAGGTATCTCAGTGATGAAACTGAGTGACATTTCCTATGTTGCTGTTGCAAGCCCGCGTTTTGTCGATGGCGAGCTGACACTCTCGGATCTGCTTCAGCACCACCTCATTCAAGACAGCCACGGTCACTGGGAGAGACTCTGTGCTGACCTAAACCTGCCGTCACCAAAGGCCACACTTAACGTTAATCAAACCGCGCTTGCCATTGATGCAGCGGTCAATGGGCAAGGCATCGCACTAGCTCCAAAGCTATTGGCAAAGGATGCCATTGCAGCAGGAAACCTACAGGTGATTTGGCAGGATACGCGTCAGACAAACCATGGGTTCTTTGTCCTTTACGCGCCCGAACGCGCCTCGGAAAAAACCATTCAGGTCGCGAATTGGCTTGCGGCGCAGAGTGCAATTTAGCAGCATCCTCTTAACAGAACGCAAAGCGAAAACTCATGAGCATCACCGCGCCTGATGGCACAGCCATTTCAAAATTCACCTACGGCACAATGCAATTTGGGGATCGGGCCGACAGGTCCGAAAGCCAAGCTATGTTTGAGGCCTCAACTGAAGCAGGCATCACCCATTTTGACACCGCCTATGTCTATACCGAAGGGGCGTCCGAGACGCTGTTGGGAGAGTTCGCTGCCAAAAACCGCGACAGTCTGATCATCGCAACGAAGGTGGGGTACACAGGCGGAGCCGGCCGCGACAACATGCTGGCCCAGTTCGACATCAGCCGCCAACGGCTTGGCATGGATATGGTCGATATCCTGTATCTGCACCGCTTCGATCCGGCCACCGAGCTAAAGGAAACCCTCGACACCTTTGCCACGCTGAAGGCTGAGGGCAAAATCCGCTATGTCGGGCTATCAAACTTTGCAGCCTGGCAGGTGATGAAAGCCGTTCAGATCGCCAAAGACGTCGATCTGTCCATCGACATCCTGCAACCTATGTACAACCTCGTAAAACGTCAGGCCGAGGTCGAAATCTTTCCGATGGCGCAGGATCAGGACATAACTTTGGCCCCTTATTCTCCGTTGGGCGGAGGCTTGTTGACCGGGAAATATGCAAGAGGCGGCACTGGCCGACTTTCAGAGGATGATCGCTACAATGCGCGCTATGGGCAGGACTGGATGCGTGATTGCGCAGCGCGGCTTGCAGAGCTCGCGGATGCAAAAAATGTAAGCCCCGCGTCTTTGGCCGTGGCCTGGGCCGCTGCGCATCCCGCGAACCCTCATCCGATCCTGTCAGCGCGAAGCCTTGCGCAGTTGCGCCCCAGCCTCGCGGCCGCAGAGGTAAACATGTCGCCCGAGCTCTATGCTGAAATCGAAGCGCTCTCCCAACGCCCTGCGCCAGCAACCGACCGGCTTGAGGAAGCAGGATGATCGACTTTCTGATCATCGGCGGCGGCATGGCCGGCGCCTCTACCGCGGCGCGGATCGCCCCTTTGGGCCGCACCGTCTTGCTCGAAATCGAACCTGCGCTCGGGTATCACGCCTCCGGACGCTCGGCGGCCCTCTACGAGGCGCAATACGGAGAACCAGCCACCGTTGTTCTGAACCTTGCGGGCCGCGCCTTCTTTGACGAACACGACTTGCTGTCGCCGCGCGGATTTATGGTGCTTGCGCCGAAAGACGATCAAGACGGGTTCACAACAGCCTGCGCAACATTTGGGTGCAGCAGTCTAACGTTGGATGAGGCTCAGGCCATTGTTCCCATCCTTAACGCCGATCACATCGGTTTTGCCGGCCTTTCCACCGAAGCCATGGATATCGACACGGACCGTATGTTGCAGATCTTTGCCAAAATGGCGCGAGCACACGGCGGTCAAATCCTGACAGACCATCGCGTGCAATCCATAGAGCGCCTTTCGTCGGGCTGGCGGGTCGTCACGCAACACGGGGATTTTGAGGCGAAAACTCTGATCAATGCGGCTGGGGCGTGGGCGGATGACATTGCCAAACTTGCCGGTCTTAGCCCCATCGGAATAACGCCCAAACGCCGCTCCATGGCGCGTATTCCAGCACCCGGAGGCCATGATGTCTCGGGGTGGCCCATGCTGATGGATGTCCACGAGAAATGGTACGCGAAACCTGACGCGGGTAAGCTGTTGGTGTCTCCGGCAGACGAAGACCCGCAGGTGCCGCATGATGCATGGGCAGACGATATGGTTCTGGCCGAAGGCATCGCGCGTTACCAGCCCTTTGTGACCGAAGAAGTCACGCGTGTTGAAAACACCTGGGCGGGACTGCGTAGCTTTGCGCCGGACAAGAATTTGGTAATCGGGCCATCGCCCGAGGACCGCAGCTTTTTCTGGATGGCGGGCCAAGGCGGTTCAGGCATCCAAAGCGCGCCTGCCTATTCGCAATATGCTGCCGATCTGATCGCGGGCCGCGCGTCCGATGTCGCCGAAATCACCGCCGCCGTCACCCCCGCGCGGTTTGGCTGATGAAACGCAAGACGCCCGAAGGTGCGAGCTTTGCCGAAGCGACTGAAGGCGCACAACTGTTCGCCCCCTCAGCCGCGCGGAATCTCGCCGCCATCGCATCAGAGCTTGCTCAGATCGCACCACATCGCGGTAAGGCGCTCGAAATCGCAAGCGGGACGGGCCAACAAGTCATCGCCCACGCCAAAGCCCACCCCGACATCCTCTGGCAACCCAGCGAGATCGACAAAGACCGCATCGCCAGCATAGATGCCTATGTCACACAAGCCGCTCTGAGCAATCTGGCCCCAGCAATAGAACTTGATGCCACCGCCTCAGGTTGGGGCGCAACAGCGCGCTATGATCTGATGCTGCTGTCAAACCTTTTGCATCTGATTTCCGCGCAGGAAGCTCAGACAATTTTGACAGAGGCCGCCCAAGCGCTCAGCCCCAATGGGCGGTTCATGATCTATGGTCCCTTCATGCGCGGCGGAGTGCTTACCTCTGAAGGTGATGCCAACTTCCACGCCTCGCTCAGAACTCAAGATCCAGAGATCGGCTACAAGGACGATGGCTGGCTAGAAGCCACGGCCCAAGACGCTGGCCTCACGCTCTATCGCAAAACCGAAATGCCCGCGAACAATCTCGCCTTCACCTTCGCGAAACCCTAATTTCTCTTGCCCCAAATATCCTGGGGAGAGCCCGCCAGGGCGCGGGGCAACGCCCCAAAGAAAAACGGGGCCGAAGCCCCGTTTCACTTAGCCGTCCTTGCGGATGGTTTCGTTCTTTGGATCATAAGGGCTGTCGCAAGTGACAACCGCATCCCACAGCTTGTCCTGGATTTTGACCTGCAGCTTGGTGCCCTCAACAGCCAGCTCTGGCGGCAGATAGCCCATGCCGATGGACTTCTCAAAGGCCACCGAATAACCGCCCGAGGTCAAACGACCCAAACGCTGACCTTCCAGCGTATAAAGCGCCTCGCGACCCCAAGGATCCGCATCCTCTGGACCATCAATCAAGAGCGTGCAGCATTTCACACGCACGCCGGTTTCGATCATCTTATCCTTGCCGTGGAAGTCCTTGGACAGGTCGATAAAGCGTGGCAGATCCGCCTCAGCAGGGGTCGCATCGCGGCCCAGCTCGGTGCCAAAGGCGCGATAGGACTTCTCCTGACGCAGCCAGTTCTGCGCACGTGCACCGACCAGCTTCATACCGTGTTTCTCGCCCGCTTTCTCGAGCAGATCAAAGAGGTAGTTCTGCATTTCGATCGGGTGATGCAGTTCCCAGCCCAGTTCACCGGTATAGGCCACGCGGATCGCATTCACAGGACACATGCCCAGTTCGATCTGACGCGCTGACAGCCATGGGAAGCGTTTGTTGGACAGCGCCGTCGCCGGATCTGCGTCAACGATGACCTCTTTCAGAACATCGCGGGATTTTGGCCCTGCAATCGCGAAGACGCCCCATTGAGTGGTCACGTCCTGAATTTCGATGTAGCCGAACTCTTCCATCTTATCTTCGGCCGCCTTGCGCAGGAAGTCGGCGTCATATTCGGTCCAGGCACCGGCGGAAACGAGGTAGTAGTTGTTCTCACCGTTGCGCACGATGGTGTATTCGGTGCGCGTCGTGCCCGCAGAGGTCAGCGCATAGGTCAGGTTGATGCGGCCAACCTTTGGCAGTTTGTTGCAGGTGAACCAGTCCAGGAATTGGGTCGCACCGGGACCCTTTACGACATGTTTGGTAAAGGCGGTCGCGTCAATCAGGCCAACACCTTCGCGGATGGCTTTTGCCTCATCGACAGCGTGTTGCCACCAACCGCCGCGACGGAAGGAGCGGCTTTCTTTGTCGAAAGTCTCTGGCGCATCCAGCGGACCAAAATAGTTCGGACGCTCCCAGCCATTGACCCAGCCAAATTGCGCTCCACGCGCCTTTTGACGGTCATAGGCAGGCGCTGTGCGCAGTGGGCGGCAGGCTTCGCGTTCTTCATCCGGGTGGTGCAGGATGTAGACGTGCTCATAGCATTCTTCGTTCTTACGTGCCGCGAATTCAGTGGTCATCCAGTTGCTGGAATAGCGTTTGGGATCCAAGGACGCCATGTCGATCTCGGCCTCGCCATCTACCATCATCTGCGCCAGATAATAGCCGGTACCGCCTGCCGCGGTGATGCCAAAGCTAAAGCCTTCGGCCAGCCACATATTGCGCAGACCAGGTGCCGGGCCAACCAGAGGGTTGCCGTCTGGCGTATAGCAGATCGGGCCGTTGAAATCGTCTTTCAGACCAGATTCAGCACAGGACGGAACGCGCTCGGCCATCGCCATGTACTGATCCGCGATCCGGTCGATATCCAGCGGGAAGAGATCCGCGCGGAAGCTATCCGGTACCCCATGTTCAAACCGCGCAGGTGCGCCGTGTTCATAGATGCCAAGGATCCAGCCGCCGCGTTCTTCGCGGGCATAGGATTCATTGTCCGCATCGCGCACAACAGGGTGCTCTGGATTGCCCGCTTCGCGCCATTTCACCAGCTCTGGATCTTTGTCCATGACGATGAAAGTGTGCTCAACAGGGATCGCTGGCATCTTGATGCCCAGCATCTTGGCGGTACGCTGTGCGTGGTTGCCGGACGCGGTCACGACGTGTTCGGCAGTGATCACGACCTGCTCGTCGCTCTCGACCAGGTTACCGCCCTTCTCGATCATCTTGGTGCAGGTGACTTCCCAATGGGTGCCGGTCCAGTGGAACGCATCGGCCTGCAGCTTGCGCACGATCTCGACACCGCGTTGACGCGCGCCTTTGGCCATCGCTTGGGTCACGTCGGCTGGGTTAATATACCCGTCCTCAGTGTGATAGATCGCGCCCTTCAGGTCGCCGGTTTCGATCAGCGGCCAACGCTCTTTGATCTGTTCTGGGGTCAGCCATTCATAGGCCACATCACAGGTCTCGGCGGTGGAGGCATAGAGCATATACTCATCCATCCGCTCCTGGGTCTGCGCCATACGCAGGTTGCCCACGACAGCGAAACCCGCGTTCAGGCCGGTTTCTTCCTCAAGGGTTTTGTAGAAATCCACCGAGTACTTGTGGATGTGGGTCGTCGCATAGGACATGTTGAACAGAGGCAGGAGACCCGCCGCGTGCCAGGTAGAGCCGGACGTCAGCTCGTCACGCTCGATCAGCATCACATCATCCCAGCCGGCTTTAGCCAAGTGATAGGCAATCGATGTACCGACCGCACCACCGCCAACAACAAGCGCTTTTACTTGGGTTTTCATCTCGGGCGACTCCTCTGAAAGACTTGGGCAGCATATCAGCCGAAAAGACCCCAAAACGTCAAATCCATCCGACGCCTTGTGAGCCAAATGCGACTTTCGCTGTCGAAGCCCTAAGAAAAAGGCGCGACCCTTGCAAAAGAGCCGCGCCGAAAACCCGTTCTGGGGTGTATAGAAAGGGGGATTAATGCCCCTTCTTGTCTTTTTTCTTGGCGTCTTTTTCGCCTTTGTCTGCGTCCTTGTCGCCCGCTTCCAGATCAGCCTCGGCCAGCTCTTCTTCAACTGGCTCTTCCTTGACCGGGATGACACGCTCAACCTTGCGCAACTTGAAGCCACGGTTGTGCAGCCATTGTTCGGGCGTTTCGATGACGAACTCAGGCAGGCCTTCGCCGACCAGCGGGTTGGGCACCTCTTGCAATTGGTTCAGGCTGTCGAAATCGATGCCCGCCAAAACAGCCATCACGTCGGCGGTCGGAGCCTCAGAACGCAGTTTGATCACAACCCCACCACCCAGTGCACCGTGATAGTAGCGCATGTTTGGAAAATCCGTGGGCTTGCTCGTGTCCTTGCCGATGATGAAAGACACGCCCTTAACGATATTGAACTGACCGAATTTCTTTTTCGGGCCCACAGACCAGCCATCCGCCGTGGCACGCACCGCTTCAACGGTATGTTCTACCGTTGGGCGATAAGCTTCTAAGTCACTCAGATCGCCGCCTTTTTCAACATAGCGTTGCATCTGCAAGAGATCGGCGACCATTGGGCCTGTTGGCGTTGCATTTTCAATCCTCAGGTAGATCGCTTTTCCACTATTCAGATAAACGGTGGCCTCACTTTCCACATCTTCGAGACTGTCGGGATCCCCGAATTTGCCTGCAAAAAACGCATGCCATTCAAGACGCTCCCAACCCTCTGGCGCTTCGGGCATAAAACTAGTCAGGTCACGACGACGCAATGCATCACGGTCCGCCAGTGCACGACCGCGTGTTATTGGAGGCTCGTTGTCAACAAACGGTAAAATTCCGACAACTTGCGACAGGGCCGAGCGCTCCTGCGCGGTTTCCAGTCCCGCGCTTGGATCCAGCGAGGCAACCTCAACTGGCTCTTTTGACGACATGAACCCGAAAACCACAAAAGCACCGGCGCCCGCGGCGACGATGGAACCCAAACCTGCAAGTACGAGGCGCAACATGAGCGACCCTCCTGTTCTTCTGCTCACCGGAATGGGTAACAGCGAAAAAGGGCGGAAATGCGATGTCCTAAGGGCGGTTTATAGGCTGTTTTGGGCCAAATTCCGCGGAATCAGTTCAGTCGTTCTACGGCCACAGGGCTGGCACCGTAGAGCATGCCAACTTGCTCATGAGGCTCTCCGACCATTGGGCCAACAGCCGCGAACACGACAACCGAAACGCATATTATTATAAATGGAAGCAAGCGCTTCATATTACGTCTCCGAAATAAATAGGCCTGCTCGGCCCCCACACGACTCTAGGATGTCACAGAAATGAGGCGAGAATGGGGCAGATGACGCAATGTGCCGACGACAAGCCCCTTGCCGCAGCGCAGCGCGATTTGGTACACCGCGAGGAACCGCAGGTCAGGAGGAGTGCCATGCAGGTTTGCAGAACGGTCGCAGAATGTCGCGACGTGCTGGCGGTGTATCGCCAAGCCTCTGAAACCATTGGACTTGTTCCAACGATGGGGTTTCTGCACGAGGGGCATATGGCACTGGTGTCCGAGGCGAAATCACGCGCGGATCGCGTGGTCACGACGATCTTTGTGAATCCCACACAATTCGGGGAAGCCGCAGATCTTGACGCCTACCCTCGCGATGAGGCGCGCGATCTGGCGATGCTAGAGGCCGCCGGTGTGGATGTGGTTCTGATCCCAGAGGTGGCGGATGTGTATCCCGAGGGCGACGAGACCATTGTCGAGACCACGCGCATGGCGAACATGCTGCATGGCAAAGTGCGCCCAGGCCATTTCCGCGGCGTGACGACAGTTGTCGCGCGGCTGTTCAATTTCACACAGCCCGACATCGCCTGCTTTGGTGAGAAAGATTACCAACAGCTGCAGGTCATCAAACGCATGACGCGCGATCTGGCCTTTCCAATTGAGATCGTCGGCGTACCTATCGTGCGAGAGGCCGATGGTCTGGCGATGTCATCGCGCAATGTGCGCCTTTCGTCTGAGGATCGCGTGGCTGCGTTGATCCTGTCCCAGTCGTTGGATGCGGCTGAGCGGGTTAAAAGCTCCGATCCTGAAACATTGCGCGAGACAATTTCCCAGACCATCGCCACAGAGCCCCGCGCCACTCTGCGTGGACTGGACATTGTAGAGGCGGAAACGCTTAATGACATTCAATCGGGCTATGCTGGCCCCATTGCCATCATGCTGTCGGTCGAATTCGGCGGCGTCCTCTTGCTAGATCAAAGGGTGATCACGCTATGAGCAAACAAGCCAAAATTCGTCGCACAACCGTGCCTCAGATCGCGGGCCGGAAGGGCGGAGAGCCGATTGTCTCACTGACCTCTTATCACGCGCATACGGCGGCCATCGTCGACAAATACGCGGATTTCATTCTGGTGGGCGACAGCCTTGGCATGGTGATGCATGGGATGGAAAGCACGGTGGGTGTGCCTCTGGATCTAATGATCATGCATGGCAAAGCGGTTGTGCGTGGCACCCAGCAGGCTTTGATTGTCGTGGACATGCCCTTCGGCACCTATGAGGAAAGCCCCGGTGTGGCCTTCCGCAACGCGGCCAAGATCATGAAAGAAACCCAATGCGGAGCCGTAAAGCTTGAGGGTGGCAAACGCATGGCCGAGACGATCCATTTCCTTGTGGAACGTGGCATTCCGGTGATGGCGCATATCGGCCTGACGCCTCAGTCCAGCAACGTCATGGGCGGTTTCAAAACGCAAGGCCGCGACGAGGACGGCTGGGCCGCCATCGAAGAAGACGCGCGTGCAGTTGCTGAAGCGGGTGCTTTTGCCGTTGTTCTGGAAGGAATGGTCGAGCCTCTGGCCGCCAAGATCACCAAACAGATCGCGATCCCCACGATTGGGATCGGAGCTTCGGCCGAATGCGACGGGCAGATCCTTGTGCTTGAGGACATGCTGGGCTTGAACGAATGGACGCCGAAGTTCGTGAAAGTCTATGGCGACCTTGGTCCAGCGATTGAGAAATCCGTGAAGACCTATGCCGAAGAGGTCAAATCCCGTGCCTTCCCCGGCGAGGATCAGGTCTACAAATAAGCCTTACAGCATCGAGGGGATCACAAGATCCGGCGGGCGATTGCCATGGTCTAACGTCATGATATTCAACATGACTTTCTGCCCCATCTCGACGCGCGCCTCATGCGTCGCGGAGCCCATATGCGGCAGCAAGACTACATTCTCAAGCGTGCGCAGCTCTTCGAATTCGGACGCGCCGCCTTCATAGACATCCAGCCCCGCCCCCGCGATGGCGCCCGATTTTAAAGCCCGCGCAAGCGCCGCCTGATCGATCACTTCGCCACGTGAGGTGTTCACGATCACCGCGTCTTCTTTCATCAGCTTCAAACGCCGCGCGTTCATCAGATGAAATGTCGCGGGCGTATGGGGACAGTTGATCGAGAGCACGTCCATGCGGGCCACCATCTGATCAAGGCTTTCCCAATAGGTCGCGCTATGTTCTTCTTCGATGGCGGGATGCAGGCGGCGACGGTTGTGGTAGTGAACCTCCATGCCAAAGGCCTTTGCCCTCCGAGCCACCGCCTGACCGATCCGACCCATTCCCAGGATACCCAGCTTGCGCCCTGCGATCCGGCCACCCAACAAAGCGTTCGGAGACCAACCGGCCCAATTTTCAGGGCTGGACTGCATGACGGCCAGACCTTCGGGGATACGCCGACGCACGGCCAAAATCAGCGCCATCGTCATGTCGGCCGTGTCCTCAGTCACAACACCGGGGGTGTTTGAGACCATAATTCCACGCTCATGCGCCTCTTCGACCTCAATGTGATCAAAGCCCGCGCCGTAATTCGCAATTAACTTCAACTGACTGCCTGCCGAGGCAATCAAAGGCGCATCGATCCGGTCTGTCAGAGTGGTCACCAGCACGTCGGCTGTTTGCATCGCGGCTTGCAATTCCTCGCGCGACATCGGGCTGTCGTCTTCGCGCAAAGTGACGTTGAAAAGTTCCGACATGCGCGACTGAACCTCTTGGGGCAACCGTCGCGTAACGACAACACTCAGGGGCGGCTTTGACATGCGGGGCTTCTCAATTCTTTCAATATCAGAGCGTTGATGGCACAGTGCCTGACAGAGAGACGAGGCACAAGAACCCTCGCGCAATTTTATGAGCAGACGGATGTATTCCGCGATGAGATCCTACGGGCGGCACCTGGTATCGGGACTTTGCGCAGTGGCTTTGGCTATGGGCTTGGCGATTGCGCCTGCCTTTGCTGATGACGACGACCATGAATATCGCCGTGGCCCGGTCACTAATCTGCCTTTGCCGCGCTATGTTTCGCTGAAAGCAACGAAGGCCAACGTGCGCCGGGGCCCTTCTTTGACCCACCGCATCGATTGGATCTTCAAGCGCCGGAATATGCCGTTGGTTGTCACCGCAGAGCACGGTCACTGGCGTCGCGTGCAGGACATCGACGGGGCTAGCGGCTGGGTGCATTATTCACTGCTTTCTGGCAGCCGTACAGTGATTGTAACAGCAGATATGCTGCCGCTGAATATGCGCGCCGAACCTGACACCGCGATGGTGGCACAATTGGAATTGGGCGTTGTGGCGCAGTTGCAGAAATGCGGAGAAGATTGGTGCCGGATTGCGGCAGGCGGCTACAAAGGCTGGGTGCGCAAAGACAACATCTGGGGTGTTGGCGCAGACGAAATCCGAGACTAACCCTCTATTTTGCATAGAAAAACGCCGCACCCCAACAATGAGCGCGGCGTTCCTGTTTTAGGCAGCTTTGATTGCGCCTGCGTCAATCATCTGCTGGAACATATCCTCCATCGTCTCTTTCAAAGAGCGATAGGTCATGCCCAAAGCGGCCTTGCTTTTGGAATTGTCCGCCTCCCAACGCACGTTGACGTTCCGCGAGACGAACTTGCGGTCCATCCCAACCGACGGACCCACCAGCCACACCAGCCATTTCGGCAGCGTCGACTTAGGGATCGCGTAGCGTGCACCAAAACGATCTTTGAGTTGAGACAAAACTTCAAAGAGGTCGGTGTTGTGACCTGCAATAATGTGACGCCCCTCTGCCGACGGCACAAATCCCGCAGCCATATGTGCCTCTGCTAGATCACGCACGTCGACGATGCCGGTTCCCAAACGCGGCGCACCGCGCTTAAAGGCACCCTCGCCCACTTGTTTCATGATGTTAAAGCTCTCAGAGGTCGGCACGCCGCCGATCGCGGGCCCCATCACCAAGCATGGATTGACGGTAACCAGCTTCCAGCGCGATTGCGCGTCCGCGATCTCCCAGGCGGCTTTCTCGGCCAGTGTCTTGGAATAGGAATACGGCTGATATTCCAGCGAAGCGGTCTCGTTCCAAACGGCTTCTGTCAACACACCACCCGGGGCGGCGGCACAATCTGCGGCGTCGGTGTAGATCGCGGCGCAAGAGCTCGTGACCACCACGCGCGTCACGCTTTCGGTCGCATTCGCTGTGTTCAGAACGTTGCGCGTGCCTTCGACAGCGGGCGCGATCAACTCTTTCTGAGGGTCTTTGACTGCGCTCGTGAAGGGAGATGCTGTGTGAAAAACGACACCACAACCGGCCATCGCCTCGGCATAGGATCCGGGTGTCATCAGGTCTGCTTTGAAAAACTTGATTTGGCCGGATGTCCGCTCGGCAATTTTGTTCAGGCTTGCCAGTTTGTCGATATTGTCCGGATTGCGTACGGGCGCGTGGATCGTAGCGCCGCTTTCCAGCAACCCTTTCACCAACCATCCAGCCACAAATCCTGTAGCGCCGGTCACCATGACCGGCTTGGAGGTATCTACCTCATACATCTCGAATTCCTTTGTTTTGATCAGGCTGCGCGGACGCTTGCGATCACTCAGCTCTGCGCCGCGCGTACATCCTACATACACGGCGCAAAGTCAGAATCAAGACTTTTTAGACATTTTTTGTATTTTTTGTCAGAATGTCTTTTCCGACAGCTCAGTTACGACGCCACAGACGCCTTAATCGCGCGAATATTCTCGCCATAGGGCGCTGGATTTTGAACAGATCCACCTTTGAAGACCGCAGACCCGGCCACAAGCACATCAGCCCCCGCAGCGGCCATCAAAGGTGCAGTTTCAGGCGTGATGCCGCCATCGATTTCGATATGGATCGGACGATCCCCGATCATGGCGCGCAGTTTCTTGACCTTATCGATCTGGCTGTGGATGAATTTTTGCCCCCCAAATCCGGGGTTTACGGTCATCACACAGATCAGGTCGACCATATCCAAAAGATAATCGATGTCCTCAACCCCAGTACCGGGGTTCAGCGCAAGCCCTGCCTTGCACCCTGCCCCACGGATCGCCTGAAGCGTGCGGTGAATATGCGGGCCTGCCTCAAGATGCGCGGTCAAGACATCCGCACCGGCATCCGCGAAAGCCTGAATATAAGGATCAACCGGAGAGATCATCAGATGCACATCCATGACCGTGTTGATGTGCTTGCGGATCGCTGCGCAAAGCGGCGGACCAAAGGTCAGGTTCGGCACGAAATGCCCGTCCATCACGTCGACGTGGATCCAATCCGCGCCCTGCGCCTCAACGGCTTCGATTTCCGCGCCAAAATTGGCGAAATCAGCGGATAGGATACTTGGGGCGATCTTGATGGAACGATCAAAGCTCATGAGGGCTCCTTGGGCACAGTTGATTCGAGGTTGCGCGGAAAATGCGCGCCACGGTGCGAAATGGCAATCATTGCGTTGAAAAAGCTCTGCGTTCGCAAATTGCCACGGTGATAGGCCAATGCCCAAAAAGCAGGCAGCGACCTATGCAAAATCAGAATGCGCGCTATGCCGGAATGTATGTGGTCGTGCCACAGCCGCGCGACTAGATTGAGCGGCAGGGAGGGACATTGAACTTTAAGGAGTTTGTCCCATGGCAAATATCGACGTAGCAGCTCGTCCTCAGACCACATTTCTCGGCACTCTGGCCGCGCCGTTTGTAGCACTTGGCAACGCGATCATCGCGCATGGCGAAGCAGTTGCAGACTATCGCGCTGAGCGTTTTCACCTGAACCTGACTGACGAAGAACTGGCACAACGCGGATTGAACCGCAAAGACCAAGTGCGCAAAGCTTTCGCGCCTTATATGTCTTTCTAAGCCAACCAACATTGGCCAACAAATAAGGGCGCCTCAGCGCCCTTTTTTGTGTCTTAACGATGCTTGACGAGGATCAATCCTCGTCCACCACACGGATTGCACCCAGAGATGCGTTCGCAACATGCGCCGCATAGGCCTTCAGCGCCTTGGACACGGCGCGAGGGCGCCCCTCGGCTTTCCAAACTGCCTTGTCCGCTTGCGGGTGTGCAGCACGGCGACGTTCAAGTTCCTCTTCGCTGACCATCAGGTTGATGCTGCGCTTGGAGATCGAGATCTCGATTTTGTCTCCATCTTCAACCAGCGCGATCAGGCCCTTTTCGGCAGCTTCTGGCGAGGCGTGACCGATAGACAGACCCGCTGAGCCGCCAGAGAAACGGCCATCGGTGAACAGCGCACAGGTTTTGTCCAGTCCTTTGGATTTCAGATAGGCGGTTGGATAGAGCATTTCCTGCATGCCCGGCCCGCCCTTTGGGCCCTCATAACGGATCACAACAACCGAATGCGGTTGAACTTCGCCGCGCAGAATGCCGTGCATCGCATCGTCTTGGGACTCAAAAACCTTAGCTGTGCCTTCGTATTCATACATGGACTCGATGACGCCCGCGGTTTTTACGATACAGCCCTGCTCAGCCAGGTTGCCGAACAACACGCAAAGGCCGCCCTGCTCGCTGTAAGCATGCTCGAAGTCACGTACGCAGCCATCGACCGTGTCGGTGTCCAGTTCTGTATACATGCGCGACTGGCTGAATGCCTGCGTGGTACGCACACCACCGGGGGCTGCGATGTATAGGTCATGCGCCTCGTTGCCTGCGGTGTCGCGCAGGATGTCCCATTTATCGATGAACTCACCGATGTCTTTGGAGTGTACGGTGGAGCAATGACGGTGGATTTTACCTTCGCGGTCCAGCGCACCAAGGATCCGCGCGATGCCGCCTGCGCGGTGCACGTCCTCCATGTAGTAATCCGGATGCGATGGTGCGACTTTACAAAGATGCGGAATTTCGCGACTGATGCGGTCCATGTCGGCCATGGTGAAGTCGACTTCAGCCTCATGCGCAATCGCCAAGAGGTGCAGAACCGTATTGGTAGAGCCACCCATCGCCACATCCAGCGCCATGGCGTTTTCAAAGGCATCAAAGGTCGCGATGCCGCGTGGCAGCGCCGATGCGTCGTCATGTTTGTACCAACGTTCGCAGAGCTCGACGATCTTGTGGCCCGCTTCTTTGAACAAGGCTTCCCGCTTGGAGTGGGTCGCCAGCAAAGAGCCGTTGCCCGGCAGCGCCATGCCCAGCGCTTCGGCCAGACAGTTCATCGAGTTCGCGGTGAACATGCCCGAGCAAGAGCCACAGGTTGGGCAAGACGAGCGTTCCAGCTTGGCAACGTCATCATCAGAGCGATTGTCGTCAGCAGCACCAACGATGGCAGTCACGAGGTCAGTTTTCAGCTCACCATCGGACAGGATGGTCTTACCCGCTTCCATCGGGCCGCCAGACACAAAGATCGTCGGGATGTTCAGGCGCATGGTCGCCATCAGCATGCCCGGCGTGATCTTGTCACAGTTCGAGATGCAGACCAGCGCGTCGGCGCAATGAGCGTTTGCCATATATTCCACCGAGTCCGCGATGACTTCACGGGATGGCAGGGAATAGAGCATGCCGTCATGCCCCATGGCGATACCGTCATCGACCGCGATGGTGTTCATTTCCTTGGCAACACCGCCTGCCTTCTCGACTTCGCGCGCAACCAACTGGCCGAGGTCTTTGAGGTGGACGTGGCCGGGGACGAATTCCGTGAATGAGTTCACAATCGCCACAATCGGCTTTCCAAAGTCACCATCTTGCATACCGGTTGCACGCCACAGCGCGCGGGCAGCGGCCATGCGGCGGCCAAAGGTTGTGGTCTTGGAACGTAGATCAGGCATATCGCTACTCTTTGGGTCTCGTTTCAGGTTGGTCCAATCGCGTGCCACTATCAGGCAGGATTTGCAAGCAATATGGGACAATTTCTTGCGAGATCAACGCAAGAATTGTGCGACAAAAAAGGATTCTAACCAGCGAAGCCTTGCTTTAGCGAGGCAACTGGCTGGCCTCGCGAGCAAGGGCTTCGATCCCGGCCCAATCCCCCTCTTTGACCAGGTCGTTCGGCGCAACCCAGCTGCCGCCTGCGCAGACCACATTTGGCAGCGACAGATAGCTTTCCGCATTTGACGGGCTCACGCCGCCGGTTGGGCAGAAAGAAATCTGAGGTAGCGGGCTGGCCAGAGACTTCAGCGCGGGTGCGCCGCCGCTGGCTTCGGCTGGGAAGAACTTCAGCATGGAATAGCCGCGTTCCAGCAGTGCCATCGCTTCGCTGGCAGTCGCCGCACCGGCGAGAATGGGCAGACCTTCGGCTTCTGCGGCATCGAGCAATTTGTCCGTTGCCCCCGGTGACACGCCAAACTGCGCGCCTGCATCCTTGGCGGCTTTGACATCGTCAGGCGTCAGCAAGGTGCCTGCACCTACAACGCCGCCTTCTACTTGCGCCATTTCTGAGATCACGTCCAAAGCTGCGGGCGTACGCAATGTCACTTCCAATGCAGGCAATCCGCCTGCAACCAGAACCTCAGCCAGTGGGCGCGCATGGGCCACCTCGTGCACGACCAAAACTGGGACAATCGGCGCGAGCTCACAGATTTCGCGAGCTTTCAGGCTGGCCTCTTGGGGGGTGATCGACATGGGTTAAACTCCGAATACTGATGCGCCGGTGTCGGCAGAGCCAACCGAGGCGCGGAACGCTGTGAACAATTCGCGGCCCACACCCGCCTGATTGGCAGAGAGGTCAGCCGTCGCAGGCGCGCGATCCAGCACGCCTTCGGTGAGGATTTCAAGGTCTCCGGCCACGGCGTCAACCCGCAGGATATCGCCATCCTGCAAATAGGCGATCGGACCTTGATCCAAGGCCTCGGGGCTAACGTGGATCGCGGCTGGTACTTTGCCCGACGCGCCAGACATGCGGCCGTCTGTGACCAAAGCAACTTTTTGGCCACGGCCCTGCATGATCGCCATCAATGGCGTCAGACTGTGAAGTTCGGGCATGCCGTTGGCTTTCGGCCCTTGGAAACGCACCACGATGATCACGTCTTCGGTCAGTTCGCCCGCCTTGAAGGCAGCTTTGACATCGTCCTGATCATGGAACACACGCACAGGTGCTTCTGTCACGCGATGCTCGGGCGATACGGCAGAGATCTTCATTACCGCAGTGCCAAGGTTGCCGGTCAAATGCGACAGCCCGCCGTTCTCTTGGAAAGGCTTGTCCAGCGGGCGCACAATCCCTTCGTTGAGTGACGTCGCCGTGCCTTTGCGCCACGTGAGGCCGTCGTCTGAGAGGAACGGCTCGGAGGTGTAGTGCTCCAGCCCCTCGCCCGCGACCGTTTTGGTGTCCGGATGCAAAAGGCCGCCTGCAAGCAGCTCTCCGATCAAAAAGCCCAGACCGCCTGCCGCGTGGAAATGGTTCACGTCTGCCAGACCATTCGGGTAAACCCGCGCCAAGAGGGGAACGACCTCAGACAGATCCGCAAAATCCTGCCAATCCAGAATGATGCCCCCTGCCCGCGCCATAGCAAGCAAGTGGATCAAGAGGTTCGTGGAGCCTCCGGTTGCCATGAGGCCAACGATGCCGTTGGCAAAGGCCTTCTCGTCAAGGACTTCGCAAACCGGCGTATAGCTGTTGCCCAGCGCACTCAGCGACAATGCCCGACGCGCGCTTTCTGTGGTCAGTGCATCACGCAGTTCTGTGTTTGGCGTCACAAAGCTGGTGCCCGGAAGATGCAGCCCCATGAACTCCATCAACATTTGGTTGGTGTT
This sequence comes from Cognatishimia activa, assembly GCF_017798205.1. NCBI lineage: Bacteria > Pseudomonadati > Pseudomonadota > Alphaproteobacteria > Rhodobacterales > Paracoccaceae > Cognatishimia > Cognatishimia activa. The sequence goes on along the minus strand of NZ_CP060010.1, from coordinate 2,072,461 downwards.
GGCAGTGCCATAGAAGGTGCAGGTGCCCGGCCCATGATAGGCCGCCATTTCGGACGCCATCAATTTATCCCGCCCACATTCACCTTTGGCGAACTCCTGACGCACCTTGGCTTTGTCGTCATTGGCAATGCCAGAGGTCATGGGGCCTGCTGGGATGAACACCCCCGGCAAATGCCCGAAGGCCTGCGCGCCGATCACCAAGCCCGGGACGATCTTGTCGCAAACGCCCAGATAAACGGCGGCATCATAGGTGTTGTGAGACAAGGCCACCCCTGTCGCCATAGCGATCACGTCGCGTGAAAACAGGCTAAGCTCCATCCCCGCTTCGCCCTGAGTGACGCCGTCACACATCGCCGGAACGCCGCCTGCGACCTGCGCAGTGCCGCCGGTTTCGCGCGCAGCGTCACGGATCAGACCGGGATAGCGCTCAAACGGTTGGTGGGCTGACAGCATGTCATTGTAAGACGTCACGATCCCCAGATTGCCTGCAGATTTCGTCGCCAAGGCCTCTTGGTCTTGCCCCGCGCCCGCATAGGCGTGGGCCTGCCCGCTGCAAGACAGATGCGCGCGGCTTGGCCCTTTGCTGGCCGCCGCCGACATGCGTTCCAAATAGGTGCCGCGCGTCTCTTCGCTGCGGGCGATAATGCGGTCGGTGACCGATTTCAGAGTGCTATTCAGGGACATCTCATGTTCCTCGTTGCAAAATCACGCGCCAATCGGACGCCAGCGGCGCCCGTCGCGATGCATCAACAACAGCGCATCCTCGGGGCCCGAGCTGCCGCTGTCATAGGGTTGTGGTTTTTCGTTGCGGTCTTTCCAGCCGTTGATGATGGGATCGACCCAGGCCCAGGCGGCCTCGACTTCGTCTCCGCGCATGAACAGGGTCTGATCGCCGCGAATGACGTCCATGATCAGACGCTCATAGGCATCCTGAACGACCTCGTCTTGGGCCAGGCTGTCAGCGAAGGTCATATCCAGTGATGCCTCTGTCAGACGCATGCCGCCAGGGCCCGGATCCTTGATGGTCGTGTGCAAAGTCATGCCTTCGTCTGGCTGCAGTCGGATCACCAGAATATTGCCCATCGGCGTGTCGATGCCCGGGAAAATCATATGCGGAGGATTGCGGAAATAAACGGCAATCTCAGACGTACGCGCGCGCAGGCATTTGCCCGTGCGCAGGTAAAACGGCGTCTTAGCCCAACGCCAGTTCGCAACATTGACCTTCATCGCGATGAAACTTTCGGTGCGACTTTTGGGATCGCCCGCGTGATCGAGATAGCTCGCGTGTTCTTTAGACGCTCGATACTGACCCCGCGCAATGTCGCGCGCATCCACAGGCTCCAAGGCTTCGATGACTTTGACTTTCTCGTCGCGCACCGCATTCGGTTGGAACTTGGACGGAGGCTCCATCGCGGTCAGACATAAAAGCTGCATCAGGTGGTTTTGCACCATATCCCGCATGGCACCGGACTGGTCGTAATATTCGCCGCGCCCTTCGACAGAAAGGCTTTCGGACACCGTAATCTGGACATGCTCAATATGAGACGCATTCCAAAGCGGCTCGAATAGCGAGTTCGCAAAGCGCAAGGCCATTAGGTTCTGGACGGTTTCTTTTCCCAGATAGTGGTCAATGCGATAGATCTGATGCTCGTCGAAACACTCTCTGAGTTCAGCGTTTAGCGCCTTGGCAGAGGCCAGGTCATGCCCAAATGGTTTTTCAACGACGATGCGACTTTCGTCGGTCGCAATACCATAGTTGCGCAAACGGCGCGCAATCGGGCCAAAGAAGTTTGGTGCTACGGAAAGGTAGAAGGCACGCACCGAGTCTGTGCGTACAGCCTCGGCCAAAACATCCCAACCCCGCTCACCCTTTGCGTCAATCGACGTGTAGGACACCAGCGACAAAAACTGATCCAAGAGCTTCGCTCGATCGTCGCCATTTACCGAAATGGCCTCTCGCAAGCGATCGCGAAACTCGTCGTTTGTCAGTTCAGAGCGGGACACACCCAGTATGCGGCTGTCACTGTCAAACTGGCCAGCAACAAACCGATGAAACAACCCAGGCCAAATTTTGCGCCGTGCCAGATCACCTGTCGCTCCGAATAGGACGAGGTCAAACTTGCTGACGGGAATTACTCTTGCAACCATGCTGCCCCTCCGGGAATGCGCCCTACCAAACGGGTTTCAGGCAGCATATACCGCCCGACTCGATTGTGATAGCGCTAACATGCACAGCACTGTTGCGATTTCAAGTGAAACTTTGTTGCGGCTTCACTTTGGCTTGGCGAAAACCACCACCCATGCCCGAAAGGGCCGGAATTACATGGACACCGCGCAGGTCCTTGCCCGAATTTCAACCCGACGCTGCCAACGGCTACGAGGTGATAGATTTTCCAACGGCAGGCTCTCACCGGCGGCAAGGACCTTTTCGACCTTTAAGGGATTGGCAAGCCGCTGGCGCATAGCAATGCCCACGGCATCCGCGCGTGCCTGAGCCACTTGCATGTTGGCAATTTCACCACCGCTCGTGTCGGAGTGCCCAATCAACGCGATGCAAGCCTTGCCCAAGACCTCGCCATTTAGCAATTGAGTCAAAAGCTCGATCTGACGCAGTGCTTTGCGATCAAGGTTTGTGCCACCCGCAGGAAAGAATATGTGATCCTCAACTTGCTGCGCGGAAGGTTCAGTAGCTTGTACCTCAGCCGGTTTGGTCATCGATTGGGACTGCGGCTTAGTGGCTACAAGCGTCAGACTTTGACACCCGTCAGGCGCCCATCCGTAAACATCTTTAATATCCCGACATTCCTGCACCGATAACCCCATCGCCGAGGTTGCCGAAGACAGGCTTGCGAAAAAAGCAGTCAAAAACAGAATAAAACGCATGGCAATCAAGTCCTTTCCACCCATGAATAGCGCGACCACATTAATGAGAGCGTAAACAACACATTGAAAATAATTAGAAATTTACAGATCACTACTTTGCGAAAAAATCTCTGAATTTACCGTTTGTTTGCGGATTTTTAGCATTCCAGAAAGCCTTATGGGGTTAGGCAGAGTTGGAATGAAACTGAACGCCTGACTCAGATGACCCAGCTTACACCCCTACAGATCCTCCGACGTTATGCAGGGCGCCAACTGTGACAGGCGCCCCTAGATTGGCTTGGCTTGACTGTCTGCGCCTGTTGGCCGGTTTATCGATGCTGGTCCTGCATTGCACTGCCGATCAAAACGGTGGCGCTTGGGGAGACTACGAAGTTCGGGACCGCATTGCGCCCCTTGTTCTGCGCACGTTTGCCTACACGGCCCGAACAGAATTGTTCATCATTATTTCTCTGTTTTTACTCATGATGTCGCTCGAAAAACGCCGGCGGAACTATTCGGACACGATCGCAGAACAGGCCGAAAGGCTTTTGATACCATTTGCGTTCTGGACTGTTTTCTATGCTTTTTTCACCTTACTCAAAGCTCAACACTTTGGGTATTTTGACAGCAAGCTAGCCGCATTGGGAGAGGTTCACACCTGGCTGAGCTTTGCATTTATGGGTACGTCTAAATACCACATGCATTTTCTTCCGACGCTTTTCTGTGTCGTGCTCGCATACCGACAGCTTCCATAGTGATCTCATTCGAGACCGTATTTTGGTGATCCGGCATGAGCATTGATGTGGCAACTTCAGCCGATTTGGGTGCTGAGCAAACCGCAAATGAATGCAACTGCGATGCAAGCGTGTCGATAGACATCTTTAGCTCTGTTAGAAGCAAAAGCGTCTCGGCTTGAGGGGCCGAAGAGTTTGGCGCCAAGCGAACTGGTCTTGGGTCTGCGATTTCCTTCAAAAGCTCGAAGGCCTCTTTCGACGTTTCTGCGATCTCTGATATTTGCGACTGATCGCTTTGGTCTAACCCCTGCTGAACAGCCTGAGGAATTAAGGGCTGCGGCATTGGTGACTGCCAACTGGCAGCTTGCGTTAGACCTATTGCTGCCACTGCGGTGTCCGAATTTGGAACGGGCCAACCTCGTGGCAAAACGACGTAATCCTGACGCGCTGAAATCCAACGTAGGTAGGCTGCAACGGCGGCAAATCCAACGAGAGAAACTTGCTCAGCTTCTGCTTCGCGACGCTTCACAACAAGTTCGCCACCCGAAGAGAGCAGCAACTCTAGCCGTGGATCCAAAGGTTGCAAAATATTCTGAGGAAGAGGCAGTTCGCTTAGCGGTTTTTAACGATGCGCATCCAGACCAGCATGCGACCAATATCAAGCGCGGAAAATCCGATTTCGCCGGCTTTGTTGGTATAGTCGACCTTCATGCCTGATTTAGTGTGATATACTTTGTTAGGCATTTCGCCGCGAAACAGCTCAAGCCCTTTGATCGTCGTGAAAAGCCGCGTCATGCGCCGATCAAATTCCGGTTTTTCGATCAGACAAAGCTCATAGGCTGCAACGGCTCCGGCAACATAAGACGCTGTATCCCAAAGCGTCGTTGACGGGTAGTTACCAACCGAATTTGCCAGTCCCGTATTTTCCTGGGTGAATTGTTCAAAATAAGTCCACGCTACCTTCGCTGCGCGCAACTCTCGCTCGTTCAGGAAACCGCGACGGGGACGGTATTTTCGGATGTATTCATTGCGTCGTGTGTATCCTGAGGCTTTCTCGTATCCTTGATCCAATTTGTCGAAATAGGTTTTTGGCATTTCGCACATGCGAGGTGGTTTTTCCCTGCGCGGCTCTTTATAGTAAACGCTCGTAGTCACGGAGGGCACGTTGCCACGCATCAAAGCTGGCAAATCATCCAATTCGCCACCGGCAATTATGGGGTCGACATCGTCCAGGCTCGACAAAAAATATGCGCGCGCAGACGTACCCACAAACCACGAAACAGCAACAGCTGAAATTACGCTGACTGCAAACAGAAATAAGCCCCGTGTTGCGGGAGATTTACCTGCCTCTTTTTTGATTACTGTCGGCATCTGGCATCCCAATGCTGATTACTGCTCGTCAGGCTGCAGACAAACACAACATCGTTAACAAATAGCTTCCAAACTCCGAACGCATTTGACTCCGCACCGACTAGGTCGCTGAAAAGTAATTGTTAATCTTACTGACTTAGCCTGTGTCACAAAGTTGAGTGAGGAGCGTGGCTATGCAGCATTCGCGCGCTCTTACCGATGAGGTAGGGGTAGAAGAAAAGGGCGAGGTCATTTCAAAAGATGACCTCGTCCCTTTGAAAGTCAGCGACAGATCATTTCCCCCATGGGCATTTACATTGGGGGCTCTTTTCACGATCGCGCATCAGGTTTGTTGCTACGCACTAGCTTTGTTGGCGGTGTTTTTTGTCACCACTGTCGTGCAACAAGGCGAAGTTGGTATGGCGCCAATTCTGACAGGTATTGGCGCCGTTTTCATGCTCTGCCTCTTGGTCGTAAACTTCGCGCACACCCGCGCGCTATCGGGCTATCGAAACCTGCGAGAAGAGCACGCGGACAGAATTTCGGCCGGCTTGAGCGGTGTCATCTTTCTCGCGCTCTGCGTCGTTCATCCCCTTGCCGGCGGCGCAATTCTTGTAGGCTGCACTGTTGGGCTTCAGGCCAGGTACGGTTTAACTCTTCCGATATTTGGTTACGAAGCGCCGAAGCGCGGGATGCTGCTCTTGTTTATCTGCCCGACCACCCAATTTTACTGCCTATTTCCGGCGCGGCGAACTTGTCTTGCTATGACAGCGAAGATTCCCTGCGTCGCGGTAAGGCGCTATTGGAGCGTTTGGTTTTCTCTAGCGAAATTGTAGATTCAATTTGTGACAGCTCTGATGCGACGCATCTGCCTCGTTCGCAGGCACAGGCTTTGGCTTTTGCCCGCGCATTTCTCATAAGCCCCGAACTATACTTGTTTGATCGCCCCGAAGACGGTCTGACGGAAAAGCAAATTGCCGGTGTGGTCGAGCGCGTTAAACAAGAAGTCAAACTCGGCAGGTCAGTGGTCATGGCCACAGACAATAGAGCCCTGCTTGAGACCTGCGACCGATTGGTAGTGATGCAATACGGGCGCATTATTGATCAAGGGCCAGCAGAGTTGGTGCGCGACCGGATCTCGACCGGCTGGTCACGTTTTATCGGCGCGCGGCAACTTGATACAGAGGAAAATCTAACGCGCTGGATCCATTCCCATTTCCGGCGTGGCCCTGAAGAGGCCAACAAACGGCGCGTGACAACTGTGGCCACCGACATGTTAACCTATTCTTGCAAAACAGCGGATCCAGGTTGGCCGGGTCTCATCACCTTTTCGTTCAAACACTTCGAAGGACATTGCGTGCTGCGCATGGAGGATCAAGACGCTCCTATCACAAGCGCGCAGTTCGAGCGCGCGCGTCAGGCGGCCAAAGAGAGCACAATATCTAAGGACATCCTGCCGCTGGCATCAATTTTTCAAAGCAGCATCGAAGTGGAAAAGAGCAGCCATTTCGACCATCGTGTTTTGGAGGTCAAAATTAAGACCTTTGATCCGCGTCGCGTAAAAGCCGGAGCCAAAGATGGCGCGAAGCCCAATCCGTAGGCCATACCAGCAGGTCCCCCGAGGACGAATTCCTATTCGAGCGGTTTTCTGGCTGCTTGCTATGGGAACATGCCTAGCGGGTATTGGGGCTTTGGCCGCAAGTGCCATGAGCCAGTCGTCGGTTTCGTCTAGCCGGTTGTTCGGTGGTAAAATGGCGAGCCAAATACAGCCTGTGCAGATTCACGTTCCCGCGGATGTCGTTGTCGAAGACTTGCTCGTCACGAATGGAGAAACTGTGCGACACGGTCAAACATTGTTGACGTTTGATGTAGCGGCGATGACTTCCGAGCTGGCTGAACTGAAAGAACTTAGTCTTGCAGATCAGCAGACTTTAAGATGCAGCATTGATGCCCCCGTTGAAGGTGAGAAACCTGCCTTGCCAACACCGGCTGCGAACGAACCGCGTGATTGCCAGGATATTCGTCAAGAACATCAGAATCTTATCGCCCTTTTCGCCGCGGAGAACTCCAAGTCTCAGAAAGAAATTGACCTAGTCGCGACATATCTTACCGAAGCAACAGCCGCTCATCGGCGCAATAGAGATGTTGCACAAACCCACGCGATGTTGGACCGGATACTAGCATTGTCTCTGACAAAAGCGTCTTTGGAAAATGCACGGGACTTAGCAGAGGTAAACCACAGGCGTGCATTGAACGACCTTGCCGCAAGGCGATCAGAACTCACCGCTTCTGTACAAAAGGCCCTTCGCGAGAGGCACAAGCGTATTGCAAACCTAGAGGCCCTCATTGACACACCGCGCGTCCTAGCGCCCTACTCTGGTAAAATCGTTCGGGTGAGGCGCCCTCCGAAAGGCAATGCCCTGCCCACAAAGGTAGAAGTGTTTTCGCTTCTGCCTCAGCAAGAGGCCGGATATGCGGTGGCGATTCCAGTAAAGGACTCCGATATCGCACTTTTTCAAGTCGGTGATCGCATCTCTGTAGAAACGATTGGCCTCCCTGCACTGGTGAACGACCTGCAGGCCGAAATCCAAGGCATTTCGCGCGATAATCAAGGGAGGTTTTTAGTCAGGGCAAACCTGACAATCGCCGCGACCCAGACCTTGGCGGCGTCACCCTACAGCCGACAGATCGTTGCCAATTCGAGCGCAGTGAATGTGCGAGTCCATAAGGTATCTGTGACAGCAAGGGAATTTTTCTGGAAAACCCTCGCCAATGTCCTCGTACTTGATAATACGCCCATAGTGACCATTTTGATGGCTCAGGCCCGCGCGATGCGTTCCGAAGGCGTGTTTCCAGCGTTAATGAAGGCAAGCGCCTTTGAGCCAAGACAATAGCATCATGGGGTAACCACGATATTTCCAGTATGCTGTTTGGCGATAAACACTCGTTGCGCTTCGTGCAGGTCTTTAAGGTCATAAGTTGCCGCCAAAACGGGCTTAATCTGCTTGCTTTCGATGTAGCGGACCAGATTGGGCATGACTTCAGGATCAATCACGGTCGAGCCGGTAAACGTCAAATCGCGCAGATAGAACGTACGCAGGTCAAAAGACACCATCGGACCGGCAATGGCACCTGAACAGGTATAGCGCCCGCCGCGTTCAAGTAGGTCTATCCAAACTGGCCAATTGTCCCCACCGACCACATCAGCCAGAACCGTGATAGACTCGGATTGCAGAAGCTGCTTCAAATTCGAAGGCGCACGAGGGAGCACGACATCCGCCCCAAGTTCGGATACTTCCGCGTGTTTGGCCTCTGAAGCCAGCGCAACAACGCGCGCGCCTCGTCGTTTGGCCAACTGAACCACCGCACCGCCGACCCCGCCAGACGCGCCTGGCACCAAAACAGTGTCGTCACCCCCCACCTTGGCCCGGGTTAGCATGCCCTCGGCAGTAGAGTATGAGCAGGAAAACGTGGCGAGTTCCGCGTCTGTGTAATCAGAGTTTACAGCAATCACGTTTTCAGCCGGAAGAACCGTGTATTCGGCAAACCCGCCGTCGCGCTCGGACCCGTAGTACCCCGTTTTGGACTTGTTCAATGGATCGTTTTTGTCGCGCAGCCAATTGTCCGTAATAACGCGTTCTCCGACGCGCGAGGCGGCGACACCTTCGCCGACCATGACGATTTCGCCGCATACATCGGCCCCCTGGATCCGCGGGAATGTCACGGCAGCCCCGCCCCAAGTTGCATCCTCGGAGGCCGCATCCAATGCGCCTCCGGTTGTCCCGGATTCAACTGTTTTGGAATACCATCCAGACCGCGTATTCACGTCAGTGTTGTTCAACCCGCAAGCGCGCACGCGCAGCAAGACTTCGCCAGGGCCCGGATCCGGGCGGGGCCAGTCCTCGTGCCAGACCATTTTATCCAAATCCCCATGGCCCATTGTGACCATCGCCCGCATCGTTTTTGGTAAATCCATTGCCGCACCCTTCCCTAGTTAGGACAAGGCAACCACTCTTTGACACGCGCGGCAATCCGTTTGCGTCTCAAATTTAGGTTCAAAAGCGACAGATCAGCCTTCGTTCATCACCTCGGCCAAAACGCTAACCGCCAATTTGCGGGCATCACGCGCGGATGGGATAAGCCCGATTGGCCCTCTCAGTCGCTTTAGGTCGCTCTCTGCTGTACCTAAAGCCATCAACTGAGCACGACGTGCTGCGGCTGAACGTTTGCTGCCTTGCGCCCCGATATAAAAGGCTTTGGATGCAAGCGCGCCTTTTAAAATTTCTGGCTCCCAGTCGTGATCGTGGAAAAACAACACCACAGCAGATCGTGCGTCAGGGGCAAAATCAGCTGGGAAACGGGCAGAGGTTAAATGATGTGTTTCACTTCCGCCGATTGCAGCTGCTTCGAGGGTTTCATGATCCGGTGAACACAGGATATTGGGGAACCCGGCAGATTGAACAAGCGCGGCAAAAGTGACGGCTTCTGGGCCTTTCCCGAAGACGTAAAAGTAGATTTCCGGATCAAGGCGAATGTGAAACCGTGCACCGTCAATTCCCGTGTCTTGGGCCGGACCTACAGTAATGTCTCGGCTTCCCATATCAAACGACAAGGCGCAGGGCTGACGATCCGTTAAACGCTCAGCGACGGTTTGCAAGACGCTGCGGTCAGGGTTTGGGATCAGCGTGATTTCCAACCCCCCGCCACAGGGCAGCTGGATATCTACGAAAGGCGACCCACGCCCGTATCGAACCACTTTGGGCATGTTTGCTTCAAGAGCACGCTCAGCATGCAAAGCGATATCTGCCTCGACACAGCCGGACGACAGCGACCCGACGCGCGTGCCAGAGGCCGTCAAGGCCATCATCGCACCCAAGGGACGATAGGACGGACCTTCAATGTCCGTGATAACGGCAAGAACAGCCGGTTCGCTTGTCTCTGCAAGGAACAAAACGGGCGCGATGCTGCTGCTTTCGTCAATAGGCAAAGGGGCCATGGGGGACTCGGTTCGTTGACAAGTGATGCAGTATTAGGCTGACGCCGGCAAATGGCCAAGACACAACCTGTTTTGCTTGGTGCAAGTTCGATTTGCATATGGTGCAAGGCTCTGTGTTGCGTATGTTCGACAAAGCGCTTACGCCTACGAAAAAGGGAGGCCGCCATGAATGACAATCCACGAGCTGCGCTGCGCGAACAGGCTGAATTCGCGTTTCAGCGGGGCGTTCAGGCAGCAGACCCAAAGAGGGCGACATCGGCGGCCATACACGCGCATTTCGACCCAAATCGGGTCGCTGGCGATCTCTATATCCTCGCGTTTGGCAAAGCAGCAGTAGGTATGGCGCAAGCCGCCCTTGAGGCATTGGGACCCTTTGAGCCGCGCCGCGTATTGGCGATCACGAACTATGAAAACGATACGCAATGCGACGGGATCGAGATCTTGGCCGCGGCCCATCCTGTTCCAGACGCGAAAGGGGCTGAGGCTGCTCTGTGCGCAGAGGATATGCTTCGCGACGCCAAAGACGGCGATGTCATCCTTGCACTGGTGTCAGGTGGTGCGTCAGCATTGCTGCCAGCACCGATTGATGGCGTGAGCCTCGCTGACAAGATCAAAGTCAACGAACTTCTGCTCGGATCAGGCCTGGACATCGGCAGCATGAACATCGTCCGCCAGTCTTTGTCCCGCACCAAAGGCGGCGGGCTTTTGGCGACAGCGGCTCCGGCGCGCGTGATCAGTTTTGTTCTGTCCGATGTTTTGGGCGATGACATGCGACTCGTTGGCAGCGGCCCTACGTTGAGCCGAGCAGGCACCTCTGATGACGCCCGCGAGATTTTGCAGTCAGCTGGGGTGTGGGAGCAATGTCCATCCTCTGTGCGGGATGCACTTTTGACGCCAAAACCGCTAGAAGGCCAACCGGAACCCGAAGCGCATTTGATCGGGTCTAACGGCCTCTCCCTGTCGGCTATGGCCGCTGCACTCAACGCTGACATCAGCCCAAATCCGCTTGAAGGAGACGTCCAGGAGGCTGCAGAGCGCGTTGTCGGCGAGGCACTGAGACTGCCCGCGGGCAAAGCCTTGGCCTTTGGCGGAGAGACCACCGTGGTTTTGAAAGGGTCAGGCCGAGGCGGCCGGAATCAAGAGCTTGCGTTGCGCGTCGCACAAGAGGCCGAACGCCGGGGCATGCCCGGCGCATGGGTCTTTCTGAGCGGTGGCACAGACGGACGGGATGGCCCGACCGATGCCGCAGGAGGAGTCGTGGACGATCAAACGCTCGCACGTTTGGCAAAACAGGATCTGTCTTTGTCAGACTTTCTGGACCAAAACGACAGCTATAAAGCGCTCGAGGCATCCGGCGATCTATTGATCACCGGAGCGACGGGCACCAATGTCGCGGACTTGCAGATATTCCTGCGCGCTGAGTAGTCGCAATTTTAGGCTTTGTTGCCGCCGGGCAAATCCGCGCATTCCGTGAACACGCGTTTCTTGCAGTTCGCGCAGATGTCGTTGTTCAACTCTTTGGTCGCTGCATCCAAGGCTTCACCCTTTGAAATATGCAGGTGGTCTTCGCCGATCTCTTCGATCACATGGAAGCGCCGCAAACTCTGCAGCAAGGGCGGGAAGAGCGCCACGATACGGAAACTGCCACCAGCAGCGCGAATTTCGCGGATATGACGGATCAAGAAATCAGCGCCGGCCAAGTCGATTTTACCAAAACCTTTGAGATAGAAAATCACATGCGTCTGGTTAGGACGCGCCGCACGGAATTTGTCCCACTCTTCTTCGACGTGGTCGACGGATCCGAAATACAAAGGACCATCAATCCGGATCGATACGATCTGAGGGCATTCCGGGATTTTATGAGTGTCTGCGTTGCGGAATTTGCGGCGTCCTGATTTGGTTACTGCAGGTGCGCTGACGACAATAGACGGGTGAGAGCTTTCGTAGATGAACACAGCAAAGGACGCGATCACGCCGACATAGATCGCGAAATCCAGCTCGATGAACAGCCCAGCGCCAAGTGTCAAAACCAGAATGACTGTCTCGGGGCGGCTGGTTGTGATCACGTGATGCAGCTCTTTGCGGTCAATCAAACGCCAGGCCACAAACAGGATCAGACCTGCCATGGCCGGAACCGGGATGAACTTGATCAACGGGGCAAAGAGCAGAAGGATCAGGGCAAGAAACATGCTGGCAAAAACACCCGCCAGTGGCGTTTGCGCGCCGCCCTCAGCGTTGACGCCAGAGCGTGTGAACGAGCCAGACCCCGCATAGCACTGAAAGAAACCGCCGACGGTGTTGGACAGGCCCTGCCCGATCATTTCTTGGTTCGCGTCAAATTTCTCGTGACGCCGCACCGCAAAAGCGCGGCCGATCGAGATCGCTTCGAGCAGGCCAACAAGTGCGATAGCAGAAGCCGCCGGCGCCAGGTCCGCCAGTTTGTTCAGGTTTTCTGTCGGTGGAGCGAAGATTGGGAAGGCCGAGGGCAATTCACCGACCATGGCAATACCGGCCTCAGCGCCTCCCATGGCATAGGCCACAGCCGCCCCCAGGATCAGCGCGATCAGGAAGCCTGGCAAACGTTTGGCATAGGTCTGCAAGATCACAACGGAAATCAGAGACACTGCCGCCACAATGGTCGAAGACATATTGGTTTCTGAAATGGCTTCTCCGACGCGGATCAGACGTTCCAGAACATTGCCGCCACCTTCCACGTGTAAGCCAAGTGCACCCGCCAACTGGCTGACGCCGATCAAAACAGCTGCTGCTGCGGTGAATGCGGTCATGACAGAATGCGAAACGAAGGATACAAGCCCTCCGAGTCGTGCGATCCCCGCTAGCATCTGAAAGACGCCTACCATCACTGTGAGCAACAGTGCCAATTGGATGAATTCCGCGGATCCCGGTACAGCCAGGTCCTGCAAGGTTGCAAACAATAGCGCTGAGATCGCCGTCGTCGGCCCGGAAATCATCACCATGGACGAGCCCCAAAGAGCAGCGACAACAGCGGTAATCATCGCTGTGTACAGCCCGTACTCCGGAGGCAGCCCTGCAATCGTTGCGAATGCCACGCCTTGCGGCACGACGATGGCCGCATTGGAAAATCCAGCGAAAAGATCAGCTCTCAGGCTATCCGGCGAGACTTTGTTAATCCAAAGACGCGCTGGAAATAGGCTAGATAGGCTTGGCCGCATAAGGCTTACCTCTACTTTTTGGGGACGTGAAGAGCTGTGTGCGCTCGCCTTAAGCCCGACTCGACCAAAAGGTCAACAGTTCGGGGGTCGTTTAATTGCTGCGCAGAACGACGCATAGCCCCACAGTATTAGTACGATGTCCAAACTGCTGCAGTGCAACTTCGGGCGAACCCAGCGCCTATCGCCCGAAAACGGCGCACAGCATTTGACCTCTATTCAGGAATCTCAGACAGAAAACACAGAATGCGAGATCTTGGTCCAATGCCCAAAGCCTCCTGCACCTCTGGCATCATCGCAGCGGCTATGCCCGCCCCTCCAGATGCAGTCGTGGCAAGGTCCGAGGCCGCCATTTGCGGTAGGCGCTGTCTTACGTCGTCGTCACTGATCGTTAGGAAATCATCTGCGTCGCGGGCAAGACCATTTAGGGCAATCAACGAAGGCTCTTTGCAATCCAAACGCCCCATGATGCTGTCTGGCCCATCCGCAAAGACACAAGTGCCCGCACGCACACTGGCCAGCAAAGCAGGCGCGGCCTCTGGTTCAACGACTATGATCCGCGGCTCGTCGCCCCAGACCTTGCGGATATAGGCCGCGACCGCTCCGGCCATGCCGCCCACGCCAGCCTGAAGGAAAACATGCGTAGGCACTTCAGCGCATTGAGACACCACCTCATGGGCCATCTGTAGATAGCCTTCCATCAAGATGTACGGCAGCTCGACATAGCCTTCCCAAGAGCTGTCCGACAACAGGATCCAGCCCTGCGCCTCTGCCGCCTGAGCCGCAGCCTGCATGGATGTGGCATAATCAGCACCTTCGCGTATCACGCTGGCGCCAAAGCCTTTTAGTCGGTCTTCAAACGCGACGGGAACTGTTTCGGCAATATAGACGACAGCCTCTGCACCGAACATGCGCGCGCCACTCGCAACGCTAATTCCATGATTGCCAGCACTCGCGGTCACATAGGTGCGCCCCTTCAACGTGTCGGCATCGGGAGCCTTGTTGAGGTCTGACGCCTGACGCGCGATCACATAGGCCGCGCCGAGCGCTTTGAAAGAGCCCAACCCCATGCGGCTTCGTTCGTCCTTGACCCAGAACGCGCCAACCGAGGCCAATCTATTCGCATCCACCAATGGCGTTGTGACATCGCCGTCGAAATGGCGCAGAAGAACCTCGACACGCGTTTCGTCCACAGAAGGAAAAGGTGCGTTTTCCGCGATCTTGCCGCCGCCACGCAACGTGTTTTGCAACAATTCCATTCATCGCCTCCGAGATAGCTGGCGGCACATAAAGTCGTTCTTAAGAAAACCTCAAGACAACCAGACGCCATCATTTGGTCGTTCAGGAACCATCGTAAGAAAGCTCAGTCAACTTGAAACAGGACAGTGCTGAGTTTCTCTGCGGCGACAAGTAAGAGATCTTTGCGCTCCACGGCTTCGTTCAAAGTCATGCGCTGCGTTGGGCCATGGTACGCGACCGCGGCCACGAAGCGTCCCTGCGGATCAACGACTGGAACGGCAATAGCTATCATGCCGTCCATAAACTCCTCTTCGTCCAGCGCATACCCCTGCTTGCGGATCTTGCGCAATTCGGCCAGCAAAACATCGGGATCGCTGTGGGTCTTGTGCGTCATCTGTTTGAGATCCAGAGACGATATTATCGCTTCGCGGTTTTTCGGTGTCAGACTGGCCAGAAACGTCTTGCCACTTGCGGTGCAATGAAACGGAACGCTTGTGCCAATGGGAAGCTGGATGCGAAATGGCCAATCTGTTTCGACACGATCCAGATAATGCATTCCGGAATTACCCGGCGCGGCGTAGTTCACAGTTTCGCCCACCTGAGCGGCCACTTCCTTGAGGATCTGGTGACGCGCAATGTGATCTCTGGAGTTGTGCAAGAGCCCTGACCCAAGGTCTCGCAACCGCCGTGCCACCTGGTACTTCTTGGCATTGCCCGGACGGGTGAGGAAACCGTTTTCTTCCAGTGTTGCGCATAGCCGGTGGACCGTTTGCTTGGGCAGCCCAAGTTGATCATTGATCTCAGTGGCCGACATCGCCCGATCGCTTTTGCCCAATATCTCAAGGATCAACAGGGTTCTGAGGTTGGTTGGGATACGGTCGCTCTCCGACAAATCGAATGTCTCCGAAAAAAAGTTAGTGCAATTTCCGCGAATCACGATACCGTGCTTTTTTACCAAAATCGAGATTAAAAGTCTCAATTTTTGATATTTAGGTGGTAAATGAAGTTTGACTTCGTAGTTGTTGGTGCCGGCTCTGCCGGATGTGCGCTCGCGAACCGTCTGTCAGAGGACGGACGCTACAGCGTTGCGCTTGTCGAGGCAGGACCACCTGATCGCAATCCGTGGATCCATATTCCGGTCGGATATTTCCGCACGATGGGTAACCCGAATACGGATTGGCGCTATGTCACCGAAAGCGACGCAGGGATCGCGGGTCGCGCGATTGCATGGCCGCGAGGTCGGGTTCTGGGCGGGTCGAGCTCTATCAACGGATTGCTTTATGTACGCGGACAGCCTCAGGACTATGATCACTGGGCGCAGCTTGGGTGCACAGGCTGGTCCTGGGACAGTGTGAAGCCCCTGTTTATGCGTGCCGAGACCTGGCATGGCGAACATTCCAACGATGTGCGCGGCTCTGACGGGCCGCTGTCAGTTCAGGACTCGCGGCTAACTCGCGAGGTCGTCGACAAGTGGCTCGATGCTGCTGTGGCTGCGGGGTACAAGCGCACGCCAGATTACAATGGCGAAGACCAAGAGGGTGTCGGGTATTTCCAACTGACCATGAAGGGCGGACGTCGGTGTTCTTCTGCGGTCGCTTATCTGCGGCCCGCAAAAGACCGTCCAAACCTGACCATCATCACTGGCGCGCAGACAGAGAAAGTTCTGATCGAAGACGGCCGCGCCACTGGTATCCGTGTACGGCTCGGCGGCGAGATGCAAACCATCTCTGCGCGCTGCGAGGTGATCCTAAGCGCTGGCGCAATTGGTTCACCTCAGATCCTGATGCTATCGGGCGTCGGAGACCCTGAAGAGCTCAAGCCACATGGCATCGAAGTCAATGCAGCGCTGAGCGGCGTGGGCAAGAACCTGCAAGACCATCTGCAAGCGCGGCCCGTTTATAAGACCGATCTCAGCACGATCAACACAGAGGCCAGCAACGTCTTCAAACAGGGTTTGATCGCGATGCAATATGCGCTGACACAGCGCGGCCCAATGACCATGGCGGCAAGCCTTGGCACTGGGTTCCTCAAGACCGAAGAGCATTTAGAGACTCCAGATATTCAGTTCCACATCCAACCATGGAGCGCGGACAAACCGGCGGATGGCCCGCATAAATTCTCGGCCTTTACGGCCTCGGTTCTGCAATTGCGCCCGGAAAGTGCCGGGCATCTGAAAATCCGCTCGGCGAATATGGATGATCATCCGGAAATTCACCCGAACTATCTGGCGACGGACCTTGACTGCAAAACCATCGTGAAAGGCATCCAGATTGCCCGCAAGATCTCGAACACAGCCCCTCTCAAGGCGCATATCTCGGAAGAGCACGCACCGGGCAAAGATGTGGCGTTTGACGATTTCGAAGGAACATTGGATTGGGCGCGGCGTACTGCCGTGACGATCTATCACCCCACTGGCACCTGCAAGATGGGCATCGACGACAAAGCCGTCGTCGACCCTCGTCTCAAGGTCAAAGGCATCGACGGGCTGCGCGTTGCAGACGCGTCGATCATGCCGACCATCGTCAGTGGGAACACCAATGCACCGTGCATCATGATCGGCGAAAAAGCCGCCGATCTCGTATTGGAGGATGCGAGAACATGATGTGCGCCGCGCTATTCTTGTCGGTTTCCGGCACGGATTTCGGGTCACTTCAGACCCCAACAAACTCTGAGGCAATGCCTTCAGCCTCGGGACCAAAAAGAACGACGAAGGTTTTTAAATGGGAGGACAATAAATGTTCAAACTAAGACATGTAGCGGCAGGTGCCGCAACATTGGCGCTTATGGCGACCTCGGCGATGGCGGAAAAAGTTCTGCGCATCCAGTCGGTTTTGCCTAACACTGCAGACGAAGTCTTTATGCTGAACGAATTCGGCAAAGACGTTGCTGCTCTGACAGGTGGTTCCCTGACCATCGAAGTACTGCCAGCTGGCGCGGTCGTTGGCCCACGTGACATCATGGACGCGGTTGACGCGGGCCTGGTCGAAGGTGGCTTTGCATGGACCCACTACTGGGGTGGTAAGCACGTTGCAGCGAACCTCTTTGGTGCGCCTGTTGCGGGTGCCGGCGTCGGCATGGACAACATCGCATTCCTGAGCTGGTTCCAGTATGGCGGCGGTAAAGAGCTGTATGACCGTCTGTGGGACGAAATGGGCGTAAACGTCAAAGGCTTCATGCTGCAGCCTGTTGGCCCAGAAGCACTGGGTTGGTTCCCAGAGCCAATCAAATCCATGGATGACTTCCGTCAGATGCGTTTCCGTGCCCCTCCAGGCATGGTTGGTGCTGCTTATGCTGACATCGGTGTTCCTGCGGTCGCAATGGGCGGCGGTGACATCCTGCCAGCGCTGGAAAAAGGCACAATCGACGCGGCAGAATGGTGCTGCCCGAAGCCTGACTCCGTGTTTGGTTTCCAGAAAGTGCTGAAGCACTACTATCTGCAAGGTCTGCACCAGGTTGTTGTGAACGCCGACATGTATGTAAACGGCGACTTCTATGACTCCCTGTCTGACGTTGAGAAGAAAGCTCTGGAAGTTGCGGCAAACGCGTCTCTGTCCAAGTCCATGTCCTACCGTATTCTTGAAAACGGTAAGGCTCTGAAAGACCTGACAGACAACCACGGTGTTATCCTTGAGGATACTCCAGCGGATTACTTCACCGAGTATTCTGCAGCGGCAGCGAAAGCTCTGCAGGCTGCAGCAGATGAGAACGACTTCTTCGCAGAAGTATGGGCATCCCAGCGTGCCTTTGCTGAAGTGGCAGTTCCATTCTGGGCCGGTGCTCAGACCTCGAACGCAGGTCTTGGCCGTGCCTTCGCGGACACTCTGAAATAATCACATTGGCCGGGCCTTTCGGGGCCCGGCCGTTCTTTTGCTCAAAGCGCCTCTTGGGGGCGTTTTGGCCAAAAGAATGCCGTGGGCAAATCCACGGCTTGGGGAGGGAACCACATGGCTGACGAACCAAATCCAGAAGATCTGGAAATAGCTGACGAGCTGATTGCCGAACGACGCGCTGAAGCTCCGGGAGAAACGCCCGAGGACATGTCGGCCTGGCAACGCCCGATTACGGCGGCCATTGACGTCATCAACTATCGCGCCGGTCAGATCATCGCGCTGTTGATGGTGCCGCTGATTGTTGTGGTGGTTTATGAGGTTATTTCCCGGAACTCCTTTGCGATCCTGCAGGATGCCGGGTTCGAAGACCTTGCCCGTTCTTTGGGTTTAGGGCCAACGCTGTGGGTCTATGACACCAGCCGGATGATTGCGGGCGTGCTCTTTATGGCCGCCGCGGGCTATGGCCTGATGCGCGGTGTGCATATTCGCGCCGATTTCCTTTACAGGAACTGGTCGAGCAAGACGCAGGCGACAGTGGATGCCTTGCTGTACCTCTTGTTCTTCATGCCTTCGATGATTTTCTTCACCATCGTTGCCAGCCAATTCTGGTGGCTTGCCTATTCTACGGGCGAGACGATGGCGATTGACAGTGCATGGGGCCCGCTGCTGTGGCCAGCACGGACTGCGATGCCGGTCGGTGGCTTCCTCTTGATGCTGCAGGGTATTCCCGAGATTTTCCGAGCCTTCCATAAGATGGGCAAAGAGCGCGAGAAGCTGTTTGTCCGCGCCCTGCCCGTCTATGTGATTGCACTGGCATGGCTGATCCTTGCGATCTTTGCACCTCAACTGGTGCCGGGTGGCGAATGGTTCACTGGTGTTATGAGCGCGCGTCCGGAGCTGGACAAACCGACCATCGGTCTGATCATGCTCTTTGCGATGCTCTTCGTGATCTTCATCGGCTTCCCGATTTCCTTCACGCTGATCTTCTTGGCCTTTGTTTTCGGCATCTGGGGTGCGAACTTTAAGCTCACCACCCTGCTGATGACGCTGAACACCAACTCCACCATGCTGAATGACCAGCTGATGGCGGTGCCACTGTTTGTCCTCATGGGGATCGTGATGGAAGCCGCCGGTCTGATGGAGCGGCTCTTTGCCTCGATCCAGATGATCATGGCGCGGGTGCGCGGCGCCTTGTTCATTGCGGTTCTGATCGTGTCGACGATCTTTGCAGCGGCCACCGGTATCGTGGGCGCGTCAGTGACGCTCTTGGGCATCATGGCGGGCGCAACGATGAGCCGGTCTGGCTATAACGTGCAGCTTGCCGCCGGTACGATCACAGCGGGTGGTACGCTCGGCATTCTGATCCCGCCGTCGATCATGTTGATCGTTATGGGGCCTGTGCTTGAGGTCTCGACGCTCGACCTGTTCCGGGGGGCGTTCATTCCGGGCGCGTTGTTGGCGTCGCTCTATCTGCTCTACACATTGGGGCGCTGCTGGTTGAACCCTGAACTCGGCCCGATTTTGGCCGACGAAGACCAACCAGAGACGTCAAAGTTCTATGGCGCAGAGGTTGCCCTGATCTGTCTAGTTGTTCTGACGGTTTGCCGTGTCTTTGGTCTGAGCCTTGGTGGCGCCTTCGCTGGCACCGTGCCCTTCGCGGGGCTGATCGTTCTGGCGATTGTTCTGGCAGTCGCTTACGCGGCTTACCGTCGCCTGAACGTGCTGCGCATCGTCGTGCCAATCGCGGTCATCTTCCACCTCTATATGATCACCGCGAATATGGCGGGCGGCGAGCTGCCGATCTGGTCCACGATCTTCGGAGCCTTCACCGTGCTCTTGGCGATCTTGGGGCGTCCGATCTACAGCCGCGAAGCCGATGACTCCTTCTACTTCTCGGATCTGTGGGATGAGTTCTTTGCCGGCCTCATGCCACCCACCATCCTGATCTCCTTTGCTTTGGGTTCGATCCTCTTGGGTCTCGCAACCCCTGCAGAAGCCGCGGCGATGGGGGCCTTTGGTGCGATCCTTCTGTCGATTGGCTATCGCAAGTTCACGATCCCAAGCTTCTTTGACAGCCTGATCAAAGCGCTCGAGATCACGGTTCTGATCATGTTCCTTGTGGCCGCGTCCAACTTCTTTGGTGCGCAGTTCTCGGCTCTTGGAACACCTAAGATGATGACAGAACTCCTGCTGGGTCTGGATATGTCACCCTATCTGATCCTGATCCTCGTGATGGCGCTGATCTTCCTTTTGGGTTGGCCGCTGGAGTGGGTGCCGATCGTTCTGATCGTTGTTCCGATCCTTCTGCCAACTGTTGAGGCGCTCGATGTCTATGGGCTGGATCGCTATGACATGATGGTCTGGTTCGGGATCCTGGTTGCGGTGAACTTGCAAACCGCCTGGCTCTCGCCGCCTGTGGCGCTCTCGGCCTACTTCCTGAAGGGCGTTGTGCCGAACTGGGATCTTAAGGACATCTATCTAGGCATGATGCAGTTCATGTTGGTGCAGCTCTTTGGTCTGATCTTGCTGTTCCTCTTCCCGCAACTCGTGCTCTGGCTCCCAGAAGTCATGTCGGGGAACTAAGACATGAGCGCACAACGCAGCACTGTGTCCTACCTCAAATGGCCGCTCATCGTGACGGTGATCGGTCTGGGGCTCTCTGGGTGGCTCGGCTTTGCCACCGAGGGAGACATGCGGGGCATCATGTCCTTCCTCTTTGTGGGGGCGGTTCTGGCGGCACTAGAGATCGCGTTGTCTTTTGACAATGCGATCGTCAATGCCAACAAGCTCGAAGAGATGACGCCGGTCTGGCAAAGACGTTTTCTGACCTGGGGAATTTTGATTGCGGTCTTTGGCATGCGGATCGTCTTTCCGCTGGCGATTGTTGCAATTTTTGCCTGGATCAATCCTTTTGCGGCCATGCATCTCGCGCTCGCGGATCCGGATGAATACTCGCGGATCATCGGCCATGCGCATGGGCCGATCTCGGCCTTTGGCGGCACCTTCCTGATGATGGTGGCGCTCAAGTTCTTTATTGACGAAGACAAGTCGGTGGATTGGGTCAAAAGCGTTGAGCGTCAGCTGCGCAAATGGGGCTCTATCAGAGGCTTTGAGATCGCGTTGGTCCTCGTGATTGTCCTGATCATCGCCCAGTATCTGCCTGACTATAAGCTTGCGCCCTTCCTAACCTCTGCGGTCATGGGCCTGTTGGTTTTCACCTTGGTGGACGGTCTTGGCACATACCTCGACAATATTGCGGGTAAGACTGCTGAAATCGGGGCCAAAGGCGGGCTGGGTGCGTTCCTGTACCTCGAGGTCTTGGATGCAAGTTTCTCGTTTGACGGGGTCATCGGGGCCTTTGCTTTGACCGCCAATATCCTCTTGATCGCCATCGGTCTGGGCATTGGCGCGATGTATGTGCGCTCTATGACCATCATGCTGGTGGAACGCGGCACGCTGGCCGAGTTCCGCTATCTCGAACACGGCGCCTTTTATTCCATCTTTGCACTGTCGATTGTCATGTTCCTGCAATCGCTGACCCATGTGCATGAACTCATCACCGGAGGCGTCGGCATCGGCCTGATCGGCTTGGCCTTTTACGCCTCTATTATTCACAACAAACGGGAAGCCTAAGCTTTCGCCAAGAAAAGGACGGGCCTATGGCACGAAACTATCTGAAAAAGGCTGCTCTAACCTCGCGTTCTGACGCAGGCGAGACGACGGCCATCGTTGCTGGCATCCTTGCGGACATTGAAGAACGCGGTGAAGAAGCTGCGCTGGAATACGCGAAAAAGTTCGACAAATACGACGGCAATGTGCAGCTGACACCCGAGGAAATCGAGGCCGCAAGCGCGCTTGTGCCCGAGAAGCTGAAAGAAGATATCCTCTTTGCCCGCGACAACATCCGCCGTTTTGCCGAAGTGCAAAAGGGCACGGTGTCTGACGTAGAGTACGAGGTGAACCCGGGCTTCATAGCTGGTCAAAAAGCGATCCCAGTGGCAGCGGCGGGCTGTTACGTGCCCGCAGGTCGCTATCGACACATCGCCAGTGCCATCATGACTGTGACCACAGCCAAAGTGGCGGGCTGCGAGCACATTACCGTCTGCTCTGCCCCGCAGCCCGGTGTCGGGCTCTATCCCGCGATTGTCTATGCCGCCCATGTCTGTGGCGCAGATAAAATCATGGCCATCGGAGGCGTTCAGGGCGTGGCGTCCATGGCCTTCGGCCTCTTTGGTCAGCCCAAAGCCAATATCATCGTCGGCCCGGGCAACCAGTTCGTGGCAGAGGCCAAACGTACGCTTTATGGTCGCGTTGGCATCGACATGATCGCAGGCCCGACGGACAGCCTCATCCTTGCTGACAAAGATGCAGATCCGCATATCGTCGCGACCGATTTGGTCAGTCAGGCAGAGCATGGCTATAACTCTCCGGTTTGGCTGGTCACCGATGATCAGCCTCTGGCTGAAGACGTGTTGGCCCGGGTGCCCGACCTGATCGCCAAGCTGCCAGACCTGAACCGCGAAAACGCCGAAGCCGCGTGGCGCGATTATGCGGAAGTCATTGTTTGCGACGACCGCGAAGAAATGGCTGCCACCTCTGACGACTATGCGCCAGAGCACCTTACCGTGCAGGCCGCGGACCTGGATTGGTGGCTAGAGCGACTGAGCTGCTATGGCTCTTTGTTCTTGGGTGAAGAAACCACCGTGTCCTATGGCGACAAGGCGGCTGGCACGAACCACGTGCTGCCAACCTCCGGTGCGGCCAGCTACACGGGCGGCTTAAGCGTGCACAAATTCATGAAGATCGTCACTTGGCAACGCGCTACCCGCGAAGGTGCCAAGCAAGTCGCCCAAGCCACAGCGCGAATTTCGCGGCTGGAAGGCATGGAGGGCCATGCCTTGGCGGCGGACGTCCGTTTGGCGAAATATTTCCCAACCGAGAACTTTGATCTTAGCGCTGAGGGCTAAGCCAGCGGAGTTTTCGTTCATCAAATAGAAAGGGCAACGGATGTATAAAAAGATACTCGTACCTTTGGCACTGGACCACGGCATTTCCCCACAAACTTTGGGAGCCGCTCAAGCGTTGTTGTCGGAGGGCGGTGAAATCACGGCCCTTCATGTCTATGAAATCCCGCGCGGCACCGTCAGCACCTATTTGCGCGAGGATGCAATCGAATATGGCCTCGATGCTGCTGAGAAGTTGTTGAAGCAAAAAACACAGGATCTGGAGGGCGTGAAGGCAGAAGTCATAAACGGCCATGCCTATCGCTCGATCATCGAGTATGCCGACAACGGGCAGTTTGATTGTATCGTGATCGGGTCCCACAAACCGGGCGTCAGCGATTTTTTGATGGGCTCTACGGCTGCCAAAGTTGTTCGCCACGCGGCCTGCGCCGTTCACGTGCATCGCACCCGGTAGGATTGGCTTCCCCTACTTTTGCGTTGGTATTGGTGCGCGCACTATGTTGCAATTGCTTTGGCACGGACCGACGATGACACTTGAAATGCCTGGGTGACTAAACCCTTTGCCATCCCGACTTGCGTTTGGATGGGGCGCATTTCGTCTGGACGCTTGTTCAAAAGATCTATCAGATAGTCTTGTTCATCTTTGTGCACAGGGTCATTGATCAAGTTCAGCATCTCATCTGGATCACTCGCTAGATTTGGACGTGTTGCGGTTTGATGTCGCTCTTTTGAAAGCATTTTGCAGCAAAGGAGACGAACTACGAGACCGAAACGACCACACAGTGCATTGGGCTACCGCCCATCGGCCCCGGAAACCATCGTCCCGATGGAACCCAGGCCAATAATCCACTATCGGTCAAACTGGACCTCACAAGTTGGGCTGATCAGTTTTGTACCATTGGCTCCGGATTGCCCTGTGAAAAACAAGCTGGGCACATGCAAGCCTATTTCCCGATGGACAAATCGTAATCTGCCTCAGCGCGGCTACGCAATTCCTCGAAACAGAGAAAAGAAAATCATCTCGATTTTAGGGCTTCGGCAGACGCAGCTATCGCGTCTGCCAATATTTCGTTGTTGCCGATGTGATTTGCAAGAACCAGAACCAGTCGAGCATTGAGAGCATGTGTTTCTTCGTCCTCAAGCCCCTCGTGCACGTTCAATAGTGCTTCGTAGAACCCGTCTGCGTCTTCTAAATTGGGCGACAGAATAAGCTTTGCCATAAGTTAATTCCTCGCGGTTGCCGTTTTCATTGCAAGCTCTAGAGCAGTGACATCCAGTGCCGGCCACCGCGCTGCAACATGCTGGTCAGGTCGGATTAGCAAAACTGCGCTTTCGCCCTGACCCAGAAAACGCTCGGCCAGAAGGCCGTCATCGGCCTTCAGCGACAGGCAAGATATCGTATCCGCCCCAATTGCGATGCTTTCTGGTAGATCACAGTTTATCCCCAATACCGAGAAGCAGCCTGAGGACATCCTGTCCAACAGAAAGCCCTCTTCCAAGGGCGCGTCGGGCAAAGGGCTTCCTGGTCGCGTGCGCGCAGGTCCATTCGGCAGAGCATCCGGGCTATTCAGTGAAGAACCGTCGTAGGTACACGGGTTCGAAAGCCGACCAGAATTCACCAGCGGACGCGCAAATTCGAAGTCCTCGACAAGATCTAACACCGCGTCCCGAAACAGCGCGTGCGCGGTGTTGCGTGGCGTCAAAAAGTCTGCGGTCCTACTCGAGTTGGAAATGTTTTCTTCTGCGCCATACTTGCGCTCTTCGTGATAGCTATCCAACAAGGCGTCATCTGCTTGACCCTTTAGGACCATCGCAAGTTTCCAAGCCAAATTGTCACTATCTTGGATGCCACCGTTACACCCGCGCGCTCCAAATGGACTAACTTGGTGCGCACTGTCACCGGCAAAGAATACACGTCCGTGTCGATATTTTTCCATGGTTGCGCAGCGAAATGTGTAGATCGATGTCCATACGAGTTCAAACTCGATATCCCGCCCAATCATAGCCGAAACTCGGGACTTGATTTTCTCTGGGTCCATTTCCGCGCGGCGGTCGATGCCCCACCCCAATTGGAAATCTAATCTCCAGACATCATCGGGCTGTTTGTGAAGCAATGCCGTTTCACCGCGATTGAAGGGTGGGTCAAACCAAAAACGACGTTCGACCGGGAAGTCGGCCTTCATCTTAATGTCGGCAATTAGGAAATTGTCTTCAAACACACGCCCTTCAAAACCCAAGCCCAGCAGTTCACGCGTCGGAGACGAAGCGCCGTCGCAAGCAACGACGTACTCTGCTTCTATTTGATAGGGGCCATCTGGTGTATCAACGTCCAGCAAGACGTGATCGCCTTTTTGCGTGAGACCTATTAAGCAGTTTTTCCCACGAATCTCGATCGGTGCTCCTTTGGATTGCTGTGCCCGAATTTCTTCGACAATGAACTTTTCAAAGTAAGGCTGCTGCAAGTTGATAAAGGCGGGATTTTTGTGCCCCTCTTCAGGCAGCAGGTCAAAATTGTATATCTCGCGCTCGTTGCGATACACCCGACCGATGTTCCAAACCACGCCTTTGTTTACCATTTGCTCTCCGCATCCCAGGCGGTCACAAATTTCCAAGGTGCGTTTTGCAAAACAGATCGCACGGCTTCCCATACCCACGCCGTCGTGATCATCTAAGAGCAAACACTCTGTACCTTTTTTCCCAAGATCCAAAGCAAGGCTCAGGCCAACGGGACCCCCGCCAACGATAACAACGGAATTGCGGCGCACTGTCGCCGCAGACTGATCACCAACTTGTTTGTATGGGTAAAGCTGAAACGCGGTTTGGTAGCGCTCTTTGACCATCTATGCGCCCCCTTGAAGGGCTTCCCACATTTCAAGATCGCGCTCAGCCGTCCACACCCGCGGTGTGTCGATGCCCCGCGCTTCGTCGTATGCGCGAGCAACGTTGAAAGGCAGGCAGTGCTCGTAAATGGCATAGTCTTTGAACTTAGGATCACATTCAGCCCGAACCGCATCCCATGCATCTTTCAAAGATCCCCCCCGAGCTGCAACCTTTGCCGCTGGCTGGAATGTTGAGTCTACAAAATCTCGGGTGAGCTCGATCGCCTCTTCTACGGCCGTACGACCAACCAGCGCATCACCACGACCTGGTGCAATGAATTGCGGGTCGTAAGCTTTCACCCGATCAAGAGTTTTGCCCCAATCTGCGAAATGGCCATCGCCACAATAACACGCGGAGTGCTTTTCAACGATATCTCCCGTGAACATCGTCTGGCCATCGGGAACCCAAATCACGCTATCTCCGGCTGTATGAGCTCGGCCGATCTGATTGATCACCACTTTTCGATTACCGAGATATACCGTCATTTCATCACTGAACGTTGTCGTAGGCCACGTCAGTCCCGGAATGCTCTCATGCCCTTCGAAGAGGCGTGGAAAACGTTGAAACTCGCTGTCCCAATCTTGCTGCCCTCGTTCGACAACCATGGCCCGCGCTTTGTCTGACATGATGATTTGAGCTGCGCCAAATGCGCTTGCGCCAAGAACCCGCACAGCATGATAGTGCGTCAACACAACGTGACTAATAGGCTTGTCCGTAACTGTGCGCACACAATCTATGACCTTTTGAGCAAGGCGCGGAGTTGCTTGCGCCTCAACAATCATGACGCTGTCATCACCTATGATCACGCCGGAATTTGGATCACCTTCCGCAGTGAACGCATAAAGACCTTCTCCAATCTGAGTGAAAGAGGTCTTCTTTTCGGACATATCGCCCTGGCTAGCGAATGCTTTTGCCATGTTTCATCACCCCGCACTTTTCATTTCATTTGAAACGATTTTTGTTTCAGGTGAAATGAAAGTCAATTAGAAAGTCAAAATAGAAGGACGCACGTCAAGTAACCTAGATGCACTTGTGTCGTCAGCAGACACGCAAACATAGCGCTATTTTGTAGACTACTTGGCACAAACTAAGGCTCGGAATATTCCGTATCCAGATCCACATCTAAAATACGATCCAATGCGCCAATGAAACTGTCCGCATCGGTGCTCAGCAACTCGGAAATTTGGTTTTGAAATTGGACCGCAATAGCCAGAATTTCCTGCATTACTTCTTCGCCTTGCTTCGAAAGCGTTAGTGCAACCAGGCGACGGTCCATTTCATTTTTGTCTTTTATTAAGATACCTGCCTTCACCAATTTTGAAGCCGCCCTGCTCGCAGTGACCTTGTCTAAATGCACACGTTGATGAATGTCCCGAATGGAAACCGACCCGGCATCGGAAACGTGAACCAGCACCCTCCATTCGGCAATGGTGATCCCAAACTTATCACGATACCTCGCGGAAAATTCGGTGCTCAGCTTTTCAGCCGCCAAAGTCAGTTTATATGGAATGTAGGCTGCAAGTTCGAATGCTTGTATTTGCTCTGTCATTCCCAGCCCCTCAAAGTGGTTGCTAGATTGCTTGAAAAAGGAAATGGCACGGAATGATCGGTATGACAAATTTTTTGGGTTTTTCTTTTTACAGCTTTTCTATGCTGATTTAACAAAACGTCCCAAACAACTAAGTTGCTCTTCAAAGACCGACCAATACTCAGAGCCTAAGCCGCGCTCAGCAAACACACAAATTGTCTAAGTCTTTGAATTTGTGGTGCCCGGGGGCGACGATGAACTCGTGTCCCACGGCATTTCAAGTTGCATTATTGTAATTTTAAATCAATGGCTTAAATACAAATCTATGTTCCATCCTGTTGCATAATGACTCACTGCATCCCAAATAAAAGGGTGGACAAATTGGTGGATACAGATGGGGCACTCCCTGAACAAACTGTCGGCAACATTTATTAAATCAGCACCCGTCGGGAAACACTCCGACGGAGGTGGGCTTTGGCTACACAAAAGACCAGACGGCGGATCACAATGGTTCTTAAGGGTCAGCGTTCACGGCAGGAGGCGCGAGATGGGCTTGGGTTCGCCGCCGACTATTTCGCTAAAGCATGCGCGGCAAGAGGCTCAGCGGTGGCGCAGTTTTGCGAAGTCTGGTGTTGATCCCATCAAACAGCGAGAAAAGGAGCGTCGGGAAGCGGAGCGCAATCTCCACATCCTGTCAGATGTGGCCAGTGATTGCTTTGAAGCGCGCAAGGCGGAATTAAAGGGAGATGGCAAGGCAGGGCGTTGGTTCTCGCCTCTCGAATTGCATGTTCTACCGAAACTTGGCCGGATACCGATTGCCGAAATTGACCAGCGAGACATCCGCGATGCCTTAGCACCAATCTGGCATGAAAAGGTGGAAACCGCCAAGAAAGCACTTAATCGCTTGTCCATTTGTATGCACCACGGCGCTGCCTTAGGTTTGGATGTCGATCTACAAGCTGCGGACAAAGCCAAAGCACTGCTGGGTGCCCAGCGAAAAAAGGTGAAACATACCCCGTTCATGCGATGGCAAGACGTCCCGGAGTTCTATGCCAGCTTGGACGGCGACACAGTGACCCATTTGGCGCTCAAACTGCTAATCCTAACTGTAGGCACTCGCACGCGACCGCTACGATTTTTGCGTTTAGACCAAATTGATAGCGACGTATGGACAGTTGCAGCGGACGACATGAAGGGACGCATCGGTACAACAAACGATTTTCGAGTTCCGCTATCAACGCAAGCACTAGACCTTATTTGCAGAGCCGAACCAATGGCGCGAGATGGCTATTTGTTTCCGAGCCAGCGGAAAGGCGTGATATCAGATGCCACGATGTCCCGACTAATGGATCGCCGAGGCTTGGAGGCCAGACCTCATGGTTTTCGATCCAGCTTTAGGACATGGTGCGCAGAACAAACCGATACGCCAAGAGAGGTTGCAGAAGCCTGCTTGGCGCACGTTACGGGCACGGCGGTTGAACGTGCCTACCGCCGAACTGACTATCTCGACCAACGGCGCCGCATTATGCAACGCTGGGCAGACCACGTAACGGGTTCGGCTTGAGCCGATGAGCGCCAATCCAAGAAGATTACCTGTCATTATTTCTACAACCTGCCCTCACCCGGAGGAAGCCAGTATAGAGTGGTCAATGTTTGAGGCGATGGCGACTGCCGAGGCCAAAGGTGACAGATCGTTGAGCTTTGGCGAAAAGGGTAAAAAAAGGATTATCGAAGCCTTAAGACTTGTCTCATCTCAAGAGCAGGCCGCCACACTTGAGGCAACAAAACTAAAGGCGACACGTATATTTGAGATCGTGACAGGTGGCTTGCCCGACCACATCATTTTGGCGGGTCACGACAAGTGGACACCTAGCCAATTCATGAGAAACCTTCCCGGCTTTGACGAAAGTGTTTTTGAGCAAATTATGGTCAATACACTCGACGAAGCGCAGAACGGAAAATCAGTAAAACAACGGGTTGAAGTCTATCGACGTCTACTTCGCAACGGGGGCCAGTGCATTACGATCAAACAACCTAGGCCAGAAGCAATTGCTGTTTACTTGGTGCGAGAAGTGTTTCGCGAATGCGGGATGAAGGCGAAAGTATTGCACACGCGTCCAACGTCCGAAGGCGAAGGAAATGAGGCTCAAAGCGCGTTTGAGAAATTTGCCTTTGCTTACATTTTGCCTGATATTGGCTCAGATGACGCAGCCAAGAAGGTATTGCTCAGGCGTTTGCAAGAAGCTGAACGCGCACTTTCGAATTCAGCAAGATTCTGATTATAAATGTTAATATCCCGTCCGTGCTGGATGTTGCTTTTTAAATGACCATGAAACCAGTTGAAACAACTGGGAACATTTACATGGTCTACCTTTCAAGCAACCAAGTCCAAGAGCGCTACCAGATTAGCCGCTCGTCTCTTTATAGGTGGCAGGACGAGCCGAGCATTGGCTTTCCTCGCCCTGTTAAAGTTGGTCATCGTATCCTTTGGCGCGACTCTGATCTAGATGCCTTCGATGCCCGCTTGGCGGGCGCTTCCCTTACAAACTCACAAGGTGAACCCGCTGAATAACAAAAGCCCGAACCTAGCCCGGAAAAGTATGGTTCGGGCTAGGTTCGGGCTTCGTGCGTAATTTTCTAAAAGGAAGCACCATGACTTCAAACAACAATCGCAATACGCC
Source organism: Cognatishimia activa (assembly GCF_017798205.1). NCBI lineage: Bacteria > Pseudomonadati > Pseudomonadota > Alphaproteobacteria > Rhodobacterales > Paracoccaceae > Cognatishimia > Cognatishimia activa. The sequence goes on along the minus strand of NZ_CP060010.1, from coordinate 2,042,206 downwards.
ACGAGACCGTTCCATAGTCAAACTGGTGATGGCCAATGACCTCCACGAGTGGTTCACCAATGCATGGCATGAAAGCCCAACGAAAACCGTTCTAATCCCATTTGACGATGCTATTTTTCTTGGTTTTGAAAACGGTGCAACAGGTATGCGTTTTGGCGTTGCATTGCCAGTTTCAGATGCAGAACGGTTAGCACGTTCGATGGCTGATCACGTTCAGGCAATAGCTTCTCTGACAGGGAGAACCCAATGAACTTACCACCGCGTTTTATCCTATATCGACGAACTTGGGACGCTCAAAACGGCAAATGGCAGAAGATCCCGTGTGATGAGTATGGCCGAAACATAAATGCGCATGATCCTAAGAATTGGCGTGGCCATGCAGACGTTGTCCCATTTGCCAAATGGGACGAAACACGGCCAGACAAACCTTATGGAATTGGCTGGGTGTTAAATGGGGAAGGATACTTTTTCATCGACATTGACGATGGAAAGGACACTACAGGCGCATGGAAACCCGACGTAGAAAAGCTATTCCTCGGTTTCGCGGGCGCGCTAGGGGAACTCTCAACAAGCGGTAACGGTCTGCACATCATTGGTCGTTGTGACCCGTCCCGCCTACAAGTCCTTCGCAACAAGTGGAATGGAGACCGTGAGTTTTACACCGACAAACGATTTGTTGCGTTGTCCAAAGACGGGCTTGTGCCTATCAAATACGAAGCAAACGACCGCGACTGGACCGATCATTTACTTCATGTGGTGCCACATAGGGAGAAGGACACGGGTTCGCTTCGAGAAGGACGTGACGGTGGCTACGACGGCCCCGAAGATGATAACGAACTGCTTGAATTGATGCTCAAGTCTTGCTCGGCAAGTGCGGCGTTTGGCGGCGTTAGATTCAGTGATCTTTGGCGCGCCAATGGTTGCAAACTAGGTGCAAAGTACCCCGATGATAAACGCGCGTTCGATCATAGTGCGGCAGACGCAGCGCTAGCACAGCATCTTGCATTTTGGACAGGCCGAGACGCCCAGCGCATGGAACGCCTATTTCGGCGTTCAGGTTTGATGCGTGACAAGTGGGAAAGCCGCCCGGACTACAGGGCAAGAACGATACGAAACGCAATCAAATTGTGTAAGAGCGTTTACTCAAAGCCGAAAACAACGGCTGACGAGAACCCCGTACTGCATCCAGACATGAGTCATGATGAATTGGCGATACATATTTTCAAACAGTTTTGGGCAGGCGAAATGCTATATATCCCTGAGGAAGACCGCTGGGTTGAATGGAACGGGCAGCGTTGGGCGCGGGCAACAACCAAAAATGACCAAATCACAAGGTTGCGCCGTGACCTTCGCCGTATTCCCGATTCCGGTGACACATCCAAGCGCAAGCGCCTTGGCGACCAAAAGACGGTGATGGCGGTCAATGCGTTTATGAAAACAAATGAAGGTGCAACACGACGCCTCTTAAAATGGGACGAAGACCCTTTTCTGCTCGGCACACCGAGATGCATAGTTGATTTGAAGACTGGCCAAATCAGACCACGTCGACATGACGATTACCTCCTTTGCTCAACAAAATTCGACCCTTCCCCCGTAGCGTCCGAACCTGTGGTTTGGTTGGAATTCCTCAATTCGATCAGCGAGGGCAACACTGAGGTTATTGAGTTTCTGCAAAGGTTGAGCGGGTACGCTGCGACAGGTTCAACGAAAGAACACAAGCTGTTCTTTGCCTATGGCGCTGGGCGGAATGGGAAAAGCACATGGCTTAACACGCTAGTGGAAATTTTCTCCAATGAATATGCGCGGGTCATTTCGCCCAAGCTACTACTGGACAAGAAGACAGAACAACACGCTACAGATTTGGCTTATTTATCCAACGCACGTCTTGCCCGCGCTTCGGAAATACCAGTTGGTAAAAGTTGGGACGAAGTCTTGGTCAAGCAAATCACCGGGGGTGACCCCATCACAGCGCGATACATGCGACAAGATAACTTTACGTTCAAGCCGCAATGCACTTTGATCGTCGATGCAAACAACGCCCCATCAATTCGCGGCATTGATGAAGCAATGCGACGTCGCATGTGTGTCATCCCATTCAAGGTTACGATACCGGTTGAAGAAGTCGATCCCAACTTGAGTGACAAACTGCTCGAAGAGGGCCCTGCTATCTTGAGGTGGATTATCACAGGGGCCGTTAACTGGCATAGAGACGGCCTGAAAATTCCCAAGGTCGTTCAAGCGTCAACAACCGATTATCTCGAAGCCGAAGACACCTTGGGCACCTTCTTGAAGGAACGATTTTCTGACGATCCCAACGGACGTGTGTGCAACCTTGAACTGCACAGCATGTTCCAAACATTTCTTATGTCACAGGGCTTGGGCACATGGTCGAAGGCATCCCTTAGCAAAGAAATGAAGAAACGTGGTTATCAGAGCTATAGGTCCGGTAGCGAACGTGGATTTAAGGGGTTAAGACCCAATAGAGGCCTGCCCAGCGCCTCATTTCCATGATCAGTGAAAACGACTTGGGACAGTAGGGACAGTTTTTCTTCTATGGGGCACATAGCCATTGGCAACGAAACGGCGAATATGTGCGCTATAGCCTAGGAACTGTCCCAACCGTCCCAAAACATGTGTCACTACCATTCGCTGAAAAATTATGTCGCTAGAAAACTTCCGCGCTCGCGCGTACCCCGCGTCGCGTTCTTCGCCTAGGAGGACCCAAAACCCATTGTTACGCTTGAGCTAACAGTAAAGCGTCCGCGTTTGGGATTTCGTGCGGGCTCATCAAAACCACATCGCTTGCCTGCGCCAATTTCTTGGCGCTTGGTGTAAACCCAGCGTTCGACAATACGCCAACGCGATCCAAACCAAAGTAGACCTTGCCAGCCAACGCCTCTTGAACAGCACTGTTGCCGACAGGCTTTGAATAAAGTTTTGCTTGCACACCCACTTTCAAGCCCGATTTTTTAAGATGAACGTCGATCCCTTGATCTCCAGACGCGCTGGACACACTGGCTTGCCATCCGAACTTTTCAAAAGCCTCTGCAACCCAATGCTCGAATTCAAAGCCATCGGTTGGCAAAATCTCAGGATCAAACCCTGTGTTTTTGCGTTCGTTCTTTAGCCGTTGGGCTTCAAACAAGATGATTTTGTTTATCTTGGTTATCTTGTTGTCATTGACAGCAATACCGCAGCTATTCCGAAATTCAGTAAGGACGGACTGCGTGCTATCCGCGATGATGGCACCATAGTCGTTCGTGACGATTGCTTGGTCTAGCTTGCGCAGAAGAACGCCTTCATTTTGGGCCACCAACAAAGGCAATGTTTCAATGGTGCCAAGAAAACTGGATCGCTGATTTGCCCAATGCACGTCAAAAGCGAGCGCTACCAAGAAACTGCAAATTACCGTGGTCGTTGGATAGCTGCCAAAATCCCAAGCAACTGCCAAGAACATAATCGCTCCCCAAAAGAGCGCTGTTATCGAAAGTGTTCGGAAAACGCGCCATAAAACATACATATGCTCAAAACCTCGTGGCGACGTCGATAGCGTCCCGCCCCTCGGCTTGATGGCCTTGGCTGAGAATTAACTACGACGTTTTCCATGGTACTTATAGTCCGTGGCCATATAAACATCAACCGGGCACACCAAATGGTGTGGATCAACAGGCTGACATAAGGAAGAAATTCGGTAATCGCATCAGGACACTTCGGACCGAAAAAGGCTTTTCCCAAGAAGCGTTCGCGGACGAGTGTGGCTTGGATCGCAGTTACATGGGTGGTGTTGAGCGAGGTCAGCGCAACATCGCGTTAGTTAACATTGAGAAAATCTCGCAGGCGCTTGGCATGAGCCTCTCCGAACTGTTTATTCTTTAGACTATGCTAAAACATGGTTGATATGCCTCAGGGTAAAGAACAAATAATGGTTCGAATGACCATAAACCGCCGCTCAGATCAAAAAACAAATGCTGCGACGCAACTTCGTCATAGCAGTCAGCTGTTCTGAATAAAACGAGGTAGTCATAGCCCTTGCTTTCCGGCGAAATTCGGTTTTTGTCACAGGGCGATTGCTTTTGTGAGTTGCGGACGTTGAATCCGCACCTGTCGACCCTTCTCAGAATCGCCGTGTTCTGTGGCATCACATAACCCGACAGTTTGACCTCGACGGCGAGAAACCCAAGCGCAGAAGCACGCCATGGCATGGCGACACCTACAGTCGGACAAGAAAGAGAGCTCTTGAAAGCTGCCCTTACCTCTAAGCGATTCCCTCGACCGAATCTGGGTCAAACCCGGAGAAACCCAGACCATTCCATTGAGGCCAGCGCGACCGGCCTTCAAAGAGCGGATTGTCCAATCGCGTTTTGTGGCAGGCTTGGGCAATCTACTGAACGCTCGACACCAAGAAGCTTTACAACCTCTGCAACCCGGTGCCGAGGCACGTGCATTCTGGCTTTTGTGAGAGCGGCATGAACAGCAGCTACATGCTGCTCATCGCCAAGCTCTGCGACGACATTTGAGTGCAGGATCAGGTCCGTGGTTGTTGTCACCTGCGTTCCGCCAAAACGCTCTCTGCAAATCCGTTGCGCCTTTCTTTCATCTATCAGAGCAACAGCATCGTTCTCCACAGCATATGCAAGGGTGGCGGCTTCTCCATCACCGAGTGTCTGTGCGGCTGGACCTTCGACCAGCGATCTGTAGACAGCTTCTTCGGCTCCTCCCAACTCGACGATTTCAAGCGCACCGGAATTGCAAAGATCTCGAAGTTCGACAGCCGTTGAATAACCTTGCAACTCGCCCGCCAAGACCTCATCAAAGGCATTCTTAGTTGTCAGCAAAACGCCGGTAGTTGCCTGAATAATGGTTCCTGCATGGCCGGAGGCCTCCAGGTTAATTAACACACTCGTGTCTGCAACAAACGCCGTTCGATACGGATCAGGAAAGCTTGAACAACTCATCAGCCTCGCCTTCCTCATTGCCATTTTCATCGACAAGCGCACGTATGTCGAAACGACTTATGCCAAGCAAACTTGACAGTTGTCCTTCACTGTATAGTCCCTGTTTCCATGCCTCCGTAGCCAACAGCGCGATGCGTGGAGGGATTGGACCGCGTGGCTTGAAAGCGTCTACCGACCTCTCCGAGCCATCACCCACCACTTGCCGAACCTGTTCATCTGAAATGCCTCCATTGGCTATAAACCAGTCCCATGTCCCCCGTTTTGCAAGACCAAGCTCTTCAAGGCGACGCGTCACTGCCTCTCGCGAAACACCAAAGGCATGAGCTAGAAGAATTATGTGGCGACGTGTAAGTCGTGATTGGCCTGCCGTTAACTCCGCAAAGCGTTGCCTCACCGCTCTAGCCGGTGTCAAAAAGCATCTCGCAAAGGCGTTGGCATAAACTTCATCTCGAGAATTGTGCTCTTTCTCCGAAAGCAGTGCCTCAGGCTGACGCCGAGCCGAGATAAAATGTGCCAATTCGTGTAGTGCCGTTTGAACAGTCCGTTCTGGGGGATGGTTCGAATTCAGAAGCATGCAAGCTCCTGCTCTTTCATCATACGCAAAGAGACCAGATATCTTCGGCGGAAGCGGTCTCAGAAAAACGCGAATTCCGATTTGAAGCTCAAGGATCGAGATGATGTCGAAGCACGGTCCAGATCCCAGTCCAAGCCAATCTCGGAGTTCTTGGGCATCTTGTTCGGCTTGTGCCCTTACGTTGCCGGGAAGCAGTGGTCGTTCCGGTGGATAGCTTAGTTGTCTTCGTACACCCAAAGCATCTTCAAGCTCCACTTCTGAACACACCAAATCGTTAAGAAGCTTCACTGCATCCAGTACATCGTCTTCGGCGCTTTGCATCAACTTTCGAAAACGAGGGATTAGGTCAAGATGGACCGCTTCGCTCCTGAGCAGTGCGTTCGCAGACATTCCATACAAGGATGCAAGCTTCTGCAACTCATGTGTTCGAATCCTTCGCTGCCCTTTCTCAATGGCGATAAGCGTTGTTCGCGCCACGCCAATAGTATCCGCTGCTTCTGCTTGCGTAGTGCGCGCACTCTCACGCGCAATCCGAAGTCTTTCGCCAACGGAAGTGTCATCCAAAACCGACTTTTGCCTACTGCTCATCGCTCACCTCGAACCCAGTTTTTTACAAATGACCCACTTCCCAGTGAAGCGACAAAAGCACTCCATTCGTCGGCATGTCGCTGGATCATTTCTCTGATTTTATGCTCTGTCTGCTCAACCGACATGCCTTGTGCGTCAGCAATCTCGATCGCTTGACGCCTTAGAATCGCGTGCCCATCTTCCCTTGTAAGATCAGCCAGGTGATCCATGTGGAGCACTCCTGCAATGGCATATTCACGAAAGGATTTGTTCATTTTTTTGAACGAGCCAGGTACGCTACGCGCCAAGTCGCTTGCCGAAAGATCGTACGCTACGTAAGTATCGGAAACCTCCGACTGTCCCGCAGCATGCACGCTCATGCGCCGCAACATACATGCCGCACAAACGCCGCATTGGCGAAACTGCCCATCGACAGAGCTCCATTGGGCACTCTTCCAGCAGGAGCGTGTCGTTTTCCATTCCATAGGATCCGTCCCAAGGGCGATGTACGCGGCAAGCGTTTGTCCTTTGGTGTACCAGATGCGAGGAAACGAATGGGTAATTTCGACACAAAGTAATGCGCTGAGAAAGCTTTGCATGCGTCTTAGGAACGCTGGATGATTTCTATAGTCGGGGTAAGCGTGCGCGACCGGCGCAAGCACGGGACCCAACGCCCCTTGACCACTTTCTGGAATGACAATCTGGGACCCGCCGCAGATATAGGATGCGAGTCCACTAATAATCGCGAAGCGAAACCCACGGTTCCTAGCGCTTGGCTCAGCGTTGTGCGGCTTCTTCTTTAGCTTGTACGGGATAACTGTAAATGGCTCTCCGTTGGAAGGCCTATCCGAGCGTTTGGAGCCAAGCCTGACCCTTACTAGCGCCTGCCCCAACTCTGCGCGCACAAGTCCAGCGACGGCCCGTGAATCCATGCCATCGCTGAACGCAAGTGTTGCTTCTGTTTTTGGAGGCATTTCGAGAAAGCCTTGCCTAGGCGGAGCCTCGCTCTCTTCACGCGAAACGAATTGGAAATGCCAGCTGTCCCCCGTTAAAAAGCAGAGTGCATCGTGTAACGCCGAAGAAACTTGAGGAGCGTTCCAGCGATCCTGGTCATGAACTGGAACCCTGATCGTGAATCTCCGCGCCCATGATCGTTTGGAACGCACCAAGCTTCGATCACAGTATTCGACAGCAGCGGCGACAACCATCGCATCGAAAACGACGGGGTCCCAATTCGACGTCGCATAGGACTCAAGAGCATGTGTCGAAAACTGGATGTCGCTACCGAGCACCAAGACTTCCGGACCATGTTCTTTTCCGTTTGCCGCTTCCAGAACTGTAACGTCTAGTGAGCGAGGATTCGATGATAGTAGGACCTGGTTCATCACAGCACCGGCCCTTCATCCAAGCCATCTTGCTTGGAAATTGTGCCGCCCTGCATGCTCTTTCCTTTCGAGTTAAGGATCGATTTTGCTAGAGACCTGAAATCGCTGCGATTTCTTGCATCGTCCATCCGAGAGCGAACAAACCGGGCGCGATAGTCTGGCGCTTGGCGATAGTAGTGTTCTTCAATTCCGCGGAAGGCGGATCTCGTGCAGTGATCAAGCGCACTTTCGATTGCTTGAAGGCACGCGTTTTCACCCGACATGCCGTTGGCTATGGCTTCTTTCGCGCAGTCTATCAGTGCATTCCCGATAGCTGATCCCGGACTCACTGCTCTCAATGCATCGAGTTCCTGCGGGCTTTGCTCCGCAAACAAGACTGGTTGCTCACCTACGCCCAACGCTCCCATCAACTGCTCAAGTGGCGCTTCACGAAACTCCTGCAAAAGGGCCGCAGGAAGAGCTTGGGAGACTTCTGCGACCGAATAGGCAGCCTTGTCAGCGCGCTCAGCCAAGCATTTCCAGTGGTTTCGCATTGGCAAGCTTCTGTGTGGTCCATCACTCATGACGCATCTCCATGTCAGCTTTTGTATTTAAAATTACTGACAATGTCAAATTAACGCTTCGTTCGGCTCGCCCGACCGGTGTGCCACCGAAACGGGCGAGCAATCTTGAGCAAAACCTGCCTTATCGGCCATCCAGCTTCGATACCTTGAGCATCAACTTGAAACCATCAGGCCTCTAAGATGCAGATGAAGCTTTTTAACTCGTTAACTCGCAGGGGCTTCGCAGCCCCTTTAGTCGATATTCACACTATCGCTACGTCTATGAACAAAAGGCAAAATGCTAAAATATCGGATCGCAAGTCCCGAATTTAGCTGTAGGTTGTTCGCAGAAGGGAGAGATGATCGCATGACGACAATGAGCAATATTCTAAGACACAAAGATAAGCCTGCGCTTTTGATCGGCAATGGGATCAACATGCATGGTGGTGGAGATACCTCAAGTTGGGATGACCTCCTAGACACATTGGCGAAACATCAAGGGCTTAGCCTCTCGGAACAAGAGCGAGCGGAGATGTCAAATACGGAGTTTTTTGACGTGCTCGACCTCGCCAAGCCACTTGAGGATCGCCGCACGTTGCAGACCCAATTCTGCGACTTGATGGAAACCTGGCGTCCGACTGAGCATCATGCCCGTATTGCCGGATGGGCGAGAAGATATCGCCGCCCCATCGTTACTGTAAATTTTGACGAGAACCTTTCACGCTCCTTAGACGCCGAGCTATTTCGACCAAAGCGACGATTTACCGACTTTTATCCTTGGAATTCGTACTTCGCGGATCATGAGATTAACCAGCCCAGGCATGAATTTGCCATCTGGCATGCCCATGGCATGATGAAGTACAGGCGTAGCATACGGCTAGGCCTCACACACTATATGGGCTCAGTCCAGCGGGCACGTTCATGGGTCTATAACATCGAAGACAGCCTCCGTGCCCAGATTCGAAAGGGTAGCACGCAATGGCGCGGATCAGACACGTGGCTTGACGTTCTGTTCTTCTGTCCAATTTTGATCTTTGGGTTCACCTTCGGCAAGGACGAAAACCTCTTGAGGTGGCTATTCCTTGAGCGCGCCAAGCTTCACAAAATCTTATCCGAACCCAGTGCCAAAACTTGGTTTGTCGAGAAGGAGAATGAGAACAGCCAAAGTCGTAGGGTTTTCTTCGAACGACTAGGCGTCGAGTTTGTAACGGTCAAATCCTACGAGGAAATCTATGAAGACGAAGCGTGGGGCCTTTAGAGCTGATGATCACCATGCATCAAGCATTTGAACTCCACCGTCCCACTCGATTTTGCGGCAAAAAAGCTAGGAACGTCCATGACGATAAGTTTTAGTGAGCATGAAGAAGTCATATTGAGAAAGGTGTGCTCGAATTGCACAAGTGAAGAGTACTTGGCCGAACTGATCCGAGAAGAGGGCGAAGTAGAGGCGTGCTACTACTGCGAGGACGAAAGCAACTGCGTCACAGTTGATGAACTGGCGAACAAGATTGAAGCTGCATTTAACGATCACTTCTCGCTTACTTCTACTGAGCCGAATGCATTCCAGAGCATGATGCTTAAGGACAAGGAAAGCGACTACGATTGGTACAGAGAGGGTCAAGAAACAGTTTGGGCGATAGCTGACGCAGCTCGCGTGAGCGAAGACATAGCCCGAGACGTGCAGTCAGTCTTGGAGTATCGACACGAGGATTGGGACAGTGCCCTCGCTGGAATCGAGTGCGAATTCTCTTCGGACGCGCACTACGAAGAAATCATGCCGGAAAACCTTCAATGGCACAGCCAGTGGGACGAATTCGAACGCCTGATCAAGACCGAGGCTCGTTTCTTTAGCAGAACTGCAGCATCTTATCTTGCTGACCTCTTTGATGAAATTGACCAGATGCGTACGCATGATGGTCGCTCGCTAATTGCAAGCGCAGGACCTGATACTGAGATCACAAGCCTCTTCCGCGGTCGTGTATTCCAATCCGAAGAACCACTACTGGAAGCCATGAGGCGTCCCGACCTAGGGCTCGCGGCACCGCCAGCCACAGCTGCCGCTTCAGGGCGCATGAATGCGAGAGGCATTTCGGTTTTCTATGGTGCTACAACGCCGGAGATCGCATTGGCCGAAGTGCGCCCTCCTGTCGGAAGCCGAGCAGCGATTGCGCGGTTCGATATGATCCGTCCCCTCCGTCTGCTCGATCTTTCAGCTCTAGCTGAGATTCAAGAAAGTGGGAGCATCTTTGATCAATCCTACGCATATCGTCTTGGGCGCATGATGTTCTTGAGAACGCTGAGCTCAAAGATGGCGCGACCCGTGATGCCTGACGATCAAGAGCTCGAATATCTACCGACCCAAGCCATTGCTGACTACCTCTCGACGGAGAGCAAAGTACCTTTGGACGGAATTTTATTTCCCTCCGTCCAGGTGGGCGGAGAGGGTGTCAACGCTGTCCTGTTTCATAAGGCTTCACGCTGCGAAAAACTGGACCTTCCAGAAGGCACAAGTATCCGTGCTAATTTGTACTCCATGTATGAAGGCGGCCCTGAGGCCGACTACTTTGTATCGGAAGAAGTGCCACCCGAAGAGGAAATGAATGACGAAGGGTCTTCCAAGCGAAGATCGATGCGCCCTCCCGTAGACTGGAGAGACAACTTCGACGCCGATCCGCGCATAGACGCGCTCAAGGTGGATACGGATTCCGTTCGTGTCCACGAAATAAATGCCGTTCAGATCGAAACGTTCAGTCACGGGGTAAGGCGCACTCGTTATGAAAAGCGAGTGCCACCCTTCTAAGGGGGCGAGGAGAGCGGCTAGTCGGAAGGTAACCCACCGAAGGTTAGAAACCCAGCATACGGGATGCCAGTTCATCCTCGATATTGCTGTGCTAGTGAGTCCGTCGCGATATTCTCGGGGCACGCGGCGCGAAAGCCAAGGTGTTGAAGCCCTCAAAAACCCGTGAGCCTTCTTTGACTCGAAAAGAGCGGTCCAAAATTCAAGCCCGCATTCGATAGCAAAATCTGGAGAGCTTACGCTTAGATGGCGATTTTGCGCCTTCAGACTGGGTTTTCAGGAATCACTGGAAGGGGCTGCTGGAGCGCAAGATGCTAGGCAAGGATAAGACAATATATCTTTTCGTGTCGCAGCATCGGCAAAGTTGCGCTCTTTGCCACTTGCACATTTAGCAAGAAGATCTTCTTTTGGGGAATAACTGAAGGTCGGCTATTTTCGCTTAACATGAGCGGCTCGCAACGGCAGCGAACATTCGCTTTCCGCCAGTCGGCGATGGTACTATTAACTTTCGGAACACATCAAACAGAAAAAGGTGGTCACATAGGTGGGTAAACGTGCAAAAAATTCATTTAACACACTGTTTATCAACATATTTCTTAATTTAAATGGTGCCCGGGGGCGGAATCGAACCACCGACACGAGGATTTTCAATCCACTGCTCTACCCCTGAGCTACCCGGGCACGGGTGAACATCTCTGTTCGGGTTTCGGCGTTCTATGACAGGGGGCGGGGGCTGTCCAGAGGCTAATTTAAAAAAATTAGTGCAAGCGATCTGAGGGGTTAGATTGCGCCTCGGCATCTTCGGAAAACGGGTCCTCTTCGCGGGCTGGCACGGCATAGTCTTCATTCAGCCATTTGGCCAAGTCGATGTCCGCACAGCGCTTGGAGCAAAAGGGGCGATAGGGTTTTTCCGTGGGCTTTTGGCAGATTGGGCAACTCATGAGAGTAGCCCCGCAAGCGGGAGACGTTCGCGTTTGCGTTGCAGCTCGAAATGACCCAAGGGCGTCCAGCCCGCCAGGATGGTTTCGATCTGATCGGCTTTGAAGGCGGCGCGCAAGGACGTTTCAAAGGCGCGGCGGTCCTTTTTCGGCATTGGGGCGAGATCGAGTGTGATTTGGCCTCCGAGCCCGCGCAGGCGGAGTTGGCGTGGCAGGTCTTTGGCGGCGGCGATATTGGCCCTGAGGGTCGCCGCAGGAGATGTGTCGGACCCAGTATTGACGTCGACGGCCACAAGGGCGCGGGTCGGTTCCACAAACATGAAAGCGCCATTGCCAAGGGGAACGCGGGGGGATTGCAGATCCTCGAGCGCGTCGAGCACACCAAGGGCGTCAAAGGACCCCTTTTCGGTCACGACATCTGCGGGCTCTGTCCATTCGCGCCATGCGGTGACATGGGGGCCGTCGCCGTCGGTGAGCTTTTCGGCTGGGCCTTCGGCGTCGGCCAGAACATCACGCGCCATGACCTGCATTTCGGCGATGTCCTCAGCGATCGCGTCGCTCTCTTCCTCGGTGCAGCTTGAGCGTAGGATCAGGCCCTGGGCGTCGTCTTCTAGCACGCTATGGGCAATCCCCTTGAGCGTGTCACGGAGGTCGTCATCGCGGATCGAACGGCTGACATTCACGCCCGGAGCCCCAGGCGTGACAATCGCATATCGGCTTTTGAACAGGAGCTTTTGCGTCACGGGAATCGCTTTGCCATCTTCGGCATAGCCTGTGACCTGCACAAGCAGGCTCTGGCCTTGCGAGAGGCCTTTGACCTGACGCAGGAACACGTTGCCATCGGGCGTTTTCAGGAACATGCCGCCCTGCCCTTTGACCGGGCGATCGGCCACAGCGCGATAAATCGTACCTGGGCGCGGGGCGTCTCCGTCGATCAGGAAATCATGCAGTTTGCCATTGACCATGAGGGCTGCGGCTTCGCGCCCGTCTAGGTGGTCGAGGATGATCTGACGGCCCTTCATGGCGTGTCCTTATAAAGTGGGTAACCCGCGGCCTGCAAAAGCGCTGCGGTTTCGGCCAAAGGCAGGCCGACGATGCCAGTAAAGGATCCGGAAATCCATGGAATGAAAGCCCCCGCTGGGCCCTGAATCGCATAGCCTCCGGCTTTGCCCTGCCAGTCGCCTGAGGCGAGATAGGCGTTGAGTTCATCGTCGGAGAGCCGTTTCATCTTGGCCTCACTGACAACATCGCGCTGCCAGACGTCCGCGCCTTTGCGCACCACAACATTGGTGATGATCTTGTGGCGACGTCCACCGAGCGAGATCAGGAATTCCGCAGCTTGGCCTGCATCGGCGGGCTTACCCAGAATGCGACGTCCCAACGCGACTGTTGTATCCGCACAAAGCACGACGTCTGCGTCGCCTGCCTCTGTGGCAAGCGCTTTCTCGCGGGCAATGCGGCTGCAATAGGGTTTGGGAAGCTCGCCCTTTAAAGGCGTTTCATCGATATCGGGCGGCCGAATGTCATCCGGCGTCACCCCGATCTGCGCCAGCAATTCACGGCGGCGCGGGCTGCCGGATCCGAGGATCAAACGCATACCACGGACTCCAGCAAGTTTGGCTTATTTAAAGCGATAGTTGATCCGGCCCTTGGTCAGATCATAGGGGGTCATTTCCACCTGAACTTTGTCGCCTGCGAGAACGCGAATGCGGTTCTTGCGCATTTTGCCTGCCGTATGTGCGATGATCTCATGGCCGTTTTCCAGCTCGACCCGAAACGTCGCATTTGGCAGGAGTTCCTTTACGACACCGGGAAATTCGAGCAATTCTTCCTTGGCCATGGTCTCTCCATTGATAAACACCCACCATGCGTGGGCGGCCCCTAAATGGGCGCAAATTCGTGTGTTTACAAGGGGAATCTAGCGCAATTGCCGAGTAATCGCCATGCTGTCACGTGGAATCTGCTCTTGCCAGTGCTTGCGGTTCAGAACGCGCCCATCCCGACGCACCTCGGCGATCTGGGCAAGGTCGACCTCGGCATAGGTCCAACCGGGCTGGTTCAATTGGCCTTCGGCGATCACGCCTGTGTCTGGCAAACCCTTGTCGGGCGGGCAAAAAACGCCCCCTGCCCCAACGTTGGCATCTACAGAGGGTGTCCAGGCAGCATCACCCACAGTTGAGGCCATCACCGTCACGCATTGCTGCTCAAGCGCGCGGGACATCGCGCCTATACGCACACGCCAATATCCCGAGAGGGCATCCGTGCAAGACGGCACCAAGATCACATCACAGTCAGACAAGGCGCGCCCAAGCAAAGGAAACTCGCTGTCATAGCAGATGAGGATCCCGATCCTGCCGAAATCCGTTTCGATCACCTGTAACGGATCGCCTGATTGAATGCCCCAGTCTTCGCGTTCAAAACGCGTCATGATCTGCTTGTCTTGCGCAACCATCGCGCCACTTGGAGCAAAGAACCTGCTTTGGTTTACAGGGCGAGCGCCCTGTCCCAAGACAGGGGCAGACGCTGCCAGAATATAGCTGCCAGTTTCTTGCGCCAAGCTTGCGTGCAATTGATCCACATCGTCGATGCGCTCTGCTACCGCCCGCAAGGATCCTTGCAAGTCAGCGGCGACCTCTTTACCCGCCAAAGACGACAGCTCCATGGCACCATATTCCGGAAAGACCAGCAACCGACTGCCAGCCCCAGTGGCCTCATAGACCCAACTGCTCAGCTTATCTTCAAACTGAGACCAACTCTCGAGCCAATCGATCGGATAGGCCGCCGTTGCGATTTTTGTCACGTCTTATTCCTTAATCCGTTGCACCAAGACTAGTTGGCGCAAGCGATGGGGTCATCCGTAAACTCAAGGCCTCGCAAAATGCTTTAAGCTGTGTCGATGGCCGCGACTTCTTCGGCTTCGCTATCCTCATCCGAAGCAATCGAAACGTGATACTCAGAAAACGCCTGATCTCTGATCTTTTTGACGCTCTGGTATTCCGGGCTGCCAAACACGCTTTCGACCGCGGCACGGTCAGGGTATTTCACAATCATCACAGTCTTGGCAGGCCGATGGCCCACCACAACCTCATTCACCGTAAAGCGTTTGACGATTTCAGCACCCGCACGTTCCAGCAATGGGCCGGTGATCCGGAAATACTCTCCCAAAGCGAAGGGTTCGTCTTCATTAACACTCACAAGTGCGACAACAGTCACAGTCATAGTTCATCCCCGATTAAAGCCTTTTAGCCGTGTATCTCAGGATCAATCCCGGAAAGAGGCCTTAGGCGTACTCTTTACATACTACTATTTGAATGTGAACTTCAGCAATTCGAAAGACCAGAAAACATGACCTTCCAACACGTGACGTTAATTCAATTGTTGAAATATTCAAGCCAAGGGTAACTAGACACAACCCAAAAGGGAGCGCGCCCAAAATTGCAGGCGCTTCTCAGTCTCTTGCGACTGATCAACGTCCTTCCAATTGAATGATGCCTGCACACCATCCATAGATCGATACCCCCGACCACGCCAAAACGCATCAAGCGGGCGATAGTCTTTTGGGCGAAGTGGATGATTCTCGGGGCGTAGCACTGCGCAAAAGCAGATCTTTTTGAACCCTAAAGACCGCGCGTGTGCCTCGCGATGGTCAAAGAACTTATGCCCCAGCCCATGTCCGCGATACTGTGGCAAAAGGACGGACTCAGCGCAGTAAAACATTTGTTCCAGGGCAATATCCTGACCTTCGAACGCCGCACCGAAATCATCTGAATGATCTTGCATGGGCGTGCCGGTCGACACGCCTACCAAACGCGACCCATCAAAAGCACCAACCACAACAGAGTGCGCGCTGTCGCGGTACACACTGAGGTAGTCTCGCTCATAGGCTAGAGAGCCGTCATACAGATAAGGCCAGTCTCGAAACACCGAGATCCGCAGCTGCGCGATATCGTCCAAAGCGGCGTCAAATTCTGCACGATCAAGCACACGAGTGGTCAGCATCGAACCTCCGATCAGGCAGTGCCTCAGGCACTTCCCCATTGCGCCTTAAGCTGCGCAATGATTTCGTCGCGGGTCTTGCGATACGCGTCCAGTTTGCTTTCCCGCGTTTCCCCGGTCGAGGTCGGGTCGCTGGTGTCCCAGAACAGTACGTCCAAATGAAACAGCTTGGTTAGCTCTTTAGCACGCGCATAGCTTGCGGGGCTTAGAGCGATGATCATGTCAAAGCTTGAGAGCTGGTCGCCAAATTGCTCCATCTCTTCAAAAGACCGGGATTGATGACGGGCTAGCTCCACATCGATCTCATGGCAGACCGTGATCGCAAAACCGTCGATCTCAAGATCATTCTTCAAGCCCGCCGATTGCACATAGGTTTCCATGCCAAACAGCTGCTTCATAATTCCCTCAGCCATCGGTGAGCGGACCGCATTGTGGTCGCAGCAAAACAGAACCGATTGAGGGAGCTCTTGCGTCATGCCCTAGCCGCCGAAATGCAAAACACAGATCAAAGTGAAGAGGCGGCGGGCCGTGTCATTGTCAACATCCGCCTTGTTCTCCAGACGCTCGGCCAAGATCCGGGCCCCTTCGTTGTGGATCCCGCGACGCGCCATATCGATGGTTTCGATCTGGCTGGGCGGCATGTTTTTCACAGCATCAAAATAGCTTTCGCAAATCTGCCAATAGTCTTTGACCACCTGACGGAACGGCGACAGCGACAGATGGAACTCGGCGGCTTTGTCGCCACTTTCGGTTTCGATGTCAAAAACCAGACGTTTGTCGCGAATGGCCAGCTCGACCGCATAGGGGCCGTCGGGCACGGTGCGGTCATCGCGGCTTGGCAAGGCAAAGGTGTTGTCTTCGATCAGATCAAACATTGCGACACGGCGCTCTTGTTCGATTTCCGGTGTTGGCGGAGGCAGGTTGCGATCGTCGATTTCAATGCGGCTGATACGGCTCATAGCGGATATCTACTCTTTTTCTCGCAACAGGCATAGCTTGACGAAGGTTCGCAAGCAATGCTGCATTGCGGCGCAGGTAGTTTTTCGGGCAAGATCACCCGTGTTACGTAGGGAACGGCAACGACATGGCGAATTTGGACGTATTTTCTCTGAATGGGCAACGGGCATTGGTGACAGGCAGCAGCTCGGGGCTTGGCTTTTCGATCGCATCCCTTTTGGCGAAATCGGGCGCCGAGGTTTGGGTCAATGGCCGAAATGCAGGTTCCGTTGCCGAAGCTGTTGCCGAGATTGGCGAGAACGCGCGTCCCGCTGTATTCGACGTTGCCGATGCAACAGCGCGCGATGCGTTCATGGCACGGATGGTCGCTGAAGGCGGGCTGGACATTCTGGTCAACAACGTCGGACTTCGTGATCGCCGCACGCTGGACCAATTTACGAAGGGCGATATCCAAAGGCTGCTTGACGTGGACCTGGTGACGCCGTTTCAGCTGGCACAAGCTGCGGCCAAACAGATGCGAGCCAAAGGGTATGGCCGTATCGTTAACATATCGTCAATCGCCGGCCTGATTGCCCAATCTGGTGACGCGCTTTATACGACGGCCAAAGGCGGCATCAACGGCATGACCAAGGCACTGGCTGCAGAGCTCGGCCCCCATGGCATCAACGTCAATGCGGTCGCGCCGGGGTTTTTTAAGACCGCGCCAAATGCCGCGGCAAGCACCGATCCGGCACTCGCGGAAAAATTAAAGGCAGCAAGTGCACTAGGGCGCTGGGGAGAGCCCGAGGAACTCGCACCTGTCGTTTTGATGCTGGCCTCGCCCGCGGCATCCTATCTGACCGGCCAGATCATTGCGGTCGACGGCGGCTATACCGCCCACTACTAGGCCGTACAATTTTATGCGTTTCATTAACCCTTTGTTAGGGGCGCGCGGGCATAACCATAGAGCGGTACAGGCGGGGACGCCGATGGCCGTGCCAAGAGGACCTTTGCCAAGATCGGTTTCAACCGGATCTAAAGGGTAAACAGGGGATGCTCTGGAACGCACGTCGTTGAGCTTGAGGGAGCGAGGCAAAGCAAAGGGCCCGACGTCCTCTTGGCAAACAATATCCGTTTACTTGTTCAACGCATCCAAGCGGGCTGTTACAGACAGGCCATGTGCCTCCAGACTTTCGCTCTGCGCAAGGGTTTCCGCGGCGGGCCCAATGGCGCGCAGGGCCTCTGGTGTCATCTTGGACAGGGTGGTGCGCTTGAGGAAATCCATCACCGACAAGCCGGAACTAAACCGCGCCGACCTCGCAGTCGGCAGCACGTGATTTGGTCCACCGACATAGTCGCCGATGGCTTCTGGCGTGAACTGCCCAAGGAAAATCGCGCCCGCATGGGTTATCTTTTCGGACAAGCAATCCGGGTCGGCGACACAAAGCTCTAGGTGCTCGGGCGCGATCCGATCCGATAATGCGGCGGCTGTGTCCAGATCAGGCACCGTGATCACGGCCCCATAGTCACGCCAACTTGCGCCTGCAATCGCACGCCGTTCAAGCGTTTCAAGACGCGCATCAACTGCATCCGACACCGCCTGCCCAAAGGATGCATCATCCGTGATCAGGATAGATTGCGCGCTTTCGTCATGCTCTGCCTGACTAAGCAAATCCAGCGCGATCCAATCTGGGTTGTTGTCCTTATCCGCAATCACCAAAATCTCTGACGGCCCTGCAATCATATCGATCCCGACCTTGCCAAACACACGGCGCTTGGCTGCGGCCACAAAGGCATTGCCCGGCCCCGTGATCTTATCAACCGGCGCGATCATATCCGTGCCATAGGCCAAAGCCGCCACAGCCTGCGCACCGCCGATCCGGTAGACCTCGTCCACGCCTGCGAGACGCGCAGCCAATAGAACCAGAGGGTTCGCCTCTCCGTCCGGGGTCGGCACAACAATCGCAAGACGCCCCACGCCGGCCACTTTCGCCGGGATCGCATTCATCAGAACCGAGGACGGATAGCTCGCCAATCCCCCCGGCACATAAAGGCCCGCCGCAGAGACAGCAGTCCAGCGCCAGCCCAAGGTGGCGCCGCTGTCGTCCGTCCAGCTTTCATCCTGAGGCATTTGTCGCGCGTGATAGGCCCGAATACGTTCAGCCGCCAATTCCAAAGCCGCGCGTTCGTCGGGCGTCACTTGGGCGCAAAGTGCGTCGATCTCTTCCTCAGAAAACCGAAGCGTTTCCGGCGTCAGATCCAAACGATCAAACTTCGAGGTCAGTTCAATGACGGCGGCGTCTCCGCGTGCCTGAACATCGGCGACAATCCCCGCGACAACCGCGTCAACGTCAGGGCTATCCTCGCGCTTTGCGCCCAAAAGGGCGGTAAAACGGCTTTCGAAATCTGCATCTTGCGCGTTCAGAAACTGAGGCATCGGGCTCTCCTTTGCGCTGCTCTTAGCGGCAGGGGGCGGAAGGCTCAAGTCGCGCACGGCTATAGGCGTGAATTTGGGGCAGGATCAGCCAACCCGCGGCACTTCACGTCCCGTGATCCGGCGTCTTTTTTGAAGGGGCTAGATAAGGGCGAGTCACATCTTTCAGGGACACTTCCAGCGCGTCTACCGAGAGTCGAATGGCACCGTCACCCGCCAAGGTCAGAGTGAGCTCTTCAGCTCCGTCATCGGTTTCAATCGACAAAAGCGCCAGAATCACATCGGTGTCTGAGCGATCCACACCCTGACTGGCCACTTTCGTGACATTCTCAACCACCAGCAGGCTTTGCACCCGCTCGACATCTCTCCCACGCGTGCGTGCGTTTTCAGCGTCTTCCCACCGAAAGCGATTGAGCAAAACCGCAAAGCGGCGCTCTTTGGCACGCCATGTCATCTCGGTCACTGGGAAAACCGCATCCTGCGTCAAGGCGGACAGCACCTTGAGGTCTTCGCCATCCAAGGCCCCAAGATTCAGCGGCACCTCGCGCCCGTCTTCAAACCGTGCGTCTTCGCTCATACGCCCTCTACCCGCTCCACTTTCGCACCAACTGCCGAGAGCTTTTGCACGAGGTTTTCGTACCCGCGGTCCAGATGATAAACACGGTTCACAGTCGTCTGACCTTCGGCCACAAGCCCCGCAAGGATCAAAGAGACCGAAGCGCGCAGATCTGTTGCCATCACCGGTGCGCCTTTCATTTTCTCAACTCCATGTACCGTGGCCATACCCCCAGAGACCTCGATATTCGCGCCCATCCGGATCAATTCCGGTGCGTGCATAAAGCGGTTTTCAAAGATGGTTTCTTCCAGCACCGACGTGCCCTCGGCAAAGCACATCATCGCCATGAATTGCGCCTGCAGATCCGTTGGGAACCCAGGGAACGGCGCGGTGGCCACGTTCACGGCTTTCAGTCGGCCACCGGGGTGGCGGACTTTCAGACCCCGGTCTGTTTCGGTGATCTCAAGTCCAGCTTCTTCCATCTTGTCACAGAAGGCGGACAGCAACTCACGACGCCCGCCAATGCATTCCACTTCGCCGCCCGCAATACCCGGAGCAGTCATATATGTGCCCAGCTCGATCCGGTCGGTGATCACGCGATGGGTGGTGCCATGCAAACCGTCGACGCCCCGCACCACCATGGTGTCCGTGCCAGCCCCTTCGATGTCCGCGCCCATGGCAATCAGACAATCCGCCAAGGCCTTTGTATCCGGCTCGCGGGCTGCATTCTTGATAACGGTCGTGCCCTTGGCCAGAACGGCGGCGCACATAATGTTTTCAGTTGCTCCAACGGACGGGAAAGGAAATTCGACCTCAGCGCCTTTCAAGTCCCCAACCGCATGCACATAGCCGTCTTTCAGCTCCACCTTTGCACCAAGCTTTTCCAGGCCGGTCAGGTGGAAATCAACCGCCCGCGCCCCAATCGCGCAGCCGCCAGGCAATGAGACAACCGCCTCTCCGGTCCGACCAATCAGAGGCCCGAGCACGTTGAACGACGCGCGCAGCTTACGTACCATATCGTAATGCGCCATATGCGAGGTAAGTTGAGAGGCGGACAAAGCCAAAGTCCCACCGGAATCCAAACGCCCAATCTCAACACCAAGGCTTTCCAGCAAGGCCGAAAGCGTCGCCACATCGGAAAGTCGCGGGACATTGGTCAGGGTCAGCGGCTCTTCGGACAGAATCGACGCGCACATAAGTTTAAGGCAGGTGTTCTTGGCCCCTGCGATCGGAATTTCTCCCGACAATGGGCCACCACCGGTCACTAGTATTGAATCCATCTACCCTACCCCTCGTTATTTTCCGCTGTTTTTGCTTCATCCATACTGGCGGAACGCGCTTTGGCCTGCGCCTTGCGACGACCCATATTTGCCTTAAGCGCGGCCTTTAGGCGGTCCTCGCGCGTTTGTGCCTTAGTAGCCTTGCCAGATGAGGTTTTCTTATTGTCCATGCGCTTTCAATACATGAGGTGAAAAAAACATGCTAGATGCCCTTGCGCGGGTTAGAATTTGAGTCTAATCACCGCGCCACGGTGACACTCTGACAGCAGATGCACCATGGCTTAGGCCGCAGTAGCTCAGTGGTAGAGCGCACCCTTGGTAAGGGTGAGGTCGGGAGTTCAATCCTCCCCTGCGGCACCATCCTCTCGCACGACAAAACACAAAACGGCGACGTCATTCATCTTGCGCGAAATACTCCGGGGTGAAGGCCTGTGGCCGAGGGGCAGAGCTCCTAAGCCGCGATACAGGCTGCCATCAACCGATAGACAATTTGCGCGGCGGTGAAATCCCAAGCGGCATTGCCATCCGGGGCCAGTTCCACGACATCCAGCCCAACACATTTACGCCCCTTGAGGGCATGCTCTACCAACCTAAGCGCTTGATAATACCCGAGCCCTCCGGGCACCGGTGTCCCAGTCGCAGGCATCAGGCTGGGATCCAATCCATCAACGTCAAAGCTGACATAGACAAGCTCGGGAAAATCATCGGGAAGATCAACCTCAAAGAGGTTTCCAACGACCAGATCCTCGGCATCTTTGTAAAAGACACCATTGGCGTCACGGCCGTCCATTTCCTGCTGACACAGCGCGCGGACGCCGAATTGCGCGAGACGAATGCCCTTCTCGCTCAAGAGGTGCATCACAGAGGCATGGGAATGTTTGTTGCCCTGATAGGCCACCCGCAAATCAGCATGGGCGTCGATCTGCACCACCCCAACCGGCTGGCCCAGCGCGCGGGCGACACCCATCACCGCGCCATAACTGAGCGAATGTTCGCCGCCCAACGTCACAGGAATGCGGCCCTCGGCTACAACGTGCTCGATGCGCGCGGCAAGACGTTCCATCACCTCTGGCAAATCGCCGGTACAGTCCAGCGGTGCCTGCGTGAAAATGCCCGCGGCGCAGGGTTCGTGGCCGTTGGTTGTGCGCTCGAGCTCGTTTGACGCCTCGATGATGGCTGCGGGGCCTTTGGCGGTGCCAGATCCGTAGGAAACCGTCCGTTCAAGCGGGACTGGAATGACATGGAACCGTGCGTCTTCGTTGCGCTCATCAGGTGTCAGTTCGCTGTCGAGAAATACGCTCATGAGAGACGGTCCTTGAAGTCAGAATAGGAAAACTCGCGTATCATGTGAAGATCATCGGTGGTGCTGTTCCACAGTGCAATCGCAGGCAGAGGCACGCCGTTGAATGTATTGGTTTTCACCATGGAATAATGGGCCTGATCCAGAAACGCGAACCGTTGGCCAATCTTTACCGGAGCCGGCCATGTGTAGTCTCCGATCACATCCCCTGCGAGGCAAGAGGGCCCGCCTAGCCGATAGGTATTTCCGTCGTCGACCTCTCCTAACATGGCAGGGCGATAAGGGGCTTCGATCACGTCGGGCATGTGGCAGGTGGCCGAAATATCTGTGATCGCGATGTCCATGCCGTTGGCGAATGTATCAAGAATCTCGCCCACCAAGATGCCTGCATCCAAGGCCACGGCCTCTCCGGGTTCGATCATCACGTCGACGTCGTATTTCTGGCGGATGTCCTTAAGCAAGTGGATCAAGACGTCACGATTGTAGTCCGCGCGGGTGATGTGATGGCCGCCGCCGAAATTGATCCATTTCAATTGTTTGAAATACGGGACCAGCTTGAATTCCACAGCCGACCAGACATGTAGCAGAGGATCGACGCCCTGTTCGCAGAGCACATGCATATGCAGCCCGTCGACGCCCTCGAGGACCTCCGGCGTCAATTGGCTGATGGGCGTGCCTAGGCGTGAGCAAGGGGCGGCTGGGTCGTATTTGGCGACCTCTCCGACCGAGTATTCAGGATTGATGCGCAGGCCAACCTGAACGCCAGCAGCTTGGCACTTCGCGAGAAAGCGGTCTTTTTGGGCAGGAGAGTTGAAGATCACATGGTCCGACAGCGCTATGATCTCGTCGATATCGCTGTCTTTGTAGCCTGCACAGAATGTCGCGACCTCGCCGCCGTATTCTTCGCGACCCAGCCGAGCCTCGTAGATGCCTGAGGCACAGGTGCCGTCGAGATATTTGCTGACCAAGGGCGCGGTCGCGAACATTGAAAAGGCTTTGAGCGCAGCGAGCACCTTTGCGCCAGAGGCGTCTGCTACGTGGCGCAGGACCTTGAGATTGGTCTCAATCGCCGCATCGTCCACCACGAAACAGGGGCTCGGCACGCGGTTTAGGTCAAAGTCGCGAAACGCGCCGGGATCTCCGGCTTGGGTGGTCATCATCTCGGGCATCTGGGCCTCGTTTCTGGCTTCGCTGGGGGCCAGCCCCCAGACCCCCGGGATATTTCTAGCAAGAGAAAATGGAGGCTGGAGGCTTGGAGGTTTTTAGAAGTCGACCGGGCCGTCGAGTTCGTGGACCTGCCATGGCAGGCCGTGGTTGTTAAGCATGTCCATGAAGTCATCGGGATCGAGCTGCTCCATGTTCCAGACGCCCGGTTCTTTCCAGTTGCCTTTCAGGAGCTGCGCCGCGCCAATCATGGCGGGCACGCCGGTGGTGTAGCTGACTGCTTGCGAGCCGACTTCGGCGTAGCATTCTTCGTGATCACAAATGTTGTAGATGTAGAAGGTCTTCTCGCCCGAACCGTCTTTGGCTTGACCTGTCGCGATATCGCCAATGCAGGCTTTGCCTTTGGTCAGCGCGCCCAGATCGCCGGGATCGGGCAAGAGCGTTTTCAGGAACTGGATTGGGATGATTTCATGACCGTCGTGTACCACCGGGTCGATGCGGGTCATGCCGACGTTTTGCAGCACTTTGGCGTGCATGATGTAGGCATCGCCGAAGGTCATCCAGAACCGCGCGCGTTCGATTTCGGGGAAGTGGGTGGAAAGAGACTCCAGTTCCTCATGATACATCAAGTACATGTTTTTGTTACCAATGCCCGGGAAGTCGAACTCGACCTTTGTGGACATAGCCTCGCTGGTTTGCCAATCGCCACCTTCCCAATGGCGCACTTCGGCGAGCACTTCGCGCAGGTTGATTTCCGGGTTGAAGTTGGTGGCAAAAGCCTGGCCGTTGTCGCCGCCATTGGCGTCCAGAATGTCGATCTGGCGGATGGTGTCGAGCTTGTGTTTCTTGAGCCAAGTGGCAAATACAGACGTCACGCCCGGATCAAAGCCAGAGCCGAGGATCGCGGTCAGACCCGCCTCTTTGAATTTATCCTGATAGGCCCATTGCCAGTGGTATTCGAACTTGGCGACGTCTTCGGGTTCGTAGTTCGCCGTGTCCAGATAGTGGCAACCTGCTTCTAGACAGGCATCCATCAGGACGAGGTCTTGGTAGGGCAGCGCGAGGTTTACGAGGATCTCAGCACCGGTTTCTTTGATCAAGGCAACTGTTGCCGCGACATCCATCGCGTCCAGCGCTGCGGTTTTGATCGTGACGCCTGTGCGTTCCTTGACCGAGGCCGCAATCGCATCGCATTTGGATTTCGTCCGGCTCGCCAGCGTGATCTCGGTAAAGATATCGCTGTTCATCGCCATTTTATGCACGGCAGCGTGGGAAACGCCCCCTGCCCCGACAACCAGTGTTTTGCCCATGATCCCTACTCCTGCGTTTGAGGTCATTCGTAATAAGTATAGCCGTTGATGCTGTCGCGGTAAGCGCTCATCAGGATTTTGCGTTCTTTGGATTTCAGCGCGCCCGAAGAGATCGCTTCGTCCACCATTTTGCGGAACTCGGCGACGCAGTCCTGAGGGTCAAACTCCACATAGGACATGACTTCGGAAATCGTGTCGCCTTCTTGTTCATGCAAGAGGTCAAAGCCGCCGTCCTCGCGCAGCTCAATCGTGACCACATTGGTGTCGCCAAAGAGGTTGTGTAGATCGCCCAAAGTTTCCTGATACGCGCCGACGAAGAAGACGCCCATATAGTAGGGTTTGTCTTCGGGCAGCGTATGAACCGGCAGTGCGCGGGCGACGCCGTCTTCTAGGATGAACTTGTCGATCTTGCCGTCGCTGTCGCAAGTGATGTCAGAGAGCACTGCATAACGATCTGGTTTTTGATCGAGCATCTGCAGCGGCAGCATCGGGTGCAACTGGTCAATCGCCCAGACATCCGGCAGCGATTGGAACAGCGAGAAGTTGCAGTGATAGATGTCGCTCAGGCGGATCATCTGGTCTTCGGGCACCGAGATATCGTCAAAGGCCGCGTGGTGTTTGATACGCGCCATGATGTGAAGATAGATCCGCTCAGCCCGCGCCATTTCGCGCAAAGACACATAGCCGCGATGGAAAAGCGCGCGCATTTCGTTGCGATAAAAGCTCGCGTCGTTCCAGCATTCCTGCAGGCGATCTGCCGTCACATATTCGCTGATCGCAAGCAGGTCATTGATCAGGTGGTGATCATCCGGCTCGGGTTTTGGTGCGGTTGGCGCGTCATAGAGCGTCGCCTCAAGCACATTAAACAACAGCATCGACGAGGTCGCGACGACGGCACGCCCGCTTTCGGTCACCAGCGTCGGATGGTCGATCTCGGCTGCGTCCATCGCGTATTTCACCGTCTCAACCACATTGGTGCAATATTCGCGCATCGTGTAGTTGATCGAGTTCTCGGTGGCAGATTTCTCGCCCGTGTAGTCCACACCCAGACCACCGCCCAGATCGAGGTGGGTCAGAGGCACGCCTTCGCGGGTAAGTTCGGTATAGTAGCGGCACGCCTCACTGACCGCGCGGCGCACGTCGTTCACGTCTGGCACCTGGCTGCCCAGATGGCTGTGCTGCAGCTTGAGGCAGTGCAAAAGCCCCGCATCACGCAGCTTGTCGATGACCGAAACCAATTGGTCCGTGTTCATGCCAAAGGTCGAGCGGTCGCCCGAGCTTTCTTCCCATTTGCCGGTGATCTGGTTGGTCAGCTTGACCCGAACACCCAAGAGCGGCTCGACGCCCAGCTCTTTGTAGACTTCGATAACGGTATCGACCTCTTTGGGGCTTTCTAGCACGATCACGGTGTTAAAGCCGATCTTGCGCGACAGGATGGCGAGGCTGATGAACTGCGGGTCTTTGACACCGTTGCAAACAATCAGCGCGTCCAAAGCGAGGCGATGGGCCAAGGCGATCACGAGCTCTGGCTTGGAGCCTGCCTCAAGGCCATAGTTATAAGGTTTACCAAATTGAACGATCCGGTCGACGACCTGCGCTTGTTGGTTCACTTTGATCGGAAAGACGCCGCGATAGACACCATTGTAACCGACCCGTGTGATCGCCTCCGCGAAACACTCGTTTATGTGTTTGATTTCGCTTTCCAAATAGGACGACACCCGCAGAACCATGGGCGACTGGATGCCGCGATCTTCGAGGTCGGAAAGGATGTCAGGCAGGCTGACGGCAGGCGCTGTGGGATTGAGGGGGTTCTTGAGGCCGACTTCACCTTTGTCAATCACGACGATGAGGTCTTTGCCCCATTTATCGATCCCATAAACGCTATGTGGCGCGGTCTTCGGCGTGTTCAATCACTGATCCCCCAAAAGGCATAGGCTAACATAAGAGCCCCGGCTGTCCACCGGATGGCGCCGTTTAGGCGTGAAAAGGATTCGTGCCAAGAGGAATTTTCACATGCAAAAGGGCGTAGGGGGAACTACGCCCTTGTAGGTGTTTTCCTGTGCCGAACTTAGGACAGTGCGACCGGCTGTCTGGTGTGCAGAGACTCTGCAGCCGCATCCGCCAAGACCTGCGCGCGCAAGCCATCCTCGATGGTCGGGCTAATCGGCGTTCCTTGCGTGACCGCATCCACAAAATGCGCCATTTCGCGGCGATAGGCCTCGGCGTAGCGTTCCAAAAAGAAATGCTGCGCAGGGGCCGCACGGAACCCGTCAGAGGTGGCGACCTGGACGGTGTTTTCCAGCATATTCTCGGCGCGCAACATGCCTGCCGATCCATGCACCTCGATGCGTTGGTCATAGCCATAGCTTGCACGACGGGAATTGCTGATTTGGCAGATCTTGCCGCTGGCCGTGGTAAGGGTCACGGCTGCAGTGTCCACGTCCCCTGCTTCGCCGATTTCTGGATCCACCAGAGACGCGCCAACCGCATAGACCGACACGGGCTCTTCGCCCAACAGGAAGCGCGCCATATCCAGATCGTGGATCATCATGTCGCGAAACAAGCCGCCCGAGCTTTTGATATAGCTCACAGGGGGCGGAGACGGGTCGCGGGACAGGATCGTGACGATCTCAACATCTCCGATTTCACCGTTCGCGATGCGAGATTGGACGTTGGCGAAATTCGGGTCAAAGCGGCGGTTGAACGCTGTTAGGAAAGGCACGCCCGCCTTATCGACTGCGGTCATACATTCGCGAATGCGATCCGCGGACATATCGACCGGCTTTTCGCAAAAGATCGCTTTGCCGTTTGCCGCGGCAGCGTGGATCAGATCGTAGTGCGTATCTGTGGGGGTGCCGATCACAACCGCATCAACATCCACGCTTTCGATCAGGGCCATAGACTCAAGCACCTGAGCCCCCGTTTGCGCGGCCAAAGCCTCGGCGGGCGCGGCGAAAGTATCCGCAACAGCCGAGACCCGCACGCCCTCAATATGGGCCACGGATTTCGTATGGACCTGACCGATGCGACCACATCCCAAAAGACCAATATTCAGCATCATTATGCCCCTTTGAATGCGCGCAGAACGCGACGTGTGGCGTCATACACAGGATCATGGGTTTCCTGCAGGATCTGGACGCGGTCAAACCTGTTTTCATCCTTGTTGACCGAGTCCCGAAGCGCGTGGCCAAACGCCATCCGCAGCTCTGTTCCGATATTGAACTTACAGATTTTCGAGCCGCGCGCCAAAGCGGTGCGTTGCGCAACCGGCACGCCAGAGCCGCCATGGATAACCAATGGCACCTCGGTCACGGCTTCAATCGCGCGGATACGAGGCTCGTCCAAGCCGCCCTCTTTGTCCTGTTGCAGATGCACATTGCCAACAGAGATCGCCATCGCGTCAACGCCCGACTCCCGCGCAAACTTTGCGGCCTCCTCTGGATCCGTCCCGGCGGAATTTTCGCCGCCGGAATAGCCTACAAACCCTATCTCACCCTCACAGGAGATCCCCGCCGCATGGGCCATTTCGGCAATCCGCGCGGTCTCGTCGATATTCTGCGCCAAAGGCTTGCGAGAGCCGTCAAACATCAGCGAGGTAAACCCGCTGTCCAAGGCCTCTGAGCATTCCTCAAACGTGTAGCCGTGATCCAAATGGGCCACCACCGGCACCGAGGCATTCTCGGCCAGATGCCGGAACATTTTGCCCAGCACCGGCAAAGGCGTATGCGCCCGACAACTGGGCCCTGCCTGCAAGATCACAGAGACCTCTTCGGCCTCTGCCGCCGCCACATAGGCGCGCATTTCTTCCCAGCCGAGCGTCACAAGACCGGCCACAGCGTATCCCTGCTTCAGCGCGGGCTGAAGCACTTCCGATAATGTTGCGAGCGTCATTTGAACTTGGCCACCATATCCATGATGCCTGGGATCGTGTGCAGCTGTTCCGCGTGCTGAGGCTGGAAGTATTGCTTCAGACTGCGCTGGCTGAGGCCACCCAGAATGGTGAAATAATACATCTGATAGCCCGGCATTGCCACGCAGGGATGATAGCCCGAACGCAGGCAGATCGTGGAGCCATCCACGATGTGATGCGCGTCACCCATGGCGTCGCCCTCTTGCTGGATGATCTGAACACCCGTGCCGTAGTTTGGCTTGAACCGATAGTTGTAAGTTTCGTCATGACGGGTTTCGTCAGGCAGCCGGTCTGTATCGTGTTTATGAGGAGGAAACCCAGACCAGCCGCCCTCACCCACGGTGTAAAGTTCGCTCACCAAGAGGCGGCCGACCTTATCGTGATGGTTGGCCCCAAGAATATGTTTGATCTTGCGGTGTGTTTTGGTGTCGTCAGAACCATATTGCACCACATCGAGATCCGCGGCGCGGACATCAAACGGTTCTAGAACCTTGTCGTATTTCGCACCTGCAATGAAGGTCTCGGTCTCATCCGTCACGCAGGTGATCCGCACCTTTGCGCCGACAGGGACATAAACGCCCTCGGGTTCGCCGTCCCAGACATCGACCGTACGGTTGCCCAGCGCGGGGTATTTTGCGCCATCGACATCCACGTCGACCGTGCCGGTGCCGGGCACAACACAGGTCTCGTAGCCGGGCGTGGCGTATTCGAACGTCTCGCCCTTCTTGAGTTTGACGATGTTGAAATAATTCAGCGGGACAAAGCCGTCTTCGACATCCACGATCGGTTTGTTTTCATTATCATATGGGGCGATATGCATGGGTTCGTCCTTTCAGCACGTCGTGGGGCCGGGATGGGATTTGAGGAAGGCGTCGAGCTGGTCGCCATTGGGCATCGCAGGCGCGCAGCCTGGCTGCGATACAACGATGGACGCACAGGCAGAGCCGCGCAGCACGGCGTCTTTCATGGGACGGCCTTCGGAAAGAGAGGCGAGGAAGCCCGCCATAAAACTGTCGCCCGCACCGGTCGGTTTGACGGCGTCGACGGGGAATATGCCAGTCGCGAGCTCTTGGCCCTCGGCAAATGTCACTGCGCCGTCGGGGCCCTTTTTATAGACCACGATGGTTGCCGAGCTTTCAGCCAGAGACCGAGCCTTAGCGAGGCCTTTTTCAATGCCACCGGCCATGAAACCGAACTCTTCGTCGTTGGCGACGATGACATCAGATAGATTTCCTGCGCGAGACAGAACCTCTTCGGCGACCTCTGGGGACGGCCATGAATAAGGGCGGTAATCCACGTCGAAAATGATCGGCAGACCGGCCTCTTTCGCCAGTTCAAAAGCGCGGAACGCGGCGGACCGCGAGGGTTCAGCCGCAAAAACCGTACCGGCTGTGATCAGCGCGCCATATTGGGAATAGTCGACGGCTTCGACATCCTCGATGGACATGCGAAAATCAGCGGCGTTGTTGCGGTAGATCACGCTCTGATGCTCTTCGATCCGCGTTTCATAGACCGCGAGCGAGGTCCGCTCCTCGCCTTTGATCCGTTTCACATGGCTGCGGTCGATCCCATAGTGATCCAACTGCCCTTCGCAGTACCAGCCCACCGCGTCATCGGACACGCAGGTGACCAAAGCGGCCTTGCAGCCGAATTTGACCAACCCCGCCGCGATATTGGCAGAGCTTCCGCCCATGCCGACCTTCAGATCGGTGGCGTCTTTGGTGCGCGTGCCTGGAGGATCGGGCCAGAGGTCCATACCGACCCGGCCAACCACCAGAAAGTTGCGTTTTGCGATCCCGTCCAGAACCATCACACGCCCCGCCGTTGTTTTTCGCGACTGGATTCCCAATCCAGATGGGCTGCGCGCACGTTCTCGTCCTCGGTGATATGAGGCGTGCCGACTTCCCACCATGTGTGGCCTTCGGTGGTCCAACCCTCGTAAGGGTCCACATCCATGACAATCACATAGGTCTTATCGCTCGCTTGCGCGCGCTTGAACGCTTCGGCCAATTCTGCGGGGTTTGCGACCCGTTCGGACGTCGCACCCATGGACGCGGCGTGGGCGGTGAAGTCCACCGCGAAGGGCTCAGAGATCGTCGGGCAGTCGGCCAAGAGGTTGTTAAAGCTCTCGTTGCCGGTGTTGTTTTGCAATTTGTTGATGACGGCGAAACCGCCGTTGTCTAGCACAAGAACGATCATCTTTTTGTTCGACAGGACAGACGAATAAATGTCCGAGTTCATCAACATATAGGATCCGTCGCCACAGAAGGTGATAGTGTCCCTTTCGGGTTCACGCTGTGCCTGAGCAATCCGAGCACCCCAGGCGCCGGCGATCTCATACCCCATGCAGGAAAAGCCGAATTCAACATCCACTGTGCAGACATCAAGCGTGCGCCAGTTGGCGGTGACTTCGGCGGGCAGGCCTCCGGCAGCAGCGACGACGCGGTCGCGTGGATCAACGAGGTCGTTCACGACGCCAATGGCTTGGGCGTAGGAGTTGGGTCGATTGCCGAAAGACACGTTGTCGGCCACATAGGCGTCCCAAGATTTGCGTTCATCCTGCGCCAAGGCGACCCAATCAGAAGGCGCTGTATAGTCCAAAGCCTCGCTGAGTGCGGTCAAACCCAGTTTCGCATCCCCGACGACGGTTAAAGACATATGTTTCGCGGCATCATGACGGGCCGCGTTCAAAGACACGAATTGCGCATCTTTGGCAAAGGCGGTCCAAGACCCCGTGGTAAAATCTTGCAACCGCGTTCCGACGGCCAAGACCACATCCGCTTTTTCCGCAATCGCATTAGCGGAGTCAGAGCCTGTCACACCAATCGGGCCAATATTCAGGGGATGTGTCGCCAATAGGTTGGCGCGACCGGCAATGGTTTCTACGACGGGGATCTGATGTTTCTCGGCAAAAGCTGTCAGCTCTGAAACGGCGCGCGAATATTGCACCCCACCGCCTGCGATGATCATCGGGCGCTTGGCTTTCGACAAACACGCAACGGCGTCGGCGACCTCGAGTGCATCAGGCGCCTGGCGGCGAATGCGGTGCACTTTCTTTTCAAAGAACACAGTCGGGTAGTCATAGGTCCACCCCTGCACGTCCTGCGGCAAACCAAGGAATGCAGGACCGCAATCGGCCGGATCCAGCATGGTCGCGATGGCTGCTGGGAGGGACTGAATGACCTGCGCCGGATGGGTGATGCGGTCCCAGAAGCGCGTCACCGGTTTGAACGCATCGTTTACGCCAAAGGTCGGGTCATAATAGTTTTCAAGCTGCTGCAATACCGGATCCGGCAGACGCGTCAGGAAGGTATCGCCACAGAGCAAAAGCATTGGCAGACGGTTTGCATGTGCCAAAGCAGCCGACGTCAAAAGGTTCGCAGTGCCCGGGCCCGCAGAGGCTGTACAGAACATGAAACGCTGCCGCAGCCATGTCTTTGCATAGCCTGCTGCCGCGAATCCCATACTCTGTTCGTTTTGCCCGCGATAGAGCGGCAGCTCTTCCTTCACGCCGTTCAGGGCCTCGCCCAGACAGGTCACATTGCCGTGGCCAAAGATCCCAAAGCCACCTCCACACAGGCGCAGCTCTTCACCATCTATCTCGATGTATTGATTGGATAACCACCGGATGATCGCCTGAGCGGTCGTCAACCGAACAGTATCGTTCGTCTTAGTCATGTCTGCCTGTCCCCTCCCTGGGAAAATTCGACGCGATGTCGAATGCAGCTTGCGAGTCGTTGATTCTCAGGATACTAATTTTGCAACCGGTTGCAAATTGAATTTCAAACGGGGAGGAGAACAGACTTGGAAATCGGCATTGGCATCATTGGTGGTGGCTATATGGGCAAGGCGCATGCGGTGGCGATGGCCTCGGTCGGGGCTGTGTTCAACACCAAGCTTCGTCCGCGCCTCGAGATGGTTTGCGCGTCCTCGCCTGATTCTGCAGAGCGCTATCGCGTGGCCTATGGCTTTGCCCGCGCCACAGACGACTGGCGCACGCTGGTCGAGGATCCACGTGTCGAGGCCATTGTGATCGCCTCTCCTCAGGAAACGCACCGGCGCATTGCTGAGGCAGCTTTTGCTTTGGGAAAACCTGTTCTGTGTGAAAAACCTTTGGGTGCTTCGATGGAAGACAGCGCAGCCATGGTTGCTGCCGCAGAGGCCTCGGGCGTGCCAAATATGGTTGGCTTTAACTATATCCGCACACCTGCCAGCCAATATGCGCGCCAGCTGATCGCGGATGGCGAAATCGGAGACATCACCTGGTTCCGTGGTGAACATACCGAAGACTTCTATGCCGACCCGCGCACGCCCGCGAGCTGGCGCACCTCTGGCATGGCGAATGGCACACTAGGGGATCTCGCGCCCCATATGGTGAATGCGGCACTGGCCTTGATGGGTCCGATAGCCCGTGTGATGGGAACTTATGAAACCGTTCACAAGGAACGGCCTGGCGGAGAGGTCGACAACGACGATCACGCCCAACTGATGTGCCGCTTTGAGAACGGCGCGATGGGGGCCATGTATTTCAGCCGCATCGCGACGGGGCGCAAGATGGGCTACGCCTATGAAATCACAGGCACCGCCGGCGCGATCCGCTTTGATCAGGAAGATCAAAACGCGCTGTGGCTTTACAAAATGACGGACCACGAACCCCAGCGCGGATTCCGCAAGATCCTAACGGGGCCCACGCATCCGGACTACCTGCCCTTCTGCCAAGGCCCGGGCCATGGCACCGGCTATCAGGACCAGATCATCATCGAAGCGCGCGATTTCCTGCGTGCCATCGAGACAGGCGAGGCCATCTGGCCCACCTTTAAAGACGGACATGACGTGAACCGTGTAATTGCCGCGACTTTGGCCTCGGCAGACACGGAAACATGGCAAAATATCAACGACTTCTAAGTTTCGGAGACCACGACCAATGACAATCAGAATTGGCAATGCCCCCTGCTCCTGGGGCGTCGAGTTTGCAGATGATCCGCGCAATCCTGCATGGCGGTCGGTGCTGAAAGACTGCGCCGATGCGGGGTATAAAGGCATCGAGCTTGGCCCTGTCGGCTATATGCCCGAGGACCCTGCGATCCTGGCCGACGCCTTGGCCGAGCACGATCTGGAATTGATCGGCGGCGTTGTGTTCCGCGCCTATCATGACCCGGCCATGTGGGACGATGTACTGGACGCGACCCACCGCACGGCGAAGGCTTTGAAAGCCCATGGCGCACAGCATTTGGTGCTGATTGACTCGATTTCCGAGCGTCGCGCGCCCACCGCGGGCCGCGCCAGTGAAGCCGAGCAGATGGACAAGGCCGAATGGGCTGCTTATCGCGACCGCATTGCCGAAACCGCGCGGATTGGAGCCGAGGAATACGGCCTGTCCGTCGGCATCCACGCCCATGCGGCGGGGTTCATGGATTTTGAACCGGAACTGGAACGTCTGCTGAATGAGGTCGACGAAAAGATCCTGAAGATCTGCTTTGACACGGGCCACCATTCTTACGCGGGCTTTGATCCGGTTGCGTTTATGAAGCGCTATGTGGACCGCATCTCGTATATGCATTTCAAGGATATTGATCCCAAGGTCAAAGCCGATGTGATCGCCAATCGCACGGGCTTTTATGACGCCTGCGGTCAGGGCATTTTCTGCAACCTCGGTGACGGAGATGTGGATTTCCCAGCCGTCCGCCGGATCCTATTGGACGCAGGCTTTGAAGGCTGGTGCACCGTCGAGCAGGATTGCGACCCAACGCTGGATGTCTCGCCGATTGATGACGCGCGCGCGAACCGCGTGTATCTTGAATCCATTGGGTTTAACTGAGAAAGGCCCGAGAAATGACAAAGCTGAAATGGGGTATGATCGGCGGCGGCGAAGGCAGCCAGATCGGGCCAGCACACCGCCTCGGCGCGCTTGCGGACGGGCATTTTGAATTCACAGCAGGCGCATTGGATCATCGTCCTGACGTGGGGCGTGAGTATGCTCAGCGTCTTGGGATCTCTGCGGATCGCGCCTATGGCGATTGGACGGAAATGCTCGCGGGCGAGAAAACCCGCGACGACAGGATTGATCTGGTGACAGTGGCGACGCCGAACGCGACGCATTTTGAAATCACCAAGTCTTTCCTTGAAGCAGGCTTTAACGTGCTCTGCGAAAAGCCGATGACCATGACCGTCGAAGAAGGCGAGGAAATCGTCAAAGTCGCTGAAAAATCGGGGAAAATCTGCGCAGTCAATTACTGCTACTCGGCCTACCCCATGGTGCGCCAGGCCCGCGCGATGGTGCGTGCCGGCGAGATCGGCAAGGTGCGCCTTGTGGTTACAAACTTTAGCCACGGCCACCACGGCGACGCCACCGACGCAGACAACCCCCGCGTCCGCTGGCGTTATGATCCGGCAATGGCGGGTGTATCCGGCCAGTTCGCAGATTGCGGCATCCACGCTCTGCATATGGCGAGCTTTATCAGCGATGACGAGGTGGAAACGCTTTCCGCTGATTTCGCCTCGACCATCCCAAGTCGAGAGCTGGAAGACGACGCGATGGTGAACTTCCGCATGCAGGGCGGCACGGTGGGGCGGCTATGGACGTCTTCCGTGGCGATTGGACGTCAGCATGGGTTCGACATTCAGGTCTTTGGGGAAACTGGAGGTCTGAGATGGGCGTCGGAACAGCCAAACCAACTGATCTATACCCCCGTTGGCGGTCGCACGCAGATCATCGAGAAAGGCGAAGGCGGCCTTTATGAAGACGCCCAGCGCCTGAGCCGCGTGGCGATTGCGCATCCCGAGGGCTTCCCTCTGGCGGTTGCCAATATCTATTGCGATCTGGCCGACGCGATCAAAGGCGAGACACGCGACGGGTTGCCCGGCGCAGCCGATGGTGTCCGGTCCATGGCCGCGGTTCACACCGCAGTCGAGTCCGCCAAAGCAGGTGGCGCGTGGCTTGACGCGCGGCCGTCTATTTTCCGGTAAATCTTAAGCGGGGAGCTCAGGAAGGGTTCCCCGTTCCACCACCGAACACGGAAAGATCCGGGCCTCGGGATAGCGGTCCGGTTCATCCAGCATGGCGACCATCAGCTCAATCGAG
Organism: Cognatishimia activa; assembly: GCF_017798205.1. Classification (NCBI taxonomy): domain Bacteria; kingdom Pseudomonadati; phylum Pseudomonadota; class Alphaproteobacteria; order Rhodobacterales; family Paracoccaceae; genus Cognatishimia; species Cognatishimia activa. The sequence continues at coordinate 2,006,481 of NZ_CP060010.1, read as the reverse complement.
GAATTCACGATCTGTTTGATCGGCTGGTGGATCGTGGTCAGATCAATGTTCTCCCAGCGCGACATTTCCATATCGTTGAGGCCAATGATGCCGATGTCGTCAGGACAGGACAGACCTTTGTCTTTAATCGCAGAAAGAACGCCAATCGACAGAACGTCATCGCCGCAAAAATACCCTTCTGCAGGCTGGTCGTCCAATAAACGCAGCATTTCTCTGCGCCCGGCCTCGTGGGAATAGGCCTTGGCGAAGCTTTCCGTCAGCCGCACATCAGGGTGCAGAGCCATTTCTTCGACAAATCCTTTGTGACGGTCTTGGGTCGAGGTCGCATCCCGTGGACCACCCAAGAAGGCAACATGTTTATACCCTCGTGCCATCAAAGCCCGCGCCGCCATGCGACCGGTTTCAACGTTATCGATGCCAACCACATGCACTTTGGGCGACGAGGATGCGCGCCCAAAGGAATGCACCACCGGCACGCCCGCATCGCGGAACGCCAGGGCAAACTCTGGTGGCAAAGTCGACGAGGCAACAACCACGCCGTCCACAGAATATTGCCGCAACATGCGCACCGAGTTCTCGGGATCGCGTTCTTCGGTCAGGTTCACAAGCAAAGGCCGTAAGCCACGGTCCTGCAAGCCGCGGGTAAAGAGATCAAAGACCTCCAGAAAGATAGGGTTGTGGAAGTTGTTGGACACAAGACCAATCAGTTTCGTCCGTCCGGTGGTCAATGAAGAGGCCAAAGCATTCGGGCTGTAGCCAAGCTCGCGCGCAGCCTTTTCGACCTTGCTCCGCATTTTTTCCGACACCGAAGCCCCATCGGTAAAGGTCCGAGACACCGCAGACCGCGACACCCCCGCGCGCTCTGCAACCTCTTTCAATGTGACGGGCATTTTCGACTTCCTTGGACTTCTTTCAGGACCTTCTAAACCTTTTTTACATTGGCTGCAGCAGTAAATACCAAAATTAGCTTTTTGCAACCGGTTGCAAAAACGAAGCGAATGTGGTTAAGTTGAGTCGGAGCAATGTGAAAATTGTTCGTAAAGTTTACGAGTGTGAAATCTGGGAGGATCACATGACATCATTCACCAAGAAACTGGTCTTGGCTGCGGCAGTTGTTGCTGCACCGCTGATGGCCGCAACTTCTGCGGCGGCAGATGGCGAGAAATATATTCTGGTCAGCCACGCCCCTGACAGCGACAGCTGGTGGAACACAATCAAGAACGGCATCGCGCTGGCAGGCGACCAAATGGGCGTCGAAGTCGAATATCGCAACCCACCTACCGGTGACCTTGCGGATATGGCGCGCATCATCGAGCAGGCAGCAGCAAGTGGCCCGAACGGCATTATCACAACTCTGTCTGACTATGACGTTCTGTCCGGCCCGATCAAAGCGGCAGTGGACAGCGGCATCGACGTGATCATCATGAACTCTGGCACACCAGAGCAGGCCCGCGAAGTTGGTGCCCTGATGTATGTCGGTCAGCCAGAATATGACGCAGGCCTCGCAGCCGGGATCCGCGCCAAAGGCGACGGTGTGGGCAGCTTCCTCTGTGTGAACCACTACATCAGCTCGCCGTCCTCGACCGAGCGTTGCCAAGGTTTTGCAGATGGTCTGGGCGTAGAACTGGGCAGCCAGATGATTGACTCCGGTCAAGACCCTGCAGAAATCAAAAACCGCGTTCTGGCCTACCTGAACGCAAACCCAGACACTGACGCTGTTCTGACCCTCGGCCCAACCTCTGCAGACCCAACTCTGCTGGCTCTGGACGAAAACGGCATGGCGGGTGACATCTATTTCGGCACCTTTGACCTTGGCGAAGAGATCGTCAAAGGCCTGAAAGCGGGCGTCATCAACTGGGGTATCGACCAACAGCCATTCCTGCAGGCGTATCTGCCGGTTGTTGTTCTGACAAACTACCACCGCTACGGCGTTCTGCCAGGCAACAACATCAACTCTGGTCCTGGCTTCGTCACAGCGGACGGCCTGACCCTGGTTGAAAAGTATGCCGGTGAATTCCGCTAAAACTTGCGACTCAAAGGGCGGCGGTTTCTGCCGCCCTTATTTTTTGTACAATCCCCTACATCAGTAACTCGTGGAGCCTTCCATGTCCGACGCAAATACCTCGGGCGTTGATGAGCGCATCAAACAGCAATCTCGCATGCGCCAGGCCCTGATCCGACCCGAATTGGGCGGCATCTGTGGCACCATCATCGTCTTTGTCCTCTTCTTTATCTTCGCCGGCGACAGCGGCATGTTCAACGCCCAAGGGGTCATGAACTGGAGCGTCGTTTCCGCTCAATTCATGATCATCGCCGTGGGCGCTTGCCTCTTGATGATCGCCGGAGAGTTCGACCTTTCGGTAGGGTCCATGATCGGTTTCTCCGGCATGATGATCGCGATCTTTGGCGTGACCCTCGCTTGGCCAATCTGGATGGCCATCATCGTGACTTTCATTATGGCGATGGCGATCGGCTGGCTGAACGGCTTTATCGTTGTGCGCACAGGTCTGCCGAGCTTTATCGTGACATTGGCCTTCCTCTTTATCCTGCGTGGCTTCACCATCTTTTTGCCGCAAGTCATCGAGCGCAAAACCATCATCGGCGGTATCAAAGACGCAGCCGAAGGCGACTGGCTGGGCGCGGTCTTTGGGGGCAAGATCCTGACGGGGCTGTTCCAGTGGTTTGGCGATATGGGCATCATTGCCACCTTTGAGCGTGGCACACGTGCGGGGCAGCCGGTTGTAGACGGCATCCCAATGTTGATCGTTTGGGCCATCGGCCTCGTCATCGTCGGCCATATCCTGCTGACCCGCACCCAATTCGGCAACTGGATCTTTGCATCTGGTGGCGACGCTGAGGCGGCACGGAACTCGGGGGTTCCTGTGAACCGTGTAAAGATCTCGATGTTCATGTTCTCTGCCTTCTGCGCGACAGTCTTTGCGACCTGCCAGGTGATGGAGTTCGGTTCGGCTGGTGCGGACCGTGGTTTGCTCAAGGAATTTGAAGCCATCATCGCCGTGGTCATCGGCGGCGCGCTTTTGACCGGCGGCTATGGCTCGGTGATCGGCGCGGCCCTTGGAGCTTTGATTTTTGGCGTCGTGCAGCAGGGTCTGTTCTTTGCAGGCGTCGAAAGCTCTCTGTTCCGAGTGTTCCTCGGCGTGATCCTTTTGGGCGCGGTGATCCTGAACACCTACATCCGCCGCATTATCACGGGGGAGCGCTGATATGTCTGACGTGAAACCTATCATCGAGATGACCAATATCGAGAAGCACTTCGGCTCGGTCATCGCGCTTGCGGGCGTCTCTGTGAATGTTTTCCCTGGCGAGTGCCACTGTCTTTTGGGCGACAACGGCGCAGGCAAATCGACCTTCATCAAGACCATGTCCGGCGTGCATCAGCCCACCAAAGGCGAGATCACCTTTGAGGGTGCGCCGATGCATTTCAACGATCCACGGGATGCGATTTCAGCAGGTATCGCGACGGTGCACCAGCATCTGGCGATGATCCCTCTGATGTCAGTCAGCCGGAACTTTTTCATGGGCAATGAGCCGATCAAAAAGGTCGGACCTATGAAGTTCTTTGATCATGAGTACGCCAACCGCGTGACCATGGAAGAGATGCGCAAGATGGGCATCAACCTGCGCGGTCCGGATCAGGCGGTCGGCACTCTGTCGGGCGGTGAACGCCAGACCGTCGCGATTGCCCGCGCGGTGCATTTCGGCGCGAAGATCCTGATCCTGGACGAGCCGACCTCGGCCCTTGGCGTGCGTCAAACGGCCAATGTTCTGGCGACCATCGACAAGGTGCGCAAGCAGGGCATCGGCGTGGTCTTTATCACCCACAACGTGCGCCACGCGCTAGCCGTTGGGGATCGCTTTACGGTGCTGAACCGCGGCAAGACGCTGGGGACTGCGAAGCGCGGAGAGGTCACGCCGGAAGAGCTGCAGGACATGATGGCCGGCGGTCAAGAAATGGTCGCGCTCGAAGGCAGCCTCGGCGGCACCGTCTAATAACTCCTTACAACACTGCAAAACCCCGCCAGTTCCGGCGGGGTTTTTCTATGCGGTCTGTTCTTGTTGCAGCTTTTCAAGCATCGCGAGGATATCCGGATCCTTGCGCGCCTGCCGCGCTCGCTTCCGATGCCAGTCAAGCGCCTCTTCGTGCCACTTGCGGAGATCCTCGATCCGTAGGAACCGCTCACGAATCTGCATGGCAGCATCAAAATTTTCGGCCAAAGAAGAGTCGTCCTCGACGCTATGGTCAAAGCGCCGCCAATAGCCGTCTTCGATGGTCTTCGTGTGATGGTTGGCCCTTCCCCGCAGCTTCTTAACCAAGAAACCATCCAATGACCGCAGCGCATAGTGATTCAGTTGCGCGCCCGTGTAGCCATAGTGCCCAACTGCAAAGAGCGCCTTTTCGATCTCTTCTTCTGTCAACGACGTGCCATCGGGCAGAATCCAATTGATCCCCTTTGGACCATCGGCCAGAAACGGGCGATGCACGCCCAAACGCGCGAATTTTGGCGAGTTACGGTGAAGGGTTTTGAAAAATCGGTTCTCAGTCGCCGCGCCTTCCCGCGCGATGGCCTTCGTGAACTGCAGCGGTACAGGGGTGTCCGAGATCTCTTTAACGCCCCCATTGCCAAAGACGCGCCAGACAAAGGAAATCGCGTCGACCTCTGGGTACATATTGATCAAGCTCGGCAGTGTTCCATCCCCGACGTTGATCTGTAGATATTCATCCACATCGATGACCATCACCCAATCGGCCTCACGCACGGCGGGTTCATACTGCGCCCACATCAGAGCACTCTTGTGCGGCCCCCGCCGCATCACGCGGTTAAAGCGATGGTGCACGCAGCCAAGCCGGTTCAAACAGCGCAGAATATGATCGGTCGGGTCAGAGCAATCATTGGTGAAGACCACAAAATCCGTGACGCCAAGACTGCGGTAACGCGCGATCCAGTCTAGAATATAAGGACCTTCGTCCTTCATCGTTGTGACAACAGTGATCTTCGGAGCCCGATCACGGGCGGTCTGCGTCTGATCAAACACGCGGTAATATTCCTTAACAAACAAATCGTTATTTAAAGGTCTTTCCTCATATCTATCCAAGGCTGGACTCGCTGTCCACAACCCAAAATAGAAAACCGCTGCTACCCCAATCGGAAAGCGGCGGCTCCATCACAAGATTACGGCGTTCCCTACCGCGGCGCGGGTTTGATGGTCAGAGGCGCGTCCTCGGCCAAGAGGATGCGGTGGCTGTCGCCCTCGGGGTCTCCGTACTGACGCGTACGGAGGGTCCAGAGAAAGGCGATCAGCGCAACACCCGCAAGCATCAGAGAGATCGGGATCAGGAAAATAATTGCATTCATTTTACACCTCGCAATCGATATCCATTCGCCATGACGACGATGGATGAGGCCGACATCAGCAGGGCTGCCAAGGCCGGGGACAAAAGACCAGCTAGAGCAAGTGGCACGGTCAAAACATTATAGACGGTCGAAAACGTCAGATTCTGGTGGATCAGACGGCGCGCGCGGCGTGACAGGGTCATCGCCTGAGAGACGCGGCGCAGGTCGGGTTGGGTTAGGACGACATCCGCAGAGGTCTGCGCGATCTGGGTCGCTTCGCCGAAGCTAACCGAGACATCGGCGGCGCTGAGCGCGACCGTGTCATTGATCCCATCGCCGATCATCATGACGCAGTTGCCCTCGGCCTGCGCCGCCTTGAGGATGTTAAGTTTGTCGGCCGGGGTTTGACGCCCGAGCCAAACTGCGATGCCCGCACTTTTGGCAAAACGTTCAACTGCCGTTGCGCTGTCACCGGATAAGAGAGTTACCGGGCGGGCAACATCGTTCTCACTGCTCAGAAACTCGGAAAGACCCAGGCGCGCATGTTCTTCGAAGGTAATTGGCGTAACCGCGCCATCGTGTGCGCGATAGAAAAGCGAAGCGCTGGTGTCATTTGGCGTCCCCACGAAAGCTGCACTCCCCAGCCGCGCACCGTCAGGCCCTTCGATGCCCTGACCTGCGACTTCCTTGGCCTCAGTCACCGCAGCCACAGAGCCATCATCAAGCGCGCGCGCCAGCGGATGGGCGCTGGCAGCAGCAAGCGCGCGGGCCGCTCCGAGCACCTCAGCGCTGAGCGAGGCCGCAGGGGCCAGTTGCGGTAAGGAAGCGGTGCCGGTCTTGTCGATAAAGACCTGATCGATGTCGCCGAGCTGCTCTAAAGCGGCCCCAGATTTCACAACGATCCCCGCCTTCAGCGCAAGGTTCATGGCGCGCGATGTGACTGCGGGCGTTGCAAGTCCTGCCGCACAGGGGCAAGTCACGATCAAGACCGCCACAGCGATCATGAGAGAATCCCCAAAGCTCGCGCCAAAGACAAAGAACCACATGAGAAAGCCCAAGGATCCGCCGCCCAAAACCAGTGGGATATAGCCGCGCGCGAATTGATCAGACATGCGTTGCGACCGGCCTTTATGGGCGGTGACCTCCTCGGCCATTTGCGCCAGTTGGCCGATCTCGGAAGCCTCGCCCACATGGGTCACGCGCACCTCAACGGGGCCGTCCAGAACAATCGCTCCGGCGGCCAGCCCCGCGCCCTTCGCGGCCGCTTTAGGCTTGGTCTCCCCAGTCAGAACGCTTTCATCCACATGCACGAGGTCCGACAAAAGCGTGCCGTCGGCGGGCAAGCGCTCTCCGGTTTTCACGAGCACGGTGTCGCCGACGATGAGCTGAGAGGCGGCCAGCGTGGTCTGTGTCCCCTCATGTTCTAACCGTGTCGCACGCACGTCCATCAAGCCACGCAGGTTCGCGGCGGCGTCGCCGGATTTTTCGTGCATCAGCCGCTCAAGAACACGGCCGATCAGCAGGAAAAAGATCAGCGCGATGACAGCGTCGAAATAGACATGTTCCGCGTCGCGGAGGGTTTCGACCAAAGAAGCCGCCAAAGTCACCAGGATCGCAAGCGAGATCGGCGTGTCCATGGTCATATGCCCATGGCGCAACGCACGCAGCGCGGGTCCGTGGAATATCGAGCCGGAATAAAGCGCCACAGGCACAGCAATCGCAGCGGAAAGCCAATGCATATATTGCATCGTGCTTGGCCCCATGTCTGTCGCGGCACCAAACCAGACGGACATAGAGAAAGCCATGATATTCATCATGCCCACCGCCGCCACGCCAAGACGCGGCAAGAGGGCTGGCCCCCTATCAACCGAGGCCTCAACTGCGATCTGTTCGGCCTGATAGCCCAGACCCAGAATGGCCGCTCGCACCGAGTCCAGCGACTGCGCTGCCTCGTCCCAAACCACCCGCATGCGTTTCTGGGTCGCGTTGCCCCGCGCCAGTTCGACACCGGGCAGATCGGCGAGACTGCGTTCGATTTTCAACACACAGCCCGCGCAGCGCACGTCGGGCAAGGCAAAGGTTTCGTTTGCGGTGCTCATTTGGCAGCCCCCGATGTGTCTTCGGTCAGGGGTTGGCCCCGATAGACCTCAATCGCCAGCGCAATATGATGGGATTTGATCGCGATGTAGCCAACAAGCAGCCCCGCGATCAGGATCCAGTAGAACCGTGAGCTTTTGCGTTCTCGCTCAGCTGTCGCCATGCTCTCGCCCTTGCCAGATAAGGTACAGCGTCAGCTGACGGATCTCGGTTTCGCTGAGGCGACCGGACCAGGCCGGCATGACGCCCGCACGGCCGTTTTCCAGTGTCTCGGCGATCTGTTCGCGGCTGCCGCCATAGATCCATTGATCATCCACAAGGCTCGGCGCGCCGGTTTCAAAGCCGCCAACCCCACCTTCGGCGTGACAGCCCGAGCAGTTGTCCAGAAACAGCTCGTCCCCACGCAGCGCAGCCTCGGCGTCATGCTCTTGGCCCGAGATGCTAAGCACATATTCGACGATGTCGCTGATCTCTTCGTCTGGCAACATCTCGTCCCGACCAAAGGCCGGCATCTCAGCGAAACGCGTGTCTTCGTGGCTCGAGTTGATACCCACCTGCAGCGTATATTCGATCTCTTCCGGCCAGCCGGACCAGAGCCAGTGGTCATCCACCAGGCTCGGGAAGTTCGCCTGACCTTCAAGGTCGCGCCCATGGCAGACCGCGCAGTTGTCGCGGTAAAGCACGGCGATATCATCCTCGAACTTGGCCTGAAGCGTCTCGTCTTCGGCCAAAGTGTCGAGATCTGTTTCGGTAAACACGGCATAGGCCTCGGCACGCTTGGCCTCGCCTTCGGCAACGGCCGCGTTAACGGCCTCGCGCGAGGAGTAGCCGATTGTGCCTTTCAGGTAGTCGCTGGTCGACGGGAACGACGGGTAGAGCACCCACAATAGGGCCGCCACCGCGATCGAGGCCCAGAGCCAGATCCGAAAGGCCCAAGGCATCGGCGTGTTCAGCTCTTTGATACCGTTCCATTCATGGCCAGTTGTTTCCTGACCGCTGACTTCATCAAATTCAGGTTTCATTGGCGGATATCCTCGTCGCCAAGGGGCCTTTGCGCCGCGTGGTCGTACATTTTGCGTCGGGACGGCCAATAGGTCCAAAGGGCCGCCAGAATGAACACAACAAAGAGGTAAACAGCGCCCCAGGTCTTGGAAAAGACAAGCACCGTGTCGTGGATTTCAGGGCTCATCGCGCGATCTCCTCTTGGTCAATGCTGTCAAAATCCACCAAGGTGCCGAGCATCTGGAGGTAGGCGACGATGGCGTCCATCTCTGTGACTTCATCAGGGTTGCCGTCAAAATCGCGGACGGCGAGGTTTTCGCCATAGAGGTCGTAAAGCTCGAACTCATATTCCGCCTCTGGATCGGCCTGACGTTCCGCATCCCGCGCGGCCCATTCGATTTGCTCGTCGGTGTAAGGCACGCCTGCTGCGGCCAAGGCGGCTAGGCTGCCAGAGAGATATTTAGTGTTAAGACGGGTCTCGGACAGGAACGGATAGCCCGGCATCACAGAGCCTTCGACCACCTCGCGCGGCGCTTCCAAATGGGCCACATGCCAGGTGTCGGAGTATTTATCCCCGACCCGCGCAAGATCCGGCCCTGTGCGTTTAGATCCCCATTGATGCGGGTGGTCATACATGGATTCCGCCGCCAGACTGAAATGCCCATAGCGGTCCACATCCGAGCGCAGGGTCCGGATCATCTGGCTGTGGCAGGCATAGCAACCCTCGCGCACATAGATGTCGCGTCCCGCCAATTCCAGCGGCGTATAGGGACGCATGCCCTCGACCTCTTCGACCGTGTTCTCGATTGTGAACAAAGGCGCGATTTCAAAGAGACCACCCAGCGAAGCCACCCCAAGAATGGCGAGGGCAAAGGCGATCCCGTTGCGTTCCAGTTTTGCGTGTTCCATCAAAGTTACTCCGCTGCAACGGCCAGTGGTTTGGCGTCCGCGCCTTCGTCAGGCAGATGGGCACCGCGCACGGTCATGTAGATATTGTAAGAGCCGATGAGCGCACCAAAGAGATAGAGGAAGCCGCCAATTGCGCGCATCCAATAGTAAGGGATCATCGCCTCGACAGTGTCGATAAAGGCATAGGTGAAGGCGCCGAATGGCTCATAGGTTTGCCACATCAGCGATTGCGTGATGCCGCTGTTCCACATCGCCGCGACGTAGATCAGCGTGCCGCCCAGAGCGAGCCAGAAGTGCCAGGCCTCTAGGCGCAGGGAGTAGACGCCGTCGCGTTTCCAGATCCAGGGCACCATCTTGTACATGGCGCCGAAGGTGATGAAAGCCACCCAGCCCAGCGCGCCCGCATGCACGTGGCCGACGGTCCAGTCTGTATAGTGGCTGAGTGTGTTCACAGGGCGGATCGCGAGGAAAGAGCCCTCAAAGGTCGCAAGCCCGTAAAACAGCATGGCCACCATCATGAAGCGGATCGCCGGGTCGGTGCGCACCTTGTCCCAGGCCCCATTCAGCGTCAGCAGACCGTTGAACACAGACCCCCAGCTTGGCACCAGAAGGATGATCGACATGGTCATGCCCAGATACTGCACCCAATCAGGCAGGGCCGTGTAATGCAGGTGGTGAGAGCCCGCCCAAAGGTAAAGGAAGGTGATCCCCCAGAAGCCCAGAATGGACATGCGATAACTATAGATCGGACGCCCCGCGGCCTTGGGCAAGAAGTAATACATCATGCCCAAGAAGCCTGCAGTCAGAAGGAAACCAACCGCGTTGTGACCATACCACCATTGGGTCATGGCGTCCTGAACGCCCGCAAAAAGCGGATAGGATTTCGGCACATCGATAGACACTGGCACGGCGAGGTTATTGACCACATGCAGCATCGCAATCACCACGATGAAGCCGAGGTAATACCAGTTCGCCACATAGATATGCGGCTCTGCACGGCGGGCCAGAGTCTTCATGTAGAGGTAGAGGTAAGCCACCCAGGCAAAGAGCAGCACGAGGTCCGCATACCATTCGGGTTCGGCGTATTCTTTGGATTGGTTGATGCCAAAGGGATAACCGGTCACCGCCAGTAGAACAAAGAGGTTATAGCCACCAAAGACCAGCCACGGCAGGGTCTCACTGGCGAGCCGCGCGCGTGAGGTACGTTGCACCACATAGAAGGACGTCGCAATCAGCGCGTTGCCGCCAAAGCCAAAGATCACCGCGGTGGTGTGGATCGGGCGGATGCGGCCAAAGTTGGACCAGGACATATCGCCATTCAGGCTTGGAATGGCCAGTTGCCAAGCAAGGATATCGCCGACCGTGAAGCCAATCACGCCCCATGCGAAACAGGCCAGAACGCCCCATTTGATGACGTCATCTTTGTATTCCAAGGGGATCTCTGGCTCGGGATCCGTGACTTTGTTCAACTGCCACATCAGCGCCCAGCCCGCGGCCAGAGCAATCAGCCAGCCGTGGAAAATATAGGCACCCTCACGGCCAAACCCCAAGATCGAGACGCCCAGCGCCAGGATGATGAAGGTTGCAGCCAGCAGGAAATATTGTTCGACGATCCGTGTCATAGCAGGCTCCCGTCCGCGTCGTCGCGATAGAATTCAACTTTGAATCGCACGTTGCCGCGTGGTGCCACGGAATGCGGCTCTGCCGGGTAAATCGTGGCAGGCTTGGTCGCGGTGACGACCAGCGCAGGCAGGTCCTCACGCATGTACAGAAGCTCTCCTTCGGCCACGACGATCTTGCCCCAAACGCCTGTTTTGGTGTTGTGATCACGGCGCAGGGCCTCGGGGATCGTGTCTTGAGTGAACTCAGGGGATTCAGAATATTTGGTCAGGGTCTGAGGGAAGTCAGTCATGAGATCAGCTTTCAAAGAGGTCTGCATAGGCGTGCCAGGTGGCATAGCCCAAGAGCGGGAAGATCGGGATCAAAGCGATGAGGCCGGTGGCGAGGCTGATGCCGATCAAGACGGTCACCGTCGCGCCCCACATCACGGAGAGGCGGAAATTTTGGGTCGAGGCGTTAAAGCTGAGCGCCATTGCCGAGAAACCGTCGATGTCGCGGTGTACCAGCATCGGAAAGGAAAAGGCGGCGACGGCGAAGCCCAGCGCTGCGAATAGGCCCCCGACGGCAGATCCGACGAGGAACAGGCCGATGCCTGCGGGCGTTGTGAACATGGTCATGAGGGTCTCAGCAAAGCCAGCAAAGGGACGCAGGCCGAAGAAGACGGCAAAGAGCAAAGTGGCTGACCGGATCCAGGCCAAGGCCAGCACCATCATCACGACGCTGACTAGAAAGATCTGACCTGGCGCCGCGATGCCTCCGCCCCCAAGCCCCGCGCGGCGGCGACTGACACGGAAAAGGCCCACGGTTGCCATCGGCCCAAGCATCATCGCCCCCGCAATCACCGGCAGGATCATCCACCCCTGCCCGATCGCACCAAGCCCCAAAGCGACGCCCCAGCCGATCGCGGCAAGCATCAACCCAGTCAGTATCGAGCGCGCAAAATGCGCTCGAAAATCGGCCCAGCCAGCCTCAAGCCAGCGCAACACGACGATGCCAGACGGCTCGTCTATGTGACGTGCCGGTTTTCTAAGATGTTCGGTCAGTTCCATGACACCACCATTGTATTTTTGAATAAGACCCTGGGTTACACCGCCGGAGTTAAAGAAGGCGGGCCGTCCTGAGGTTTTCTGAATTGCATCAGGCCGAATTGCAGGCTTGCGCCAATGCGGTTTGCAAGGGCGACAATGCTTAGAGCTGTTGACTCAGGTAAAACGTCGTGCGCGGTCTGTTCAAAGATGCCAAGCCAGATCGGAAACTGCTCTGGCAAAATATCGTTGTTGGCCAGATGCTTAAGCATGGGATTACCCGAGAAGCTGCGATCTATCCCCATTGCATTGCGCCAAAAAGACGCAATTTTCGCCTCGTGATGGCGCCAGATTTCACCGTCTGTGCCGATGGCGCGCAGGAAGACCGGCCCAATGTCCGGATCCCTGCGCACGCGCGCATAAAATTCCGCGACCAAAGTGTCGATTTGTTCTTCGGTGATGGGGAATTTTTGAATGCCCAATTTAGAGCCCCTTCAGATAGGCGACGATGTTGTCCAAGTCCTCATCTTTCTTCAGACCCGGGAAGGACATTTTGGTGCGTTTGACCACGCCCTTTGGGTTTGCAAGAAACGCGCGAAGCGTCTCGTCGTCCCAAACGAGACCCGAGTCGGCCATGGCTGACGAATAGCGGAATCCTTCAACCACCCCCGCCGCACGACCAGAGATCGCTTGCAAATGCGGACCGGGCTTGCGCTTTTCTGGATCAGCGCTGTGGCAGGCCGCGCATTTCTTAAACACCTTCTCACCAAGGGCCGCGTCGCCCTCTGCCTGCGCCATGGTTCCAACCGCCAGAGCAGCGGCGGCGATAAGTGGAAAACGAAGCATGAATCACTCCTTTGCTGTTACCCTTCCGCTTTACGCTTCATAATTAGTATTTACAATACTTATTTTATCGCATAGGAGGATTTCACACAAAAGAAAGGCTTTAGAATGCTCCGTTCCTCGACCCTCGCACCCACCCTGACGCTTTTGTGGGCTGGGGTTTCTCTGGGTGGCAATATCATCGCGGCCCCTGCCAAGTTTCAGGTGCAAAGCCTCACAACTGTCGAGCTGTTGCAGGTCGGACGCGCGCAGTTCGCCTGGTTGGGGATTGCCGAGATCGCAATTGCAGCGGGCTTGGTTTTGACCCTTATTTTTGCGCGACAGCGGCCGTGCTGGACCCTGTTCGTGGCGCTTGTGCTTTTGGCGGTTCAGCAAGGGATCTGGCAGCCTGCCCTGCAGGCGAGGTCAGATCTGATGGTTTCCGGCGGCACCCCAGATGAAAGCCACCTGCACCTGATCTTTGTTGTCGCAGAGATTGCGAAGTTCTTCCTGCTTCTCGCGGCAGGGTCTCGGTTGCTTGCGCCTCGCGATGAACGGGCGCAAGCAATTTGACTTAAGCGGCTTCGCCTTTGGGTCGTCCTGCGGCGACCCAATAGCCTAGCCCCATGATCCCAGCACCTGCCACGGCATTGCCTGCCGACACATAGGCCAGATTGCGCAAAGCCCCCATGAGCGAGATTTTGTCGGAATGCTCTGACAAGAGCGAGACAGAAAAGACGGTCATATTCGCCACCGAATGCTCAAAGCCCGCCGCGATGAAGGCATAGAGGCAGAACCAGATGATCGCGATCCGCGCCATCTCGTTTTGCACGCGAGATCCCGTCCAGATGGCAAGGCACACCAGCCAGTTGCAGAGGATGCCGTTCAGGAACAGATGCATCCCGTCGCCATTCATCTTTTTGGCCGCCACCTTGTGCAACAGGCTGTCTTCAGCGCCCAGCACGATGCCTCCGCCGCCATAAACAAAGAGGATCGCAAGGAACGCAGCCCCAACGAGGTTACCGCCCCAAGATGTCAGCCAGCAGCGCAAGAGGTCAGACACGCCGGTGCGGCCCGTCATCAGCCCCATCGTCATATACATCGTGTGGCCGGTATAAAGCTCGGATCCTGCAAAGATCACGAGGATCAGCGCGATGCCAAAACTTGCGCCCATGACGACAGGCCGGATTCCAGGATCAACGCCCTGCCCGACTGAAAAGATCAACAGGATGCCCAGGCCCACATAGGCTCCGGCCATCATGGCGAGGACAAAAAAGCCCAAGGGGTCGCTCGCCAGATGGTCTCGCTTTGCGACGGCCGTATTGGCGAAATTAGTGACGGATGTGAGAAAACTCATGAAACTTACCTTTCGTTTCGCGGTGTGACGGGCTTGCGAAGACTGGGATGAGCCAAAGGATCACAAGGGCGAGCGCAGCAAGCGCGAAGCCATGTCCGAGGCGAACCTGATCGTCGACAAGATAGGAATTACAGAGGCGCACCGGCGCGTGGGTATAGAGGAACCCCAAAAACAGAAGCATCGACACCGATTGGCACTTTAGGAAGCCCTTAAGGATCGGCCCAAGATGCCGCCAGACCAGTGCGAGGGGCAGCCCAAACAAAAGCGGGATGGTCGCGAATTTCGCGATGTGGCCTTGCCATGTGATCAGGGCTGCATCGAGCGAGCGGGGCAACATCCAAATCGCGCCAACAACCAACGCAAGGATCAGCACGGCTCCGACGGTCTCTTTTGGCAGCTCCCATCGTGCCAGTGGCAAGAGCCAGCCGCAGATTGCAAGCAAAGGGATTTGTACCAGCATGTGAATGACTGGATCCGCCGCGACCCAAAGCTGCGCGCCGCAGGCTAAGGCAAAGGCGGCCCCAGATAGCCCCCAGCGCATCATGACGCGCCGCTTTCGACTGCGGCTTGGATTTGGTCAAAGGCGCGGGTGTCAAAGGCGCCCGCAAACTTGCCGTCGGCGTTGATATAAAGAACCGCAACATTGTGCTCATAGCCACCCCAATTGTCAGGGATAACGGTGACATCAAAGGTCCGCAGCAACCCCTTCAGGTCCTCTTCGCGCGGACGCGCTGCGGTCCAGGGGTCTCCGGTCGCGGAATGCAGATCTGCGTAGTTTAACAGAGCCTCAAGATCGTCATTTTCAGGATCGAAGCTCAGGGAATACATCGGGATATCCAAACCCGCGCCGACCAGTTGGTCGCGCAGTTCGGCAAAGTCTCCGCCCGAGATCTGACAGAGTGTCGGACAGGTGGTGTAGATAAATTCGACAAGGGCCGGACTGTTTTCAGCGATGGTGACCCAGTCGCCTTGCATGGTTTGCACGGGCACCGCAGGCACAGGGCGAGGGTCTCGCGCAACAGACACACGCCGCGCGCCTTCGGCCGTGAAAGCGCGCAACCCATCGGTCGCTTGCCAGAGCGAGGCGCAGCCCAGAAGGGCTGCACCGAGAATATATAGGACGCTCCGCATCAGTTGCGCCGCAACAGGCCGCGGGCATAGCTGATCACCAGCCCGAGGGTTGCCAGAACCACGACCAGCGCAAAGAGGCTCGCGAGCTGGCTTTGCAACTGCCAGTCCTCATAGTGGACGGCCCAGCGACGTGGGATCGAGGCGGCACCAGACCACAGGAACATCAGCACAAAGCCCGCGCCGCCGCCGATGTAGGCGCGCAGCAACAGCTTATCGAGACCAGACATCGCCTCTTTGGTCTTGTCTTTGACCAGCCAAGCGGCAAAGCCAAAAGCCATCGCGACCTCACCCAGCAACAGATAGGTGTGGAAGTGGCCCGGCACCCACATGGTGTTGTGGAGGATCTTATTGACCGCCACCATGCCGTCGATGATCGCTGGAATAACACCGATGCCCCAGCCCACGGTGCCCAGCACCAAGAGCGCGATCGGCAGGTCCCATTTCAGGCCGGATCCTTTGATATAGACCGCCAGCGAGAAGACCGTGACGCCCATCAATGGCACACCGGAGGAATAAGAGATGATCTGACCCACAGCCATCGTCCAGGCCGGCATATTCACGTCTTGCAGCGTGTGGTGGAAATAAACCGCCTGCACAAAGACAACGACCGCGAACCATGCGCCAACGAACAGGCGTGTGGTCTTCCATTTGCGGCCTGTGTAGTCGGGCAGCAGCTCGTAAACCGCTGTGACAGCCATATAGATGGTGGCGTTAATAAAGACGTGACCAAAGAAATAGATTGCGTTCTTTGCAATCAGCGGATCGACCTCAAAGCCCGGGAACAAGAGGTTGATGATGCTCGCCGCAATCACCGCCGCGCCAAAGACGATCCCGATAGTGTTGAACACCAGAACAGACGATGCCGCGATGACGGTCGGAGGAGGCACGTCCTCATCCGAGCCGCCAAAGAGGTAGGTCCAGCCAAGGCCGCGCAAAAGGCCGCCGTAGCGGGTGATGATCTGGATGCCGAGCTCAAGGTAGTAAAGCAGGAATCCCACGCCGATAAAGAGATAGCCTAGGATAAAGGCCACGGCCGCACCTGCTTCCCATGCGCCGCCAGATAGGGCGGGCAGCGGGTAAAGGAAGGTCCAGGCGCCGCCATATCCGCCGATAAAGATCGACCCGAGGATCAGTACAACGCCCAAAAGGAACAGGCCCAGAAAGGCGATATAGATGCCAGTGCGCAGGGGCACGTGGCGGGATGTGAAATACCACAGGATCGCAGCGCCCGAGAGGGCCGCCGATCCGACCATACCAGCCCCATGGGCCGTCAGGAGTTGGTAAAAGATCGTCGGATCCAGATAGATCAGATCGCCCTGCGCCGCGCGCATGATCAGGCCAAAAATCATCATCAAAAGGAACACAACACCGCCCAAAAGCATGGTCAGCTTGATGATCCCTTCGCTTTCCGGATGTGCTACAGATTCCATCACTGCATCGCTCATGAGCTGGCCTCCAGTACTTCGAATTCATAGGTCATGTCGTGGTGCGCGATACCGCAGAACTCCATGCAAAGGATCTGATAGGTGCCCGGCTCATCGAACGTATAGACAATCGAGTTGGTGTAGTTCGGCATCGCTTGAACCTGCACCAATAGGCGCATTTCGTCGTTGTAGATGCCAAGGCCGTGGTTCACGTCCTCGGATGTGACGCGGAACTCGACCTGTTGGCCCAGTGGGATTTCAGTGGTGTCGGTGTCCCACCACCATTGGCCCGAAGTGATATTGACGACCATCGCGTCTGTGCCCGGCGCAGTATGTGGCCATTCACGTAAGGAAGAGATGGAAATAACCACCCCCACAATGACCATACCCCAAAGGAATTTGACGCGAGTTGAGTTAACATTTGGCGATGGCGCTGGCCCATCGACGGCGAGAACAGCACGCAAAATAATGGCTAAAGTCCCCATCATCACCAGCAGCGTGATTAGTAAAATAGTGGCTTGCATGGCCCCCTCTTTCATAAGTGTGAGCAGGACTACTTCATATAATTGGTATTTTTAATGTCAATTTAAATTTGCACTTGGAATGCGGGTTAATTTGACCTAGGTTTGGCACATGCAGCTTTCAAAGTTCTCAGATTACGCGCTTCGGGTGATCGTTCACCTCGCCGCGTCCCCGGATCGATTGATGTCCACACGTCAGATCGCCGAGATCCATGACGCCAAATACAATCACATGGCTAAGGTCACCGGCTGGTTGGTGTCCGAGGGCTATGCCGAATCCTTGCGCGGGCGTGGCGGCGGTTTGCGCCTGTCCAAAGAGCCCTCCCAGATCAGCCTTGGGGCCCTGTTGCGCAAGCTCGAAGAAGACAAGCCCATGGTGGAATGTCTTGGTGCGGATGGGGGCACGTGCCGCTTGTCTCCGTCTTGTGGGCTGTCCGTGGCGCTCCAAAACGCGCAAGAAGCGTTTTTTCAGACGTTGGATCCAACAACCGTCGCGGATGTCATCACCCTGTCGCCAGGAATGGCGAACCTTCTGAACTTCCTGAACGACGAACCTCTTAGGCCAGTCTCGAGTTCATAAATCCAGACGCAAAAAGGGCCGCTCTTTGCAGAGCGGCCCTTTAACGTTGGCGACGACACAATGCCGTTGGGTCTATTTCATTTGCTCGGGAAGGAAGAGAGCAATCTGAGGGAAGAGCACCAACAGCAGCAAGCAAGCAGCCATTGCCAACCAGAACGGGAAAACCCCGCGGAAGATTGTCGACATCGGAACGTCTGCGGCGACGCCTTTCACCACAAAGACGTTGATGCCAACAGGCGGTGTGATGAGACCCATCTCGATCACGATCACCGCGATAACGCCAAACCAGATCGGGTCAAAACCCAGACCAGTGATGATCGGGAAGACCACCGGAAGCGTCACAACCAGCATCGCCAGGCCATCAAAGAACATGCCCAGAATGATATAGGCGATCAGGATCAGCAGCAGCGTGCCGTATTTGCCCAGACCCAAAGACTCAAGCCCATTGGCCAGCGTTTCAGGAATATGGGTCAGCGCCAAGAACGGGCCAAAGACATGCGCCCCGATGATGATCAGATAGAGCATCGCCGTCATCGTCACGGTCTCGATCAGAATGTCGGGGAAGTGCCCGAATTTCAGCTTGCCCGTGACCAAGGCCAGCACAGTCACCATGAAGGCCCCCACGCCTGCAGCTTCTACTGGTGTAAAGACACCAAGATAGATACCGCCAATGGACACCAGGATCACCGAGATCAAAGGCAGCGCGCTCACCGAGGCACCAAGTTTTTCCGCCATGGAGGTGATCGGACCAGCGGGGCCTTCCTCTGGCTTAAAGAGCGTGATGCCGATGATCACCAGAACAAAAAGCGCCGACAACAGTAGACCCGGGACAATGCCCGCAATGAACAGCTTGCCGATGCTTTCTTCCGTCAGGATTGCATAAAGCACAAAGCCCGTAGACGGCGGGATCAGGATCCCCAACGTACCACCCGCGGCCACAGAGCCAGTTGCCAGACCGTCAGAATAATTGAACCGCTTCATTTCTGGCAGAGCCACCTTGCCGATGGTCACAGCCGTCGCAACGGACGACCCGCTGACCGCCGCAAAGGCTGCACAGCCCATGACGGTCGAGGACGCGAGCCCGCCGCGGAAGCGTCCGACCCAAGCGTGTGCGGCCTCATAAAGGCGCTGCGAATAGCCCGCAGCCCCAGCCACATTGCCCATCAAAACAAACAATGGAATGACCGACAGGCCATAAGAAGTGACCGAAGAATAGGTCTCTGACGACATGGTCGCGATCGCGGCACGCGAGCCGTCCATGACCCAAATCCCTCCCATTCCGATGGCCAAAAGTGCCATGCCGACCGGAAGGCGGATCAGCAGCCCGACAAATAGCGCTGCGATGCCGAGGACGCCGATTAAAGTCTCACTCATATCCACGCACTCCATGGCGAATTTGGGAAATGATCTTAAGGACCAAGACACAGGCAAAAAGGCCCATGCCTGCCGTGATCGCGCCATAGGCAATCCAGACCGGGATCTCGATCATATTGGTGACGTCTTCGTACTCATAGGCGTCCAAAGCTTTGTCCCAGGCTTTTTGCACCAACAGATACAGAACAAAAACGCCAATACTGCGCGACACGAGATCACAAAAGAAACGGCCCACATCGCCGAGCATATCGTCAAAGATGTCCACGCGAATGTGTTGGCCCTTGAGCGAGGTGTAGGGCATCGCCAGCATCACAACGACGGCCATTCCGATCTCGACCAGCTCTTGGTTACCCAGGATCGGCTGGTTGAGAACATAGCGAAAGAAGACGGCCACCGAGACAAGGATCATGATCGCAAAGAGCACGATACCGCCAAGCAGGGCCGCGAAGCGGAAAACACGCTCAAGGGTTCCCCCTTGAGCGCCGAGTTGTTCGGAAGCCGACATATCTCTTACTTCTTCAGAGCTGCGGACCAAGCGACCGCATTCACGCCGTCACCTTCGAGTTCAGCAGTAACTTCACCTGCCAGAACGTCAGAGGCTGCGTTGAATTCGGCAGCGGCTTCGGCGGACAGTTCGATCACTTCACCACCTTCGGCAGCCCAATCGGTCAAGGCTTTGGTTGCCGCGTTGTCCATGGTCACGCGGCCACCTTCGGACATTTCAGCGCCTGTCATACCATCCAGTTTCGCCTGCGTTTCCGCATCCAGATCGTTCCAGCTGTCACGGTTCATAACCAGCATGAACAGAGAGTTGGTCGCATTCATGCCCTTGGTGACATATTTGGTCACTTCACCCAGCTTGAAGCTGTGCAGAACGGAAGGGTCTACAAGAACGCCGTCGATAACACCGGTTTCCATAGAGGTATAAACCTGAGTGATCGGCATAGACACTGGTGTCGCGCCCCAAGCCTCGATCACACGACCCGTATTTTTAGACGGAACCCGAATTTTCAGGCCTTCCAGATCAGACAGGGCCCGGATTGGCTTTTCTGCAGTCAAAAGAACGGCTTCTTGCGCGTTCCAAAGACCCAGCAACTTTGTGCGACGGAATTCTTTGTCGAGCATGTCGATATTGTCCCAGATCGCTTGGGGCGGCGTGTCGTAGCCCACGACCATACCTGGAAGTTCAACCATCAGAGACTGTTTGAACTGAGACGCCGTGTAGCCTGGGAGGCCATATACAATGTCCGCAACGCCGTCGATCACGCGGTCGTATTGCTTGACCGGGCCTGCACCCAATTCACCGCCAGGATAGACGCGGATAGTGGTCTCGCCGTTTGTTGCCGCAGCAATTTTGTCCGCAAGAGGCAGGAACATTTCATTGTGCAGATGGTATTTTGGCGACGAGAAATGCGCCAGCTTCAGCTCATCGGCTTGAGCAGTGACTGCAAAGGTCGCAAGGGCTGCTGCACCTGCGAGGGTTTTCGTGAAAATAGACATTGGATTAACTCCTCCACTCAAAGTCTAAGCTAGTGAACCGCAGTGGGTTCGATTGCGATGTTGAACAGGACCTGTCGCTTTTCCTCGGTGGCGACTTTGATGGCCCTGTCCAGAGCCGCCGGCAACTCAGAGCCGGTGGTGACTGTTTCGGTGTAAGCGCGGCTGGCGCTTGCGGTTTGGGTAAAGTCTGGGCTTGGCTTCAGCGACGTCAGCGGAACCTCGTTGGATTTCGCAGCGAGCCCGCCTTTATAGAGCCCCTGAACAGAGTGACGCACGGCACCCCATTCTTCATTGTTCAGCACCAGAATAATCAAGGGCAGCTCAAGCGCTTCGAGCACTTGGTGGCACACTGTCGGATTGGCGAACATGTAGCTGCCGTCACCTACGGTGGCAAAAACCAGACGGTCCCGATCCGCCAGCTGCGCACCAATTGCGGCCGGTACACCCCAGCCCAGCCCCCCGGAATGCGGCTCCTGGAAATAGCCTTGGTGTTGGTTCAGGTTCAGAGGCTCCAGCGGGCAGCCGAGCTCGTGATACACACTCGCCTTTTTGCCAGAGGCGCGGATGGCCTGACCCAGACACAGACTGACCCATTCTTTGGTCATCGGGCCCCGCTCGCCGTTGCGTGCCTCTTCTAAGACTCTGTCCTGACGCGCTTTGCTGATCGCGGTGATCTTTTCGCGGCGCGCATCCAAGGCAGCTTCGTCGCGCGGCAGGTCTTTCATAGCCTCGGCCAATGCAAAGATCGTATCGGCGGTTTCACCTACGACGGTAACGTCCGCCTTGAAGTTGCGCACAGGCGTACGTGTGAACAAAGGATCCGGTCCCATTTGGATCACTTTGACATCATCGCGCAGGGTGACTTTGTCAGGGAACCAAGGTGCGAGGCTGTTGATCACCAGCACCACATCTGCCTCAGCCAAAAGCGCTTCAGGCGCCCAGCCGGTCTGCATCGGGTGATCCAGTGGAATAGAGATCTGGTTCGCCCAATAGTGGTTCAACGGCAGCGCCCAGTCGGTGACAAAGTCGCTGAGGGCGTCAAACCCTTCTTGGGTGCCAGCGCCGCGCTGACTGATGATCAGCGGATTTTTTGCGCCTGCCAGCAACTCAGCCGCTCGCGCCAAGGACGCGCGATCCGGTGCTGCGATCACAGGGGCCATGATGGATGGCTGATCCAGCCCTTCCGGCGGCGTCTGCTCACACAGCACCTCACGCGGGAGGCTCATGTAGATTGGGCCTTTGGGCGTCGAATTCGAGATCGCCCAGCCGCGGTCAAAGAGGTCAGAGATCTGCTCTGGGAACTTCAGTTCATATTCCCACTTCGCGACTTCCCGCACGAGGGCGGTCTGGTCATACATTTCCTGACCCCAGCCGATTGGCACGGTGCGCGCGCCAAAGCGGTCTTTCTCCATCACGGGCGTCCGGCCAGACATCAACAGCATCGGGATGTGATCGCAATTGGCGTTGATCACGCCGGTTGCACCATTGGACAGACCCACATTGGTGTGCAGCATCACGGCCTGGATCTTGCCAGAGATCTGGTAGTAGCCATGCGCCATACCGACGGCCACCATCTCATGCGGGACAGTGATCGGGGTCGGCAGATCGATGCCTTTCTGGTTGGCTTCGATCAGACCCTCGATGATCGGCGGGAAGTCGGTGCCGGAGTTGGTAAAGACATACTCAATCCCCAAGGCCTTCATCTTGCCGAAGATCGCGCCACCCGCGGTGACTGTCTCTTTTGTCATGTCCTTCGCCATAATGGACCTCAAATTGGGTAGTGTTGGTCAGCGTCTTCGATGGTGATCCAGCGCAACTCGGTGAAGGCATCGATTCCGGCGGTGCCCCCGAAACGGCCATAGCCAGACGCCTTCACGCCACCGAATGGTATCTGCGCTTCATCCGCGACCGTCGGGCCGTTCACATGCGCAATCCCGGTTTTCAGCTGACGCGCAATATCAAAGGCACGACGGGTGTTGCGGCCATGCACAGCGGCGGTCAGACCGTATTCTGTGTCATTGGCAATCCGCACAGCGTCCTCGGTGTTTTTCGCCCGGATCACAGTGGTCACAGGACCAAAGCTCTCTGCCGCGTAGATATCCATCTCGGGTGTCACTCCGTCTACGATGGTTGGCGCCATGATCGAGCCGCTCTCTGGCACGCCACCGGTGACAACGGTTGCGCCTTTGGAAACTGCATCTTCAATCAATGACTTCACATGATGAATGGTATCGATATCAACGACCGAGGCAATGTGAACTTGTTCAGTCGGCGCGCCAACAACCATGCTCTCCGCTTTCGCCTTGAAAGCGGCAACAAATTCCTCGGCGATTTCAGGTACCAGAACGACTTTCTCGGTCGACATGCAGATCTGCCCCTGGTTCATGAACGCCCCGAAGTTGGCCGCGTTCACAGCGCCGCCAATGTCGGCATCGTCCAGAACAATCAGCGGCGCTTTGCCACCCAGTTCCAGCAGGCAAGGCTTCAGATGTTTCGCCGCCCGTTCTGCAATGATCTGACCAACGCGGGTCGAACCGGTAAAGTTGATGCGACGTGTCAGCGGATGATCGATCAGAGCGTTCACGATCTCTGGGCCGTCCTCTGCTGCGTGAGAGATGATATTGAGCACGCCCTTCGGCAGCCCACCTTCCACCATTGCATCACCGATCAAACGATGCAGGCCCGGGCATTTCTCTGACGCTTTCATCACGACTGTATTGCCGCAGGCAATCGCCATAGCGAAACAACGCACACCCAGAATAACCGGCGCATTCCAAGGGGCCATGCCCACAAGCACACCAATCGGTTCACGGATCGCCATTGAGAGGCAGCCCGGTTTATCGGAAGGAATAATCTCGCCCTTGATCTGGGTCGTCATCGCTGCGGCTTCGCGCATAATGCGGGAGGCCAGCATGACGTTAAACCCGATCCAGCCCGCGGTGCCGCCTGTCTCTGCAGCGCCAAGGGCCGCAATATCAGCGGAGCGCGCTTCCAGAGCATCCGCGCAAGCGTTCAAAATCGACCGGCGCGTATTGGGGCCAGTCACCGACCAAGTCTCAAACGCGGCATCCGCGGCCATGACCGCGCGATCGACATCCCCGGCTTTCCCCGCAGCCGCGATGGTCACGACCTCTCCGGTCACCGGAGACTTGCGCTCGAAAGTCGATCCCGACTCAGACGCAACCGACTCACCGTCAATCAGGTGATCCACATTAAGAACTTTGGTCATTTTTCCTACTAATCTCATTTTGTGAGATTGATATATCATTAATTGAGTTTTTATGTTTTCGTCAAGCGATGATTGTCGGGACAAACTTTGAAGCCCGTTGTATGAAGCCAAAGAGAGAGGGTCACAGAGATGAGCACGCCATTAAACGGATCGGTCCTGAAGGCCTTTTCCATCCTGGGACTGTTTTCCAAAGACCGGCCCGAAATCACTGCAAATTCAGTGGCCTCTGAACTTGGAACAAATGTCGCGACGGCGCATCGGTTTTTGCTGACGCTGGAGTCGATTGGCGTCCTGGTCAGCTATCGTCGCGGCTATTTCGCACTTGGTGGAACCATCGAAGAACTGGGTCGGCTGGCAGAATCGGTCAACCCGATCTCGACCAAAGTGCAGCCCATTATCAACGAGGTCGCGCGCGAGATTCGCGAATCCGTCATGGTCTGCCGATTGGGCCGCCGAGGGCCAACCTGCATCGCCGTTGCAGTCTCTGATCAACCTATTTCGGTCAAAACAGATATCGGGACAGTCCTGCCAATAGATGTGACCGCGCACGGGCGCTTGTGGCTGACGCATATGTCCAAAGCGGATCGCGCCCATTGGCTGAAAGGCACATCAAACGACCTCGACGACGAGCTGGCCAAGATCAAATCCCAAGGGTTCGCGCAAAACCAAGGTGACAATGAACCCGACCTAGGGGCAGTTGCCGTTCCTGTCTTTGGTCACGATGGCAAGCTGGCAATGACCGTCAGCGTCTTTGGCATGTTGAGCCGTTTCAATGACTCGCTCGTGTCCCGCTCCGTCACATCGCTGAAACAGGCCGCACGTGCGATAAGCGGCTAAACGCTCTTTCTATCAGGCCGTCAAACCCAGACACTGACGCAGAGATTCATCGGCGGTTTTGCCACGCAGAGTGCTGCGCTTTGCCAAAGGTCGAACACGCTCGCCAAAAACTTCGCCGAGATTGGATGCGCCCGAAAAATATGGCTCCAGTTCTGGGAAAACCGCCACGATTTCCGAGACCGCCTCTGCCCCGATCGCCGCAATCGCGCCTGCGCCCGGATACATGGTTTCCGTCGCAATACCTTCGGCAAAGACGATTTCGTGCCGCTCACAGAGGAAATGCGCGTAGGTCACAGAATCTACATCATCCTCGACAAAAGCAAACTCTGGCCCAGCCTCTTCGACAAGATGCTTGGCTCTGACCAGGTGATCCGAGACTTTCACCCCATGCTGTGGCGACACGCGAAGATCGGCCTCGTTGCCCAAAGCGCCTGCGGGGATCAAGATCGGCTTTAGCTCTGGCGCGTATTCTAGTTCCTCGGTCAGAATATGCCTTAAGCCCACCCAGCGCACAGGCTGAAAACCGTTGTCCATTGTGCGCACCAGATCGCCGATGCGCAGCAATTCGACGGCCTTCGGTCCTTCACTCGTCTCGATCATAGTCCCCGCCACAAAGCAGGGAATGCCTGCGGCCATCAGGCCGCTTTTGTCCATTTGCTCTGGCGTGACACCCTGCAAGACAACCGAGGAACCATCTGGGAAAGTCAAAAGCGCGTTGCCGTTTCCGTCGTCCGAGACGGATACGCCCTTGGTGCTGATCGGGTTGCCGTCCGCGTCTTCGAGATCCTGAACATCAAAAACGTCGAATGGCGCGCCGGTGCCGTCGTCTAGCGTAAAGTCGGTAATGACATCGGCCCCGGCGGCGGGGTTCATATCGATCACATCCGATCCTGCACCCGTCGTGATGGTGTCGCTGCCAGTTCCGCCCGTGATGCTGTCGTCCCCATCCCCGGCGTCGAGTGCCAGCCCGCTCGAGGCAGCGGAGGCATCGATGGTGTCCGCATTGTCAGTTAGGTTCAGCCCTTCGATTTCAGAGAACTCGACTGTATCGATGCCATCTGTCAGAGTGCCCGCACCGTCGCTGTTAAACGTCACATCGACACCATTGTTTTGGACGGCAGAGGCATCGATCACATCAATGCCGGTTCCCCCGACGATTGTGTCATCCCCTATATCGATGGTCCCAATGCCATCATAGTTGGTGTCGGTCAGAACAAAACTGTCATCGCCTGCGCCACCCTGAAGCAAGTCGTCGTCCTGACGCCCCTCCAGCGTATCATTGCCATCGCCGCCAATCAGGGTGTCAAAGCCCTCGCTGCCCTCCATCCAATCGGCACCTGTGCCGCCCTCAAGCAGGTCATCGCCGAAGGCCCCATACAGAGTGTCGTCACCCTCGCCACCCAAAACGGTGTCATTGCCGCCGTTGCCATCCACAAGATCGTTACCAAGACCGCCAGACACAATATCGTCACCATCTTCGCCAAAGACGGTGTCCGCGCCATCGCCGCCACTTAGGGAATCCGCTCCGGTGCCACCAAGGATGCGATCATCCCCGAGGCCTCCGTAAACCGTGTCTGCCCCGTCCTGACCAAAGATTGTGTCTGCACCGGCATCGCCGAAGACAACGTCGTCTCCGGCTTCGGCATAAACAGCGTCGTCTCCATCGCCGGCATCAACGGTGTCGTTGTCATCCCCGGCGAATATGCGGTCCGCACCGTCACCCCCGGTGATCGAGTCCTCGCCCGAGCCGCCAAAAACTGTGTCATCACCCGTGCCTGCCGCGACTGTATCGTTGCCTGCACCAGCCTCGACGCGATCATTGTCAGCACCCGAAACGATGCTGTCCGCGCCGTCTTGCGCATAGATCTGATCTGCGCCGTCGCCGCCAAGGATCGTGTCAGCCGTGCCGCCGCCCCAGATCGTATCCGCTCCGGCCCCACCGTCCAGATAATCCGAACCGCTGTTGCCCGCGAGGAAGTCGTCGCCTTCACCACCCAACACCGTGTCGTCACCCGCGCCACCACGCAGCGTATCGCTGCCGATGCCGCCGTCCAGCACGTCGTTGCCGTCGTTTCCGTAAAGCTCGTCGTTTCCGTCGCCGCCCAAGAGCGAGTCATGGCCACCCTCGCCAAAGATCAGATCATTGCCGCTGGATCCATCGATGGTATCGTTGTCCGCGCCGCCATAAACCGTGTCGTGACCGCTGCCTGCGGAAATGCTGTCAGCCCCTTCGTTACCTTCGACAAAATCGTCCCCTCCACCCGCGGAAATCGTATCGTTGCCTAGGCCGCCGTAAACGCGATCCGCGTCGCTGCCCGCATCGATCCAATCATCCCCGAGGCCGCCGTCGATCGTGTCCATGCCTTCATGGGTCGCGATCCTATCGTCGCCGCCGCCGCCATCCACAGAGTCAGAGCCGCCTTCGCCATAGATACTGTCAGCGCCCTCGCCACCCTGGATCGTGTCGTCGCCCGATGACGCCCAAATGGTGTCTGCCCCCGCACCTGCGATGACAGAGTCATTGTCCGAGCCAGATTCGACATAGTCGTTGCCCTCGCCCGCATCGATCGTATCGGCTCCGGCTTGACCAAATAGAGAGTCATTGCCGAGGCCGCCTATGATACTGTCATCGCCGCCTTGCCCCTCGATCCGGTCGTCGCCGCCGCCACCGTCAATAGTGTCCGCGCCGTCACCACCAGCTGATGTATCGTTGCCATCCCCGAGAATGAAATTTTCGTTGGCGGAGTCTCCGAAGGCAGAGCTCGATCCGCCATGGGCCGTGATGCTGCCAAAACCCGACAATTCCACTGCGGGGTCGAGGCGCACATTCACTCCTGCGCCTGTGCTATCCTCGCCGACGAAATAGGATGAGGTGCCATCGGATATCGAGATGTAGCCATGGCTCGCATAAATATTGACAGAATAGCTGTCAGCCAGCGCGCTGAAATCAAGCGTGTCTCCTGATCCCGACGAGGTTATTGTCTGCCAAAAATTCGGATCGTTCCAGTTTGCCTCGGTTACGATATAGTTCGCCATCGGACCCTCATGCGCATGGGGCTTTTGCCCTGCTTACCCGTTAAGAGGCCGCCGTCACTGGCGAGATCCTGCCCGATCCCTTTTGCGCGCCCGCTTCAGCGTTTTGCGCTTGTCACCTCTGATTGTCCAAACATGACACTGGTTAACTCTACGCTACATCATACAACACTCAACCGGTGGTGATATACCGCATTTAACTACTATTTAGTTAAAGAACGTTAACCGCAAAATTGCGCAATTGAGGTGTAAATCCCGCTATATGGCCGCCAATTCTGGATGTTCATAGGCTTCGGGATAGGGCATTGGGTGAAACGGTCCCAAAGGCACGACCCCGTTCCAAGAGCGTCCGAAATAGCCCTGACGGCAGTGCAACAAGGACCCGCTGTCGGCGACACCTGGAAGAGCAAAAACACGGCATAGCCAACGCCACAAATTTGGGTAATCCAGTATCCGCGCTCCGTTCAGTTTCATGCGCAGGTAGTAAACCGGGTCATGCCGATAGAGCGTTGGGAACAAACGCAAGTCCGCTTCGGTGAAGGCCTCGCCGGTGAGAAAACTTCGACCATCTGACAATATCTCATCAAGCTTTGAGAGCGTTTCAAAATACGAAACATACGCCTGCGTATATACCGACTGATCCGAGGAAAAACCTGCCTTATAGGCGCCGTTGTTGATCGTGACATAGATCTGCTCGTTCAACGTATCGATTTCGTCGATCAATCCCTCTGGACGCAAGTTTGGGAGCTGGTCAAACGAGTGCGTACTGCCCAGCGCCAGCGCGTGTTCATCCAGCATTCGAATAATCTCTGCACTCTCATTGTTCACGATCCTATGCGTGACTTTGTCATAGAGAATGGGCACAGATTGCTCGTCAGACCCCTCCGCCTGATAAATTTGCTTCGCCAGTCGATAGGTTTGACCTGTTCCTGTATCAAACGTGCACTCAGCCAACTCACTGCCTGTCAAAGTCGCTTTCCGGCCGGGTGAAAACTCCCAAAGGTTTGGCCCCACCGGATCGTCTTCGGTGGTTCGGTTTGGGAAGGCGACGTCCATTGTGATCGCTTCAGCAAGACCCAACACACCTCGTGCCAACGTAACCCGATGACACCACGGACAATTGAGCGCCACAAAGAGGTGATATCGCCCGGGTTCAGGCGGAAACTCGGGATCACCGATGGCGTGGCGAAATCCACTCACCCCACGCACAAACTCTCCACTCGCACGCCGCGCCTTGGCATCGGTTTGATCCTCTTGAGTGGATTTGTCTTCGGTTCGGTTTCCCACGCGATGCCTCTTGGTCGAATTCAGCAACTGTCCTTTACAAAGTGAAATGCATCCCGCTTTAACGCAAGCTCGAAGCACGAGTGCCAGTGCACAGCATCTGTGCAGAGCCAACGACGGATCTCGCGGAAAATTTAATAGATTTTTCTGATAGGTTTTGAAGCTTATCGAGCCGCATGTTTACGCTAGAGTTGGCCACTCTTGTTCCCCGCTCAGCCATCTATTCCCAATCCCTGACGACTGACGCAGGTTTGCAGGGCATGGATGGTGCAAGGTTTGAACCCTTCGAGAAAAGCTCTGGTTTAACGTGACCCGTCGCGGATTTGGTCCACATCCTTGGCGACAATCTGATCTATCATTCAGCTGATTTTGATTTAGCAAACGGCGGCGGCGAATAGGCTTCGAAGCCGCCGTTCTTAATACGCTCCTACCCAAACCGAGCAGGTTTAAATTAGGAACCCGTCCCCATCCAAAGTTATGGATACAGTTGTCTGAGCAAGGTCTTCCTCTTCGTCAGAGACCCCAACCGTATAGTCAATGGTCAGGGTTTCTCCGTCAGCCAATGCGGCCGCAACGGCAGACTGCGCAGCGCTTGGAACATTGATGGTCCAGTCCACTGTGTCTCCGGCCTGATCGACAGCATCAAATGCGATGAAGTCAAAGACATCGATTCCCGCCAGCGCTGAAGCATCCCCCGTGATCGTCGCATCCGTGGCAGCGACCGTATGGGTGTCGCCATTGTCCACATCCGAGAATGCGATGGTACCACTGTCGAGCGCGCTGTAGGTCACGCTCTCAACAACCGGCGCATCATTTTCGCCGCGTGCGGTGAAAGTGAGCGTCGCAGAGGCTTGCGCTCCGGAGGCATCTGTCACGGTGTAGGTAAAGGTCTCTTCAGCCGTTTCGCCTTTGGCCAGCGGCGCGTAAAGCGTCAGGTTCGGAGAAATGGTAATCTCTGTACCATTGACCGTCGCTGTGGAGCCATTGGACCCTACCGCGTCGACAGTGACCGTCAGGGTATCGCCACCCGCCAGATCAATGTCGTCGATCTTGTCGGCCACATCAACCACAACGCCGTCAGCCAAGGTACCATTGCCAATCGGCTGAACAGCACCAACCATCACATCTGTGGAGTTCCCAAGATATGATCCCGAACTGCTGTAGTTCTGGGTGTTGTTATACCAAGTGATTGCGAAACCACCGCCTGACAGCGCCGCAACCTCGGGTGAAGACTCGGACGAGCGGTCATTGCCAGAGCTGTCTTGAGCAACGGTCCCAAAGTCTATCACATCGCCAACACGTTCACCCTCTGCGTTAAACAGCTGCGCCTGGATGAGCAGCTCGCTGCTGACAAAGGTAGACCCATTGAAAGTCCTTTGGTTACTTTGCCAAACGACAACATAGCCCCCGCCTTCGAGGTTTGTGACAACCGGGTTGTAATCGCGGAACTCGTCATACTCTGACGACCCACTTGTTCGGTAAACGGTCTGACTCAGCTTCTCACTCGCGCCAACTTGTACGCCATCAGCATCAAAGCGCTGCACCCAGATATCGGAGTCATAGCCGGTCTGCGTCGTGCCGCTGTAGTCGTTGTAGTCGCCCTGCCAAACAACAACAAAGCCTCCGTCCTCGGTCGCCGTGATATTAGGCGCCCGATCATAGTGACGATCATAGGTGTCAGTGGAATAAGACGTGTCCACCGATCCAAGCGAAACCGCTTGGTTCACGGCTTGCCCATTTCCATCATAGACTCGCACATAGACATTGTTTTCTGAAGAGGTTCTCGTGGACCCGCTGTAAGTGCTGTGCTCACCGTACCAGACAACGGCATAGCCACCATCCGAAAGCGCTGTGACTTCTGGATTATAGTCACGATGCGCGTCTTGCGTGGAACTGCCAGAGGTATAGTCCACCGTCTGACTTACTTGCTGGGTCGCGCCTTGAACAGTTCCGTCAGCATTGAACAACTGGATAAAGACGTCTTGGGATTGGCCCACGTAAGCTGTGCCACTGTAGTTAGAATAACTGCCATGCCAGACCACCGCAAAACCGCCGTCGTCCGAGGTCGCGATACGGGGTTCATACTCGAAGTGACGGTCAACATTGTCGCCGCTATACGACCGATCATCGCTTCCAAGCTCCACCGCACTGCCGCGTGCGGTGCCATCTGCGTCAAAGGTTTGAACTTTGATCTGCTGGTCACGTGACGTGGTGATGACTGACGTGCCGCTCAAGGCATATTCCTGCGATTGCCAGGTGATCGCCACGCCGCCGTCAGCAAGGCCTCCGATGGTTGGATTGTAATCCTGGAAGGCATCAAACTGCGTGATCGAGCCATTTGTCGCGTGGACGGTTTGGCTTACCTGAATTGGATCCGTGCTTGTTGGATCGCCATTGGTATCAAACACTTGCACAAAGATATCACGTTCATAGCGTGTTGTGGTTGTGCCCGTGTAGGACCGGTAATCCCCGTACCAAACCATCGCAAACCCGCCGTCCGGCATTTCTGTCAGCATCGGACGGTAATCATAAGAGCGATCTAAGTCGTCGTAGATATTGCTTTGGTCGACCTCGCCAAAGGTTTGGATACCTCCGACCGGATTGTGCTCTGCATCATAGATCTGCACCGCGATCTGGTCTTCTCGCGACACTTGCGTACTTCCAGAATAGGTTCCATCCTGTTGCCGCCATGCGACTGCGTAGCCACCGTCGCCAAAGGCAACAGCTTGCTGCTCTCTGTCGTAGTTCGCATCATAAGTGCGCGATCCGCTGGTGTATGGATCAGTAACAGACACCTGTTGCTGGTTGGTTTCCGGAACTTCGGCATACACATACCCGTTCGATATCGCGGCCGCCTGTGCCGTCGGCGCATCGTTTTCGCCCGTGATCGTCACTGTGGCCGTTGCCGTCGATGATTTACCGGCAGCATCCCGCACCGTGTATTTGAAGGTGTCGGTTGTGGTCTCACCAACGGCCAGAGCCTCGAATGCGCCGTTCGGATCATAATCGAAGGTGCCATCGCCATTATTGGTCACAACACCCAGCGTATCGGCAGTATTCACCGAATAGGTATGGGTGTCGTTGGTGTCGACGTCCGTGAAGTCTGCTGTCAACGTTGTCGCAGGGCCGTCTTCGTCCGTAGCACCAGAAATGGCATTGGCTTCGGGTTTGTCGTTGTTACCGGTGACCGTCAGCGTGATGGTCGCTGTCGCCTGAGCTCCGGCCAGATCCGTGACCGTATAGGTGAAGGTCTCGTCCTCGGTCTCATCCTTGCCCAGCGCCGCATAATAGGCCGCGTTTGGAAGCAAGGAAATCACCGTGCCATTCACCGTCGCGGTCGAGCCGTTGGACCCGGTCGCCACCGTGACCGTCAGCTGGTCGCCATCGGGAATATCAGCATCATCAATCAGATTGGCGACGTCGACCTCGACCGGATCAGTCAGCTCTGTGCCACCGCCGCTTGCGTGAACCGCTGCCACGTACACGTCAGTGCTATTGCCCGTGTAGCTTCCGGAAGAGGTGTAGTAGTTCGTGTAGTTGTACCAAGTGATGGCAAACCCACCGTCATTCAAAGCCGTGACGCGAGCCTGACTGTCTTGGGAACGGTCATAGCCGCCTGCGTCTTGGACGACATTGCCCAGCGTAATCAAATCGTCAACTGCATTGCCGTCTTCGTCGAACCTTTGGGCCTGAACGACCTGCTGGCTTTCGACAAATGTGGAACCGTTGTAGGTTTGCTGATTAGAATACCATGCGACCACAAAGCCACCGCCCAGAAGATCGGTGATCTGAGGATCGGAATCTGCGATGCTATCATAGACTTGATAGTTGCCTGTGGTCCTCGAACCGGTTTCACTGATCTGCTGTAAACTCGTTACGGCGTCGCCGTTCTCGTCAAACTTCTGAACAAAAATGTCGCGCGTGTACTCGATGGCCGTTGTGCCGCTGTAGGCATAATGGTTTCCGTACCAGGTAACCACAAAACCGCCATCCGCGGTTGCCGCGACCTTTGGATTGTAGTCATAGGCACGGTCCAGATTGTCCGATGAGCGCGACGTGTCGACTTCGCCCAGCGAAAGCTCCGCGGAAACCGGTTGCCCGTCTGCATCATAGACACGCACCCAGATGTTTTCTTCCGAGGACACTTGCGTCGTGCCGCTGTATTCGGCATGGCGTCCACTCCAAGCAACGACATAACCTCCGTTGGCAAGAGCTGCGATTTCAGGGTTGTTGTCGTTATAGGCGTCATTGGTCGCGGAACCGCTTTGGTATTCAACCGTTTGAGAAACCTGGATAACCGACCCCTGCTCGGCACCGTCGGCATCAAACAACTGCATGAACACATCGTTAGATGACCCGGTATAGGTCGTGCCGGAATAGGTGTTGTAACTACCGTACCAGACAACCGCAAAACTTCCGTCCTCAGAAGCAGCAATACGAGGATTATAGTCGTAGTGCCGGTCGATATCGTCTCCTGTCCGGGACCTGTCATCGCTCCCGAGCGAAACTTCTGCACCTCGGGCTGTTCCATCTGCATCATAGGCGCGCACATAGATGTTTTGCTCACGCGACCCGGACACGAATGTCGACCCGGCCGCATCATAGTGGGTGCCGCGCCAGGTGACTGCAACACCGCCGTCCGCCAATGCTGCGATCTCTGGCTGATAGTCCTGGAATGCGTCATAGGCCGTTGTGTTGCCATTCGTGACCGACAAAGTTTGTGAGGTTTTGATTGGATCCGAACTCGTCGGTGATCCAGTCGCATCAAACACCTGAACGTAGATATCCCGTTCGTACCGGGTTTGTGTCGTACCGGAATAGCTACGGTAGTCACCCTCCCACGTCATGGCAAAGCCACCGTCAGACATGCTGACCATACGGGGATTGTACTCATAGGCTCGGTCTACATCCGTGTCGCCGCTGTAAGAGGTATCAATTTCTCCAAACAGCATCTTTGCACCAACAGGCTGATCATCTGCGCCGTAAATCTGTACGGCAATCTGGTCGGTTTGCGATGTTCTGGTTGTGCCTGAGTATTCGGCGTCAATCTCACGCCAGGCAACTGCGTACCCCCCGTCGCCAATGGCAATGACCGATGGATTATAGTCACTGTTCGCGTCGTATTGATAAGATCCACTCTGATATTGATCGGTTGTAGACACTTGTTGCGACGTCACAACTGGGTTTTCATCAAAGACAAAACCCGCGCCCTCTGGCGCAACTGCCGTATCTTGTGCCGTTGGCGCGATATTGTTGGTGACGCCGGTCACGGTCATCGTCGCAGTATTGCTGACCGTGGTTTTGCCATCGTCAATGTCATAGCTGATTGTGACAACGCGGCTTTCGCCCTGCCCCAGATCCTCGCCATATTGGATCGGATCAATCGAGATCGTGCCGTCGCCATTGTCAGTGAAGCTCAGAGCAACGCCCATGTCGTCCACAACGCTAATGCCAGACACAGACAGGTTGTCTCCGTCGATGTCCGTCGCACTCGCCAATAGATCAATCGTCTGAGATCCGCCGTCCTCGTCCACTGTCCCAGCATCGATAGCCGCAGCGGCTGGTGCGTCGTTCTGGCCTGTGATGGTGATGGTTGCCGTCTCAGTCGAAGTGCCGCCGCTGTCATCGGTCACCGTGTAGGTGAAGGTATCGGTCGCGGTTTCGCCTTCTGCCAGATGCTCAAAAGCTCCGTTGGCCGAATAGGTAAAGGTGCCGTCACCGTTATTTGTGACCTCTCCTTGGGTGCCCGTCGTATCCACGCTGAAGCTATGTGTGTCGGTTGTGTCCACGTCGCTGAAATCAGCGGACACAGTCACCGTATCCGGCGCAGGTTGTGGAACTGATGTGAATTGCACAGCGCCCACGTCAATATTCCCAACACGATTGTCCTGGAACGAAACGATCTCTGCTGAAATCTCATAAGTCGTTGGACCATCTGGTGTTTCTACGTCTGGCACAGAAATTGTCAGCGTCGCGTTGGAGACGCTGTCGCGATACAAAACGAACCCACGCGGATCGGCGACCATGCTCCCGGTGTACCCAGATAGTTCAAACAAGTTGGGGTCCGCCCAGGTGTCGACACCGTCAACGATGGAGGCCGCGACGGCTCCCCAATCGGCGTTGTTGCCGTTCAAAGACAATACCATGCCGTTGGTCACATTCAGGCTTTGCGCGGCCTGCAAAGGCGTGTCGATGGTGCCAACCGCGCGGAAGACCTCGGTGAGGCTCTGGTTTTCGTAATCCAGAACATAGAAAAGGCCTGCGTTTGGCACAGTCGAGCTGTCTGCGATTCCAAGCGAGAAGGCCTGCGCGCTGGTGCCTTCTTCGGCAACTTCGCCGCTGATCGCCTGCGCAACTGGTGCGTCATTGGTGCCGGTGACAGTCACGGTCACGGTGTTTACTGCCGTCGCACCATGGGCGTCCTCGGCGGTAACTTGGATCGTCACATCGCGGGTCTCGCCCAGTGCGAGATCTTGGAAATCAGAACCCGGGTCAAAGGTCAGGGTTGTGCCAGAAATGCTCGCGCTTCCCTCACTCGGGGTGCCAGTGATGGCATAAGCCAGCGTTGACCCATCATCGTCGCTGTCCGCATCCGCGCCTAGGGCTGCGAGATCCACGTCAACCGTCGCGCCGTCTTCATCGGCAGAAGCGAGTGCTGCCGCAAGAGTTGGAGCGTCGTTGCCACCGGTCACGGTCGCAGTCACGGAGTTCACAGCCGTCGCACCATGAGCGTCCTCGGCGGTAACTTGGATCGTCACATCGCGGGTCTCGCCCAGTGCGAGATCTTGGAAATCGGCACCCGGGTCGAAAGTCAGGGTCGTGCCGGAAATAGACGCGCTGCCTTCACTTGGCTGACCGGTCACGCTGTAAGTGAGCGTTGCGCCGTCGTCGTCACTGTCGACATCCGCGCCCAGAGCAGCGAGGTCCACATCAACCGTCGCGCCGTCTTCATCGGCAGACGCAAGCGCCGCCACAAGAGTTGGAGCGTCGTTGGCGCCAGTCACGGTCACCGTCACTGTGTTTACTGCCGTCGCACCATGGGCGTCCTCAGCGGTGACTTGGATTGCCACATCGCGGGTTTCGCCCAGTGCGAGATCTTGGAAATCAGAACCCGGGTCAAAGGTCAGGGTTGTGCCAGAAATGCTCGCGCTTCCCTCACTCGGGGTGCCAGTGATGGAATAAGCCAGCGTTGACCCATCATCGTCGCTGTCCGCATCCGCGCCTAGGGCTGCGAGATCCACGTAAACCGTCGCGCCGTCTTCATCGGCAGACGCAAGTGCTGCCGCAAGAGTTGGAGCGTCGTTGGCGCCAGTCACGGTCACCGTCACTGTGTTTACTGCCGTCGCACCATGGGCGTCCTCGGCGGTAACTTGGATCGTCACATCGCGGGTTTCGCCCAACGCTAGGTCTTGGAAATCAGAACCCGGGTCAAAGGTCAGGGTTGTGCCAGAAATGCTCGCGCTTCCCTCACTCGGGGTGCCAGTGATGGAATAAGTCAACGTTGACCCATCATCGTCGCTGTCCGCATCCGCGCCAAGAGCCGCGAGATCGACATCAACCGTTGCGCCGTCTTCGCTAGCAGATGCAAGCCCATCCGCCAGAGTTGGAGCGTCATTCACACCGGTCACGGTTACGGTCACATCGTTCAGCGCCGTCGCACCATGTGCGTCCTCGGCAGTAATCTGAATCACCACATTGCGGGTTTCGCCCTGCCCGAGATCCTGGAATTCTGAGCCCGGATCAAAGGTCAGAGTCGCGCCGGAAATGCTGGCAATCCCCTCGCCCGGTTGGCCTGTGATGGTATACTTGAGTGTGGAGCCATCATCATCACTGTCGACGTCATCGCCTATGCCGGACAGATCGAAATTAACAGCACCTCCGTCCTCATTGGCGGCAATACTACCCTCGGCCAAAGTCGGGACGTCGTTAATTCCCGTGATTGTGATTGTGGCGGTTTCGGTGGCGCTGTCATTGGCCGCTCCGCTGTCATCATTCACCGTGTAGGTGAAGGTATCGGTCGCGGTTTCGCCTTCTGCCAGATGCTCAAAAGCTCCGTTGGCCGAATAGGTAAAGGTGCCGTCACCGTTATTTGTGACCTCTCCCTGTGTCCCTGACGTATCCACGCTGAAGCTATGTGTGTCGGTTGTGTCCACGTCGCTGAAATCAGCGGACACAGTCACCGTATCCGGCGCAGGTTGTGGAACTGATGTGAATTGCACAGCGCCCACGTCAATATTCCCAACACGATTGTCCTGGAACGAAACGATCTCTGCTGAAATCTCATAAGTCGTTGGACCATCTGGTGTTTCTACGTCTGGCACAGAAATTGTCAGCGTCGCGTTGGAGACGCTGTCGCGATACAAAACGAACCCACGCGGATCGGCGACCATGCTCCCGGTGTACCCAGATAGTTCAAACAAGTTGGGGTCCGCCCAGGTGTCGACACCGTCAACGATGGAGGCCGCGACGGCTCCCCAATCGGCGTTGTTGCCGTTCAAAGACAATACCATGCCGTTGGTCACATTCAGGCTTTGCGCGGCCTGCAAAGGCGTGTCGATGGTGCCAACCGCGCGGAAGACCTCGGTGAGGCTCTGGTTTTCGTAATCCAGAACATAGAAAAGGCCTGCGTTTGGCACAGTCGAGCTGTCTGCGATTCCAAGCGAGAATGCTTCGGCGCTGGTGCCTTCTTCGGCGACTTCACCGCTGATCGCCTGCGAAACTGGCGCGTCATTGGTGCCGGTGACAGTCACGGTCACGGTGTTTACTGCCGTCGCACCATGGGCGTCCTCAGCAGTGACTTGGATCGTTACCTCTCGGGTCTCACCCAGTGCGAGATCTTGGAAATCGGCACCGGGGTCAAAGGTCAGCGTTGTACCAGAGATGCTTGCGCTGCCTTCGCTTGGGTTGCCAGTCACGGAATACGTCAGGGTGGAACCATCATCATCGCTGTCGACATCCGCACCTAGGGCTGCGAGATCCACGTCAACCGTCGCGCCGTCTTCATCGGCAGAAGCGAGTGCTGCCGCAAGAGTTGGAGCGTCGTTGGCGCCAGTCACGGTCACAGTCACCGTGTTCACAGCCGTCGCACCATGGGCGTCCTCGGCAGTGACTTGGATCGTCACATCGCGGGTCTCGCCCAGCGCTAGGTCTTGGAAATCAGAGCCCGGGTCGAAAGTCAGCGTTGTGCCAGAGATGCTTGCGCTGCCTTCGCTTGGGTTGCCGGTCACGCTGTAAGTGAGCGTTGCACCGTCGTCGTCACTGTCGACATCCGCGCCCAGAGCTGCGAGATCCACGTCAACCGTCGCTCCGTCTTCATCAGCAGATGCAAGCGCCGCCGCAAGAGTTGGAGCGTCGTTGGCGCCAGTCACGGTCACCGTCACTGTGTTCACTGCCGTCGCACCATGGGCGTCCTCGACAGTGACTTGGATCGTCACATCGCGGGTTTCGCCCACGGCCAAGTCTTGGAAGTCTGCGCCCGGGTCAAAGGTCAGCGTTCTACCAGAGATGCTTGCGCTGCCCTCGCTTGGGTTGCCGGTCACGGAATACGTCAGGGTGGAACCATCATCGTCGCTGTCAACATCCGCACCTAGGGCCGCTAGGTCCACATCAACCGTCGCTCCGTCTTCATCAGCAGACGCAAGCGCCGCCGCAAGAGTTGGAGCGTCGTTGGCGCCAGTCACGGTCACCGTCACTGTGTTTACTGCCGTCGCACCATGGGCGTCCTCAGCAGTGACTTGGATCGTCACATCGCGGGTTTCGCCCACGGCCAAGTCTTGGAAATCGGCACCCGGATCGAAAGTCAGCGTTGTGCCAGAGATGCTTGCGCTGCCTTCGCTTGGGTTGCTGGTCACGGAATACGTCAGGGTGGACCCGTCATCGTCGCTGTCCACGTCATCGCCCAAAGACGCCAGGTCAATGTCTACGGTCGCGCCGTCTTCCGCCGCGTCCAGAGTTCCGGCAACCAAGAATGGAGCATCATTATCGCCAATGACTGAGATCGTCGCGGTTGCTTGAGACGTGTCGCCGTCCAGATCAGAGACTTCGTAGATAAAGGTGACCTCGGCGACCTCACCCTCTGCGAGAGACTCAAATTCATCATTTGGGTCAAAGGAGAACGTTCCGTCAGGCGCCAAGTCCAAGACACCTGCGACAGGGCCTTGGATCAAAGTTACCTGAGCCAGACCATTGGGTACGTCGTCATTGTCAACCACCGAGCCAAACAAAACTGCGCCGTCGTCTTCGCTGAGTGTCACGGCGTCGTCTGAGGCCACAACATCCAGATCGATTGGGTCAAGGGATACACCATCGACGACGACTTCCACCTGCTCGAAACTATGCACGTAAATGTTGAGCGAGCGGAAATAGAAGGGGCGACCATCAGGTGCACGATGCTCGAGGAAGTATGCCATCTCCGCTTGGAAATACTCGTTTTTATAAGTGTCGAGGCTGATGTCCAGAACCAGCGTATCAACGCCGTTCCCACCGAGCAGTTTTGCAAAGCAGAGGTGCTCGTCAATCTGAACGGTAACGCGGTCATCCCCGCTGCCGGTGTGGACGAAGGCGAAGCCCTGATCGCCAATCGTGACGTTGTCGTCGCC
Source organism: Cognatishimia activa (assembly GCF_017798205.1). Lineage (NCBI taxonomy): Bacteria > Pseudomonadati > Pseudomonadota > Alphaproteobacteria > Rhodobacterales > Paracoccaceae > Cognatishimia > Cognatishimia activa. The sequence continues at coordinate 1,966,784 of NZ_CP060010.1, read as the reverse complement.
CGAACCAGTGAGAACCATCCCACCGCCATCGCCAATATCTACCTGATTGTTGCCGTTTCCTGCGTGGACAAAATCCCAGCCATCCCCGGTTTCAATCGTATCGTCACCGCTGCCGGTTTGAACGAAGGATCCACCGTCACCAGTGCTAATCTCGTTGTTTCCATTCCCTGCGAAGATCTTATCATAGCCTTCGCCGGTGGTGATTGTATCGTCACCAGATCCCGATTTTATGAACGACCCACCGTCGCCCGCATCAATCTCGTTGTTACCGTCGCCTGCAAAGATAAAATCATACCCGTCTTCGCTGACGATCAGATCGTCTCCTCGACCGGTTTTGATAAAGCTTCCGCCGTCTCCGACATTGATATCGTTGTCGCCGTTGCCAGCGCTGATGCGATCAAACCCGTCACCTGCGGTGATCGTGTCATCGCCGCCATTGGTGGAAATACTGCTGCCGCCATCTCCAACGGAAATCTGATTGTCGCCGCCGCCAGCCTTGATCTTATCGTAACCATTGCCGGCTGTGATCGTGTCGTCGCCATTACCTGTTGTAATGCGGCTGCCGCCGTCACCAACGTCAATATCGTTGTCACCGCGCATGTCGCGTACTTTGTCAAAACCAGAATTTGCCATTAATCTTCATCCCCTGAAACGAGCCGCCCCTATTGGCTCGATGTGCACAATTGCGTCTTTCGACGCCTAAATTTCGAAAACGAGCGCGACGCCTTCCCAAACGTCAACGAAAGTTTAGAAGTAGGATAAGAGTCGCGATATCCGTCACTTGAGGGGGGGATATAGTTCAGGTGAACGAGTGCGATTTGGAAACAATAACGTATGCAGAGACCATGCAGTCTATATTGCTCATAGAAGACCACGAAGGCGCCCGGCATCGTTTAACCGAAGTGTTGAACCGGGCATTTGTATCGCCAGAGATCGTCGCGGCCTCTACTCTTAGTGCAGCTCGCCCAATTATCGCAAAGCGCGCGTTTGACCTGATTGTTTTGGATCTGAGCCTGCCTGACGGGTCCGGTGAAGATTTTCTTCTGGAGATTTTCGCCATACATCCCAAGGCCTATGTCGTTATCGCCAGCATTCACGACGAGGGAGTTCATTTAGCGGGAGCCCTGGCCAATGGTGCGCAGGGATATCTTCTTAAAGACCGAAGCATCGAGGAACTCACCGAGAATTTTATTGGTATACGAGACGGTCGTCCGGCTATTACGCCTTCGATCACGAGCAAGCTCATCGCGATGGTCAATGATCAACGGATCGTACCCGGTCAGGAACCTAAGGTCGCAGATGCCGATGACATCAGGGTCGATGTGCTGACCGAAAGGGAGACCGAAGTTCTCGTGCTTTTGTCACGTGGGTTTTCGCGTCCCGAGATCGCGGGCTTTCTTGAAATTTCCCGCCATACCGTCGCCACCCATATTGGCAAGATCTATGAAAAACTAGAGATCTCTAGCCGAAGCGAAGCTGCAATCTTTGCCGAACGCGCGGGCCTGGTTTAAGCCATCTACGGAGTTGGCTCAGCGGGCAAGGTGATCTTTATCGCGAACTCCGACCGTTCCTCTGACGGCATCACTATTTCAACAGTTCCCCCCATTTCAGAGGCCCGTGATTTAATGTTTGTCAGCCCTCTCATCCCACTCAGCGAGGTATCGGGGCGCTTGGCAACGTCGTTCTGAAAACGCAGGACGATGTCATCGTTATCAGTGCTGCCTGTTGTGACCACCAGAGATCCAGGCACCGCATATTTCATCGCGTTGGACGTAAGCTCTTGAACAATCCGCTTTAGGTTCACGTATTCCCGTGACGACAGAACCCGATGCGCGGCATGCTCGTTCACGAATTGAATGTTGGGCAAAACCTCTGACATCTCTTCATACAGGACGGCCCAAGCGTTTTCGAATTTCGTTTCCTGTGCATCCTCAAGAACCGCCACCGTTTCTTTGAGAGCCTGCAGTGCTTCTTGTGCCTGTTCGGCTGATTTCTCGTTCGGGGCTTGGTAGATCATGGTGAGCAGCTTACCACCCACGTCATCATGAAGATCTCGCGTTATGCGGCGCCGTTCTTCGTCCAGTCGCTGGATTTCGCGATGATTTCCGTCTTGGATAGAGCGCACCAGCCGCAAAAAACTGTCCGCGGCTTTCTTTTCCGCTCCGGAAAACAACTGCCGCCCATTGGCCTTCCCAACAAGCTTCATCGAACGCCCTTTTGTGACCATCGGCACCCGCAAAAACAGCCCATGGTTCTCGACCTTGGACTGTTCCAGTGCAATAGGATCGATCGAAGCGACCTCTTGCGCTTTGAAGATTTGTTGGAGGAAGCTCACAAAGCGCCCGTCGATTTCGTCCTGATTGCGCACTGAACTAAACCGCTCGAGCAACTCCGGAATATGGTCGCTCACTTGAATGACTTTGTCGCCAAACAGCCATTCGATCATTCGATTCCGAATAGGAAAATACACCCAGCCTGCTACCAACAGCGCAAGCGGCAGAATCTGGAGTTGGTTCAGATTGAGCAAATAGGCCAAGGCCAGATCAACTGCGAGGACAAGGAACCCGGCAAAAACCCAGACCAAGACCCGCAGCCAGATCCAATGCACATCAAATAAACGATAGCGCAAGGTTCCCAAAGCGATGCCAAAGAAAATTAACGCCAGCAAGACATTTGCCATGGCGGGGCCAAGGATCGGCGGCGTGTCGAATACAACCGGGATCGAATAGAGCACCAAAACGAGTGTCACCAACCCATAGATCGTCAGCGAGAACCAAATAACCGACGCCCGCTCAACTGGTCTACCGCGTGTATTGAACCACTGAACTGCGCTTGCGAAAACCGCAACGGGGGCGGGTAAGAGGTGGGCGATCTCGAAAGAATTCAACGGCAACTCTTGCCATTGAAACATGATGTTCAACTGCAACAAAATGCCGATACAGAACAGAATCTCGGCCACGGGCACGCGCGTAATCCGCCTGGGGAAATGCCAGATCACCGTCAGCAGCGCAAAAGAGAAACTGGCCCCGCCCCAGGAGGCCAAAGAAATGACTCCATGAAAGATCCCCGGCGCAATCGTTACTTCGCTTAGCGCCAGAAACGCGCCACAGATCATATTGACGGAAAGCCCCAGGCCACTGATTGCAAGCATCGTCACCGCATAGCTCGGCGGCGCAAACACCCAGATGCCGACGGCCACCATGATTACGACCAAGGCCAAGATCATTTTCAACAGGGTTTCAAAATCGATGTCGGTCAATTTAGGGGATTGAATTGGCGTTACCGGATAGGCCCGCCCGTACTCGTCAATCAGGTCGAACGGGCCTTCATTGAGCACGTCCCAGAACCGCTCTTTGTCATTCAGCGTTTGGTTATAGATCGAGAAATTCGCGGTCTCGTGCCGCCCCAGGATGGCCTCTCGCCCGGTCAAATCAAGACGCCTGCCATCGGCTGTTGCTACGGCTACAACCTGCGTGCCTGGCACAAGCCCCGAGGCCTCGATTGGCCCATCTGGTACGGACTGCAAAAGGACGATTGAACCTGCGCCGACATTGGCTTGAAACACCCCACCAATGTAGGGGGACACCAGAAATGTCTGGACCAACAATACCAAGGTCAGCAGCCAGGCAAACACCGAGGCGATCAAGAAGGCATAACCTCGGTTGTAGGCCATGAAGTACAACTCCTAACGTTCAGCGGAGTGTTTCACAAAGACCGTAGCCGCGGCAAGTCGCAGTTTTCGGACGTCCGAAATGGGTCTGCAAGTGACCGAATTCGGCATCCATCAGCGGGGCGAAAACGGCGCGGTCTGTTCGTTTTTGGTACGCGGGTTTTTGCGGGCAATCGCGCTGGGCCATTAGAAATTGAGCTTTGTCGCGCCCGATTTCCTCCGTATAGAGATTCGGACACATACGGATTTGACGTCGTTTAGTCTGGAGCATTGGCAATGAGCAAATTGGGTAAAGCAGAGTTGGTCATGGCGCGCCGAAAGGCCTCTGGATTGCTCGGTTCTGTCTTTGTTTTCAGTGTCTTCGTGAACCTCCTCATGCTAACTGGCCCGCTGTTCATGCTGCAGGTATATGACCGCGTTCTTGGCTCGCGATCCGAGGAAACCTTGGTTGCGCTTTTTGTTCTGGTGGCGGTGCTCTTTGGCCTTATGGGGATCTTGGATTACGCACGCGGTCGCGTTCTCGCACGATTTGGGGCCCGCTTTCAGACCTCTCTGGATGACCGGGTTTTTCGCGCAGTCCTTAAGCAGTCGCTGAACCCTAAGTTTCGCAATTCACCGGTCGCAGGCCTGCGTGATCTTGAGACAATTCAAGCGACGCTCACCTCTCCAGCGATGCTCGCTCTGTTTGACGTGCCCTGGACACCGCTGTTTGTCGCTGCAATTTTTGTCTTTCATCCGGTCCTCGGATGGATGGCCGTTGCGGGTGGAGGGCTTTTGATCATTGTTACTCTGCTCAACAACTGGCTGACCCGCGCCAAAACCGCAGAGGCGCAATCCGCCTCACAACAAGCCCATAGTTTCGCCGATCAAGCACGTCATTCCGCGGAATTAATTCGTGCTCAAGGCATGACAACAGCTGTGGCCAATCGCTGGCATGGTCTGCGAGAAAACGGGTTGGACCAGACGATGGGCGCAAGTGATTGGACCGGGCTGTTCTCTGCTATGACAAAGGCCTTTCGCATGTTTCTGCAGTCCACAATGTTGGCTGTTGGTGCCTGGCTGGTTTTGCAGGGCGAAATGACAGCCGGAGCGATGATCGCCGGATCCATCCTGTTGGGCCGCGCCTTGGCACCGATTGAACAAACCATAGGGCAGTGGCCAGTCGTCGTACGGTCTCTCGCCGGCTGGCGAGAGTTGGGCGGCCTTTTGCGCGCAACACCGCCGGAAGCACCCGCCGTAAGCCTGCCGCGGCCTGCAGCGCGGGTTGCAATGAAAAACCTTGGCGTTTTTGCACCAGACACCAGTCAGCCCGTTCTTTCGGGCATCAATTTAGACATCCCTGCGGGAAGCGTCGTTGGCATCATTGGCAAGAGCGGCTCTGGCAAGTCGACACTTGCAAAAACCTTGATGGGGATTATCCAGCCAGCAAATGGCGAGGTCCGTTTGGGAGGCGCGACACTCACCCAATACGACTTGGACGAGTTCGGCAAATACGTCGGCTATCTACCTCAAAACGTGACACTTTTCAGCGGAACGATTGCCGAAAACATCGCGCGTATGTCCGAAACTCCTGACGACGAAAAAGTCGTTGAGGCCGCCCAACGCGCCAATGCTCATGACATGATCCTGTCCCTGCCAGATGGGTATCAAACCATCGTGCACGGCCAGGACAGTCAGCTTTCAGGCGGTCAAAAACAACGCATCGCCCTTGCGCGCGCCCTATATGACGATCCGGTTTTACTGGTGCTGGATGAACCAAACTCGGCGCTTGATGCCGAAGGGTCTGAGGCCCTCAACAAGGCTGTTCGCGGCTTTAAATCGACAGATCGCACGGTCATCATCATGACGCACCGTCCAATGGCCATCGCGGAATGCGACCGTTTGGTCGTGATTGACGCCGGACGCATCAAGGCCGACGGGCCACGCGACGAAGTGCTGCAATCCAGCCTGAAAAACAAAGACAAGGTCCAGCAATCTCTGCGTCAAGGAGCAACCGCATGAGCGCGCAGGAACGCCCGACAAAAACTTGGACCGCGCGCTTGCCGCTTTCGATTGGCTATCTGGCAATCCTCGGCCTTGTCGGCGGGTTGGGTGTTTGGAGCGTCAACGCCAAAATATCTGGTGCCGTGGTTTCCTCGGGTATGATCCAAGTAGAAAGCAACCGCCAAGTCATCCAGCATCCAGAAGGAGGAGTCGTCGGTGATATTCATGTCAAAAACGGAGATCATGTGGACGCCGGAGACGTTCTGCTGCATCTGGATGATACGCTTTTGACCTCGGAACTGGCCATCGTCGAAGGTCAGCTGTTTGAACTTTTCGCCCGCCGCGCGCGATTGGTTGCCGAACGCGACGATGCTGAGAGCCTTTCCTTTGGGGACGACCCCACGAAAGGCTTTCGCGAAAACGCACAATTTACCGAGCTTTTGAAAGGCCAAGAGCGCCTTTTCCATGCGCGCAAAGACGCGCTTGAACAGGAAACGGCGCAGCTTGAAGAACAAATCCTTCAGGCGTCCAACCAAATTCAAGGCGCGCAATCCCAACTGAGCGCCTTCAAAGAACAAGAGGTCCTCGTCGCGGAAGAACTCTCTGACATTCAAGCGCTTTTTGACAAAGGCCTGACGCAGGCAAACCGCCTGATTGCGCAACGGCGGGAGCATTCTCGTCTTAAGGGGGAGATTGGAAGCTTTCAGTCTAATATTGCCCTGCTGAAAGGCGAGATCGCCGGTTTGGAAATTCAAAAACTTAGGCTCCAGACCCAGACCCGCGAAGAGGCCATCACCAGCCTGCGCGAGATCGGGCACCAAGAGTTGGAACTGTCAGAGCGCCGCTTGGCATTGCTTGAAACCCTTGCGCGACTGGAAATCCGTACGCCTGTTTCCGGAGTCATCTATGACAGCCAAATTTTCGCAGTCCAATCCGTCATATCCCCGGCGCAACCAATCATGTTCGTGATCCCTCAAGACCAGCCATTGGTCGTTTCGTCCCGCATCGAGTCGATCCACATAGACCAAGTTCATGTTGGCCAAGAGGTCTCGCTTAGGTTCTCGGCTTTTGATCAGAGGTTTACGCCTGAAATCATGGGACAGGTTACGCGACTGTCGGCTGACGTTTTCACCGACGAGCGCACGGGGTTGTCCTATTATCAGGCAGAGTTGCTTCCATTGAGTGGCGAGTTGGAAAAGCTTGAGGGTCAAGAGCTACTCCCCGGTATGCCTGTGGAAGCTTTTATTAAGACCTCTGAGCGCTCTCCCCTAAACTATCTGACAAAACCGCTTGTTGATTACTTCAACAAGGCATTTCGTGAGGATTGAGGAGGTTTTCGGTCAGGGGAGTCAGGTGGGGTAGCGGATGTTTGCGGCTCCCCGTGAATTGCCCGACTGGAGCGCATGCCTTGCAAACGTAAGCACGATGGCGATCCGCATGAGAACTAGTTCAGGCTTAGCATCAGCTATTTTGGGAAAATGGCGCTCTGGGGAGGATTCGAACCCCCGACCCCTTGATTCGTAGTCAAGTACTCTATCCAGCTGAGCTACCAGAGCGCGGTGTGAGGGGCGGTTTAATCCTAAGCTGCGCGACTCGCAAGCGCAAAAAGTGACTTTTTTCAGATTTCTGCCGCGTCGCCCTTTGGCAGAAAGATTTTGAAGACCGTGCCGCTTTCATCACTCTTCTCAAGGGTCAGCTCGCCGCCATGACCTCGGATCAGCTCAGAGGAAATCGCAAGGCCAAGACCGGTGCCGCCTTTGCGCATACCGCCTTGAAATGGCTTGAAAAGATGCTCGAGCGCTTTGGGTGGCAGACCAGGGCCAGTGTCACTGACGCGGATGAGGCTATGGTCTGTGGCATCATCGAGCGAAATCGTGATTTCGCCTGCCTGCCCTGCGGCGACAATCGCTTGTCGCGCGTTGCGGACTAGGTTGTGGATCACGCGGTAGAGCTGCTCGGCATCGGCCATGACCAACGCGCCTTGAGCCACTTTGTTGGTGAGTTTCAGATCAAAATCACCGATGGCGAGGCTTTCAGATTCCACCACATCCTGAACCACGTCGGAGATGGGCACATCCGTCAATTTAGGGGCTGGCTCCTCGGCTTTCCCGAATGCCAGCGTGCTTTCGCAAAGATGCACCGCGCGTGTGATCGAGTTCACGAGCTTGGGGGCCATGCGTTTAACCGTCGGGTCTTCGGACATCTCGATGCGGTCGGTGAACAGCTGAGCCGACGTCAAAATATTGCGCAGATCGTGGCTGACTTTAGCGACGGCGCCGCCGAGTTGAGCCAAGCGTTCACGCTGCTTCAAAGCCGCAGTCAGTTCAGTCTGAAGCGTCTGCAGCGCCACTTCTGCTTCGCGCAGCTCTTCAACCCCTGCGCCGGGCTGAATAATACGGCGGGCGTCCTCGGGCGCGGCGGCATAGCGTTGCATATAGCCGACGACGCCTTTGATGGGCTTCACCAGGATCATCCGCACAGCGACAAACAGTAAGGACGCCGTGAAGATCGAGATCACAGCGGAGAGGATCAGAATGTTTAGCCCATAATCCACCATGGCGTTGCGCAGGTCTTTGGTCCAGATCGTGACTTCGATAAGCAAGCCGGCCTCAAGGACCGGTGCGCCTATGACGCGGATGACTTCGGGCTCTGGCTTAAACAGGCGCGCCATCGCGTCGTAGATCAACGTCCACGCGGAAGGATCACGCAAATCGAATGTGTCCTGAATAGGCGCTGGCATCTCTGAGCTGAGCATCAGCTGGCGCACCTCGTCGCGTCTGAGCACGACGTTATAGACCTCGGCGTTGCGCAACAGCTCGGTCTCAAGCTCTTTGCTGATCATATCGTCGGCCAGCAAGGCCAGCGACGCGATCTGGGCGCGCTCAAGACGCGACAAGAGATAGTCCTCACGGAACCGCGCAATCGACGGCACAAAGATCAGGACTTCTGCCACCATCACAAAGATGATGGTCAGAATGAGAAACCGTCCTGAGAGGGTTCTAAGCATATGCGCCGCCGGGTCCTTGCCGTGGGCCTTAAGGCAGCCAGCGCTGCACGAAGCGCACCACTGATTTCACCTTAGGGTTTTCAAATAGTCTTGGAGAGAAATAAGCACCTGCGGCACGTTTATTCAACTCTCCGACCGTGGGATAGGGTGCGACCATATTGGCGACGGCGGACATTTTCAGTTTGTTGGCGATCACGAGCGCCCAGAGGTTGATGAGTTCACCCGCCTGATAGCCTGCAATGGAGGCTCCGATAGGGCGGCCTTTGACGACCATGACTTTGATCAGGCCTTTGGTTTTGCGTTCCGCAATGGCGCGGTCGTTGTGGGTGTAGTGGAAGCGCGCGACTTCGAGCGCGTCGCCGTGCGCGTCTCTCGCTTGCGCTTCCGTCATCCCGACTTGGGCCATTTCTGGCTCGGTGTAGGTGGCCCAAGGGATATGGTCGGTGCGTTCTTTGGCAGGCAGGCCAAAGAGCGCGGAGCGGATGATGAGGCCCGCATGGTATCCGGCCACATGGGTGAATTGCAGGCCGCCCGCGACATCACCAATGGCGTAGACGCGACGGTTGCTGGTGCGCATGCCGGCGTCAACCTTGATGCCGGTGCGGGTGGTCTCAATGCCTGCGGCCTCAAGATTCAGCTTGTCGATATTGGGTTTGCGACCTGCCGCCATCAATAGGTGGGTGCCTTTAAAGACGCGGCCGTCTTGGACTTCGACCTCAATCGCGCCCTCTTTGCCGCGCACTTCAGAGACCAAAGCGCCCTCTTCGATCTGAACACCTTCTGCGCGCAGGTTTTCCAGAACGATCGCGGCCAGTTCCGGATCATCCTTGCCCAGCGCCTTCATACCTTCGATGACTGTGACCTCGGATCCAAGACGACGATGCGCCTGCGCCATTTCCATGCCGATGGGGCCGCCGCCGATCACCAAGAGGTGCTTTGGCTGCTCGCGCAGTTCAAACAGCGTTTCATTGGTTTGATAGGGCACAGTGTCCAAACCGGGGATCGGCGGAACGAAAGGCGAGGAGCCGGTCGAAATCACAACACGGCGGGCCTTAATCAGCGTGTCGCCGGCTTTAACCTCACGGTCCGAGACGAATTCGCCATATTCCTGAATGACCCGCACACCGAGGCTTTCAAAACGCTCCACCGAGTCGTTGGGCTCGATTTCCGCGATGACATCGGCGACGTGATCCTTCGCAGCGGCGTAGTCCACCTGAGGCACCACATCCGCCACACCGTACTTTGAGGCATGCGCCTGACCCCAGGCCGCTTTGCCGCTGGCGATCAGTGCCTTTGAGGGCACACAGCCAAAGTTCAGACAGTCTCCGCCCATTTTGTGGCCCTCAAGCAGGGTTACATCTGCGCCCATCTGGACTGCGCCTGCTGCGACGGACAGCCCGCCAGAACCCGCTCCAATGACGAGAAGATCAGTTTTAATGTGTTTCATCGGGATCAGTCCTTTTGGCTGCGCAGGGCTTTGATGACGATAGGAAGCGCTGCGAGGGCACAGAGGCCAAGGATCGGCAGCAGGATTTGAGGTTCAAAGATAATGCCAAGGTTCGGGGTTTCGCCGCGAGCGAAGACTTCGCCAAGGCCAGCGCCGACAGAGGTATAGACCACGCCGCCCGGGATGATGCCGAGGAAGGTCGAGATGGCAAAGCGGTTGAGCGGCACGCCCACGAGCGCGGGGACAAGGTTCGCCACAAAGAACGGCACTGCTGGCACAAGGCGGATCAGGAACAGCATTGACCATTGGTTTTCATCAATGCCGTCTTTGATTTTCTTCACCGCGCCCTCAGAGCCTTCCATCTTGGCCGCGAGCCGTTCGCCAAGACCCCAACGTGCGGCCATAAAGATCAGGATCGCGCCGATAGTGGCTGCGGTGACGTTGAACAATGCGCCCGGGAAGGTCGCGAAGAGAAAGCCACCCGTGAGCGTTGCGATGGTCGCGCCGGGCAGGCTGAAGGCCACGATCACTACATAGGCCAACATAAAGACAGCCACAGTTGCGAAGTAGTTCGCATCGCGGAAGGCCAGCAGGGCCTCGCGGTTGTCGCGCAGGGTTTCAAAGGTGAGATAGTCGCGCAGGGTAAAGGCTCCGATTGCGGCCACCACAAGAATTGCGATCAACGGCAGGCGCTTGGCCAATCCGGACTTTGGGGCTTCACTCATATCTGACATCTTACCTATCTCTTGGCTTCGGGTGACCCCAAGATGTCCTTTAGTGCGCAAGATCGAAAGGGTGTTCACAGGCGCTTGAACTTGATCACGTCTTCTGTGATGAAAGCGGCCATATTGTAATGGAATTGAAACATTCCCACCCCCGACCGCAGCATTTTTGTTGCAAAACCGGGGATCGGCGTTTGACTTCCCCCCAAGCCACCCCTATAGGCAGGGCTTCGAATAGAACGTCAGCCCGATGTGAGTCGGCGCAGGCCCCTTAATAAGTACGGAGACGGAGCGATGAAACGCACCTACCAACCTAGCAACCTGGTTCGCAAGCGCCGCCACGGCTTCCGTGCGCGTATGGCTACGAAAGCTGGTCGCAAGATCCTGAACGCACGTCGTGCACGTGGCCGCAAGGCGCTGAGCGCGTAAGCCTCAGCCTTTAGGTAAAGAATATGACGCCGCCGGAGGCCCCCAAAGATGGCTCAGCCACAACGGGGGAGACCCCTCCGGCGGCTTCGTCATGTCTGAACGTCATTAAAACCCGCAAGGATTTTGTGGCGGCGTCGCGCGCTCGTCGGCAGGGCACGAAATCCATGATGGTTCAGGCGCGCAAACGCCGCGACGGCGAGCCGCATGATCCGCAGGCTGTGCGCGTGGGCTTTACCTGCTCCAAGAAAGTCGGCAACGCAGTCGCGCGTAATCGCGCAAAACGGCGTATGCGTGAGGCCGCGCGGGCGATCTTGCCCCAAAAAGGTCACGCGGGATGGGACTATGTCCTGATCGGCCGCGCCGAGGTCACCGCCGCCCGCCCCTTTGAAGAGCTCAAACGCGACCTTATCTATGCTTTGAAAAAGCTGCATGAGAGTCGCACATGAGCCCGCTCGCCCATATCGCCGCCCTGCCCGTGCGCGCCTATAGGCTGATCTTTAGCCCATGGGTCGGGCATAATTGCCGCTATCAGCCGACCTGTTCCGCCTATGCGCTTGAGGCTTTGGAAAAACACGGGGGCATCAAAGGCAGCCTCTTGACCCTGCGCCGTATCGGGCGCTGCCACCCTTGGGGCAGCAGTGGTTATGATCCTGTGCCGGGCACCGACACCCACTCAAAGGGCTGTTGCAATTCCGCGACGAAAGACTGAGGTCTCGGGGGTACAGGAAATCCCCACTATCAAAAAACCCAGCGCCGCCTATAACAGCGTCAGTTCAACGCTAAGCCAGAGGAGGCGTACCATGTCTATCGCAGCACGTTATCGCCACCGTCTAATCGGCTTTACCGGCGGGACATGGCGCAACGCGGTTTAATCCGCCTTTCCCCTTCTCTCGTTTGAACCATTCTCAGACCAAAATCTGATCTTTCGTCCACACCCGGACTCCCATTTTCACCATTGATAGAGGATCGCCGCACGAGGCGACAAAACCCATGACTCGTACTGAAAACCCGTCCCCGCTGCAGGACCTGCAACTGATGCTGGCGCATTTGATCCAGCAATTCGGCCTGAGGCGGATTGTTATCGTTCTGATCAAAGAAGCGCTGAAACCCGCGCCTCGCAGGCCCGACGCGACGCAAGTGCTGTCAGATCATCTGCGTCAGGACGTTGGCCTGCCGCCAAAGTTTCCGACGACTCAGCATTGGTGGGACAAACCGTTCTGATCCGTTTCAGGCCTCACACAGGGGCCAGAAACAGGCGTTTGATGTCGCTGTGAGAAAACTCCTGTCGCCATGATATTTTGCGTCGGGCGATTTCGGGCGTAGCATTATCCCACCAGCGACGGAGGACGCAGCTATGGTCACAGACATCTCAGGCGTAGCCCGCCCGATTGCCAAGGCGAACGGTTTGCCAAATGCCCATTACACCGATCCCAGGGTTTTTGCCGAGGAGCGAGATGCTTTGCTTTATGAGCAATGGTCAGGCCTTGCGGTTGCCGCCGATGTGCCAGAGCCCGGAGACGCCAAACCCATCGAATTCCTCGGCGCGCCGCTGTTGCTGTTGCGCGACAAGAAAGGCACAGTGCGTGTGTTTCACAACATCTGCCGCCATCGCGGCATGATCCTTGTCAGCGAGCCTCGCAAGATCGAAGGCGCGATCCGCTGCCCCTATCACAGCTGGTGCTACGGCACGGATGGCCGACTGGTCGCCACGCCGCATGTGGGCGGCCCCGGCATGAACACCCATGACGATATGGACCGCAGCACTTTAGGTCTGATCGAAGTGCCCAGCTACATCTGGCGTGATGTCGTCTTCGTGAACCTTTCCGGAACTGCTGCACCCTTTGAAGAGGTGAACGCCGACCTCATGGCCCGCTGGTCCGAATTTGACAGCCCGCATATTCATGGCGGTGAGGGCAGCTATTTTCGTCTGGACGTCGCAACCAACTGGAAACTCGCAGTCGAGAACTATTGCGAGAGCTATCACCTGCCTTGGGTGCACCCCGGCCTAAACAGCTATTCCCGCCTTGAGGATCACTATAATATCGAAGAGCCCGGCAAATACTCCGGCCAAGGCACCTTGGTCTATCGTCAGATCGAAGGCGAGAACGGTGAGGTCTTCCCGGATTTTCCTGGGCTTTCAGACAAATGGAACGAAGGCGCGGAATATATCACAGTCTTCCCCAATGTGATGCTCGGCGCCCAGCGCGATCATGCGTTCGCGATTATTCTGGAACCCAAGGCCATGGATCAGACGGCGGAACATATTCACCTCTATTATTCCGAAGAGGACACCGATGAGGCCCTGCGCGCCAAAAACGCGGCGCAGTGGAAAGTGGTCTTTGAAGAGGACGTCTTTGTGGTCGAAGGCATGCAGCGCGGCCGCCATGCGCCGGGTTTTGACGGCGGACGGTTCTCACCTGCGATGGACGGGCCGACCCATCTGTTCCACCAATGGGTCGCCGAGAAAATCGCCAAACGTCGCCAGAAAATCGCGGCGGAATGAGCACCTTAGACGCGCGGCTTTTGAAAGCGCACGAGCGGGACGACAAACCCGCTCTGGTCGCGCTCTATACTGAGGCGGCGGAATGCGCCGCAGCGATAGACGCTAAAGCATTCTATCTCACGCATGCCTATGTCTTTGCGTTGGATATTGGAGCGCCCGAAGCCACCAGCCTGCAGCGTCAGCTAAAAGAGCTTGGTCGAATTTAAAGCAACACGAAGCCGTCTTAGAGACTTTGTCGCATCTTTCAGGATGGGCCACCGGTCAAACCAACTCAGCGGATGTATGTCGGTTTTAGATGACCTCTGATGTGCAATTGGCGTCATGGATATAAGCGTTCTTACGTCGGGATATGCTTTTCGAAACCAATTGTAGGCGCCATCCACATGCATTGCGCCTCCGAGGGGATGGCCTCCAGGTCGCATGTAAATTTTCTCCAGGAATGGAACTGCTAAATGGGCGGCGTCCTTTGTGACGCCATAGCAGTGAAGCTTAACAGACGGCACATCAGCAGGAAGCCGCGCAAGTCCTGAGTTCGAAGGCCGAAAGCCATCCGGCGGATACCCCAGGAATATGTCCCATTCGCTCTGGGAAAGATCTCTCAGCAGCGGGAAAAGTATTTCGTCTATATTGCTTGAAAAGTCCGCGTCGTCTTCGAGGATCAAAACGCGGTTTAGCCCTCTCGTTTCAAGGTCTCGCAATATTGCTAAATGGCTTTCGAAGCATCCTTTCGCGCCGCGCGTCGGGAAATCGCCGGAGGTGACTGGCCGCGAGGCAGGAAACAAAACCACCTTCGGGTCGTCGAAACTCAAACCCAACCGCGACAGCTGGACCTTGATGTCCCGCAAGCGATCGGGGCGCGATACGAGGTTGATCACGTATATTGCGTCAAAGACCGACAGCAAAAGACGACCTAGCAGTTCGCGGTTCATTTAAGTCTCCAATCACCCAGATCGAGGGGTACGTCTTGGCACTCTTAGCAACCGCTGTGTTTCCTGCTTTTCTCAGCAATGAAACTTTGGCATATGCGGCACATGCTTGACGAAGATAAAGACGATATTCACCCACTGTTTGCCGGCGCGCCATCATCCGCGAGCTTCAAGAAGCTGCGCAAACGGATCGTGCGCTATACGCGCGAAGCGATCGAACAATACGGATGGATAGAACGTGGCGCACGCTGGCTGGTTTGCTTGTCAGGTGGCAAAGACAGCTACACGCTTTTGGCCGTACTGCACGAGCTCAAATGGCGTGGACTGTTGCCTGTCGATATCCTTGCTTGCAATCTTGATCAGGGACAACCGGGCTTTCCAGCCACCGTCCTTCCTGAATTTCTGGAACGCATGGGCGTTGAGCACCGGATTGAATATCAGGACACCTATTCCATCGTAAAAGACAAGGTGCCGGCGGGCCGCACATATTGTGCGCTCTGCTCAAGGCTTCGGCGCGGCAACCTCTACAGGATCGCGCGCGAAGAAGGCTGCTCGGCTGTCGTTTTGGGCCATCACCGCGATGACATTCTCGAGACCTTCTTTATGAACCTCTTTCACGGAGGCCGTTTGGCGACAATGCCGCCAAAGCTCGTTAACGAAGAAGGCGACCTCTTTGTTTATCGCCCCCTTGCGCAT